>DATDIH010000304.1:0-2859 GCA_036521155.1 Streptosporangiaceae bacterium
TCGAGCGGGCCGAGCCGGGCGCCACCGAGGTCCGGACGCTCGCCGCATACGTGCAGGCCCTCGGCGGCCGGCTGGAGATCATCGCCGACGTCGGCGGTGAGCGCATCATGCTGAGGTGAGCACGGCCCCGGGACGTGGTCAGTAGCGTGATACGGGTGAGTTCCCCACCGCTGGTCCCCGACGATTTCACTGTTCCGGCCGGGCTGCGCAGCGAGCTGTTCGTGATCGAGCCGCTCGACGTCCAGCACAACCTGGCTGATCATGCCGCCTGGACATCGAGCATCGACCACATCCGGGCGACACCCGGATTCGCGGACCGGACGTGGCCCAGGCCCATGTCGCTGGAGGAGAATGCCGGCGACCTGGCCAAGCACGCCCGGGACTTTGCCGACCGGACCGGGTTCGCTTACACGGTGCTCGACCCGGCATCGGGCGACGTGATCGGCTGCCTGTACCTGTATCCGCCTCGCCGCAGCGGTTACGACGTCGACGTGCGCTCCTGGGTCCGGGCCGATCACGCCGGCCTGGACAAGCCCCTCTACGATCTGGTCCGCCGCTGGCTGGCCGAAGCCTGGCCGTTCCAGAAGCCTGACTACGCCGAGCGCTGAGGGTAACGGCCGGAGCAAAAGCGCCGGCCGGGCCGGGTCATCGACGCGGAAGGCGGCCCGGCCTACGCTGAGGGCGTCAGCGCACCCCCCAGGGAGGGCCCGTGGTTACGTTCATCGGGGTGATCGTCATTCTCGTGATTTTCCTGGCCGCCAGGATCTCGGCGGCTGCCCTCCGGCGGCGGCGGACGGGCCAGCTACCGCCCATGGGAGATGCGGACGCGTTCGAAGGCAACCTGTGGCCCGGCTCGCCGGGCTACCGCAGCCACGGCGGCGGTCACGGCCACGGTACCGGCGGCCATGGACACGGCGGCGGGTCCGGCGGGCACGGCGGTCATGGCGGCTTCGGAGGTCACGATGGAGGCGGCGGAGGCGGCGGCCACCACTAGTAGGCCGAGAGCTTCTGGAAGGTGCGACAGCACGCGAGATCGGGGGCTCGGGCGTGCCGTCGCACCGGCTCGGGGAGACCGGTAATCACCCGTCGGCGCCACCGGTCAGCCACACCACCGCCCCGGACGCTTCCCGCATCACCAGGACCGAGGTCTGCTGCCGGTCGAAGCCGTTGACGGCAATATCCAGCTCGGTAACCCAGCCGGTGGCGGGCACCCCGCCAGGCACGGCACCCAGGGCTTCCAGCATCAGCGCCCGGGCCTGGAGCGCGCGGTTGGTCACGCCAGCCGGCAGCTTCCGGGGCCGGCCCCGGACGTCTGCGACCACACCCCATTCGTAGAGGCGCGTCAGCATGGGACGGGCCGTGGCAGGTGACGTCATGATTGAGATCCTGACTACCGGTTACGTTGCGTCGCTGCTTCGTAACCGTCATATCTGATACAGGACCGTCTCGTCTTGGGTCCCGTCAACTTTCTAACGCTTGGTGAACGTGGATGTAGCCTTTCCGGCAGCACGGGGCCGGGCCATGAGCGGGCCCGCCGGAGTAAGCCGGTGAGCCGGATGGCGAGCAGGCACACGTCGTCGGCCCTCGGGGTCTCACCCAGCATGGCCGCCTGCACCTCGGCGCAGGTCAGCTCGGCGCTAAGCGGCGCGGGGCTGGCCATCACCTTGGCCATCACGCCGGCCAGGGCGCTGAGCCCGTCGGTGATGTCCCGGCGCCGGTCCTCGATCAGCCCGTCGGTGTAGAACATCAGGCTGCTACCCGGGTCCAGGGTCTGGTGGCCCACGGCGAAGCCGCCATCGTACGGGGCACCGAGCATCACCCCGGGCGCGTCGTCCAGGTACCCGGACCCGCCGGACGCGGTGGCCCACACCGGGGGCGGGTGCCCGGCATTGGCGTAGGTCAGCTCTCCGGTGGCCGGGTCGAGCAACGCGTAGACCACCGTGGCCAGCGTGTCGGGCAGCAGCTGGGCCTGGGCCCGGGCGGTGCGTTGCAGCACGTCAGCCGGGTGCATCCGGTCCACCGCGTACGCCCGGAGCAGGTGCCGCATCTGGCCCATGATCGACGCCGAGCCGATGTTGTGCCCGACCACGTCGCCGATGACCAGCCCGACCCGGCCGCCGTCCAGCAGGAACGCGTCGTACCAGTCGCCGCCCACGTCCACGTCGGCCGTCCCGGGCAGGTAACGCACCGCGAGGTCCAGCCCGGGGATCTTGGGCAGCGAATCGGGCAGCACCGATCGCTGCAGGGTCTCGGCCACGGTGTGGTCGCGGGCCGAGGTGGCCGCGTTGACCAGCCCCACGGCGGTCTGCCGGGCCAGTTCCTCGACCACCGCGATGTCAGTGTCCCCAAAACCAGGGTGATCGGCGCTGCGGCCGACGGCCAGCACCCCCAGCGCTTCCGAGCCGGCCACAAGCGGCGCGACCAGCACGTCCCCGGGTTGTATCTGGGCCACGATGTCACTCAGCGCCGGGGTGCTCTCGATGTGCGCGGCCATCTGGGCCGCGGCGCCACGGACCAGATGGGTCGATCCGGTGATGTAGGCGGTCTTGACGGTCCACGTGCCGAGAGCCGGGACCGGTTCGCCGCGCAGGTCGGTGAAGGCGACGCCGCCGCCTGGTTCGCGGTGGGCGATCGAGATGGCCCTCAGCACCCCATCCGGGCCGGGCAGGAAGACCAGGCAGAAGTCGGCCAGGCTGTGCACGACCAGCTGGGCGGCATGCTGGAGCAACTCGTGGCGGTCCTGGGCCGCGGCCACCAGGTCACCGGCCTGGAGCAGGAAGGCGACCCGCTCCTCGGCGCCGTCCGCCTCGGCCCGGGCGATCCGCTCCCGGGTCAGCAGCACCGCCCGCTCCTCCTCGG
>DATDIH010000305.1:0-3745 GCA_036521155.1 Streptosporangiaceae bacterium
GACCGGACCGCCCAGCCGTACCGGGCCGCCCAATCGGACGCGGTCGGCTGATCGGACCAGTCCGGCTGCTCGACGCGGACCACGGTCTGCCGCTCCGCCCGCCACAGCGTCCCCCGGCCGCGCCAGTCGAAGGCCAGCACCCGGCCGGACAACGCGACGGTCAGCACCGCGAAGGGGCCCGGGACGGGCAGCCCCGGCAGGTTCCGGTCGGACAGGGCGTGAAAACCGCAGGAGCACTGCGGTTCGGGCGCATCGTGGGCGTCCCAGAGCCGGCACTTCGCCCGGGCGTCGGCCGGGTAGCCCGGACCGCCGGTCAGCGGAATGAACAGCTCGCCCTGCGGCCGGGCCAGCTTGTAGGCCCACACCGCCCACGACTCGTCCGCGGTCACGGTCAAGTGCTCTTCAAGTTCTTCGGGCACGTCGGGCCGGGTGCCGGCCCCGGCCGTGAAGTCTGCTACCAGGCGACCGCCTCTGCACATGGCGAGCTCCCCTCTCGAGTAGCTAGCCCGAGAGTAATCCAGATCACATTCATCGGCACCTATTTGCGTGTTATGTCCGGGATTGCGGGTCAGTCCGCGGGATGGCCGGCCAGTTGCTCGCGCAGGACGTGCTTCATGACCTTGCCGGAGCCGGTCAGCGGCAGGGCATCGGTCCGGTGCCAGAGCTTGGGGACCTTGTGCCGGGCCAGCCGGTCGCGGCAGTACGCGGCCAGGGCATCGTCGGTGACCTCGCCCTGCAGACGGACGACGGCGGCGACCTGCTCGCCCCAGTAGGAGTCGGGGACGCCGACCACCGCGGCTTCGATCACGTCCGGGTGGGTGGAAAGCACCTGCTCGATCTCCCACGGGTAGATGTTCTCCCCGCCGCGGATGATCATCTCCTTGAGGCGGCCCACGATGCGGGAGTAGCCGCGGTCGTCCATGATGGCCAGGTCACCGGTGTGCAGCCAGCCGTCGGCGTCCACCGCCTGGGCGACGTCGCCCAGGTAGCCGAGCATGACCTGGTAGCCGCGGGTGCACAGTTCACCGGTCTCGCCCGGGGCCACGGTCCGCCCGCTGGCCGGGTCGGTGATCTTGACCTCCGTGCGCGGCAGCGGGCGCCCGACGGTGTGGGCCCGGTCATCCGGGCGGTCATCGATCCGGGTCATGGTGATGCCGGGTGACGCCTCGGTCTGGGCGTAGATCACCGTGAACGGCACGCCGAGCGCCGACTCCACCTGCTGGATCAGCTCGGGCGGCACCCCGGCCCCGCCCGACAGCGCGACCCGGACCGAGGTCAGCCGGGCCGGGTCGAACGCCGGGTGCCGGAGCAGCGCCACCAGCATGGTCGGCACGCCACCGAACACGAAGCCGCGCTCGGTCTCGGTCAGCTCGAGCACCAGCCCGGGGTCGAAGGCCGGCACCAGCACCTGGGTGCCCAGCGTGGCCACCACCGACAGCGTGCCCAGCACGCAGCCGGCCGTGTGGAACAGCGGCATCGGGTTGACGAACACGTCGCCGGGGACCATGCCCATCGCCGGGCCGTAGGACAGCCGGGAATTGTTGACGATGCCGCGGTGGGACAGGACCGCGCCCTTGGGCGGCCCAGTCGTGCCCGACGTGTACTGGACCTGGGCCGGGTCGCCCGGCTGGGCGCCCGCCAGCGTGGTGTCCGTGGCCCCGCTGTCGCGGAACCGCTCCCACTCGTCGAAGAACACCACCTCACGCAGGTCCGGCAGGTCCGCGCGCACACCGCCGAGCGTGTCGGCCATCGAGATGCCGCGGTACTCGCGGAGCAGGAACAACCCGGCGGCCTGGCTGTCGGCGAGCACGTGCCGCAACTCGGTCTCCCGCAGCGCCGGGTTGACCGTGACCAGGGTCAGACCGGCCAAAGCGGTGCCGAACTCCAGCAGCAGCCACTCGGGGATGTTGTTGGCCCACACCGCGACCCGCTCACCCGGCCGGAACCGCGCGGTCAGCGCCCGCGCTACCTGCTCGGACCCGGCCAGCAACTGGCGGTAGGTCCAGCGGCGGCGGGCGGCCGGATCGGCCACCCCCTCGATCAGCGCCGTCTGGTCCGGCGCTTCGGTAGCGGCCCAGCGCAGCAGGCCACCCACGGTCTGCTCCTCGACCTGCTCGTGGTCCTCCGGTTCCCACTGGGCCAGATTGCTGATCAACATCGTTCACCCCCGAGCTCAGTGCCGACCGAACCTACTGACCGGGTCTATACGCCGAATCAACGGCCCGTCAACGCTGGGCGCCGGGGGTGGACGTCCCGCCGCGACCGAGCGAGGCTGGTCAGGGACGCAGAACCCCTCAGCGACGACGGGAGCCGGCCGATGACGACCAGCACGCCCCCCACCGAGGCCACGACGGCCGCCACGGCCGTGCAGACCTGGCTGACCCAGTTCGATCAGGCCCTTTCTTCTGGCGACGCAGCGGCCGCGGCTGAGGACCTGTTCACCGAGGACTGCTTCTGGCGGGACCTGGTCGCGTTCACCTGGAACATCCGCACGTTCGAGGGCCGGGCCGAGGTGGCCGCCATGCTCGAAGCCACGCTGGCCCGGGTGCAGCCCGCCGGCTGGAAGGTCACCGACGGCGAGGAGCCCGCCGAGGCGGGCGGCGTGATCGAGGCCTGGATCGAGTTCGAGACCGCGGTCGGCCGGGGCCGCGGCCACCTGCGGCTGCGGCCCGGAGCGGACGGTCGGGGCGCGCAAGCCTGGACGCTGCTGACCACGCTCTACGAGCTCAAGGGGTACGAGGAGCCGCACGGTTCGCAGCGGCCCAAGGGCACCTACCACGGGGCCAACCGCGACCGCAGCAGCTGGCTGGAGGACCGGGAGCGGGAAGCGACCGAGCTGGGCTTCACCGAGCAGCCGTACGCGCTGATCGTGGGGGGCGGGCAGGCCGGCATCGGGCTGGCGGCCCGGCTGCGCCAGCTGAACGTGCCCGCCATCGTCATCGACAAGCGCGGCCGCCCCGGCGACCAGTGGCGCAGCCGCTACAAGAGCCTGTGCCTGCACGACCCGGTCTGGTACGACCACATGCCGTACCTGAAGTTCCCCGACAACTGGCCGGTGTTCTCACCCAAGGACAAGATCGCCGACTGGCTCGAGTCCTACACCCGGGTCATGGAGCTCAACTACTGGCCGAACACGGAAGCCAAGAGCGCCTCGTACAACGACCAGACCGGCGAGTGGACGGTCAACGTCGAGCGCGATGGGCAGGCCGTGGTGCTCCGTCCCCGCCAGCTGATCCTGGCCACCGGCATGTCTGGTAAACCGAATATCCCGAATTTCGAGGGGCAGGACTCGTTCCGCGGTGCGCAGCACCACTCCTCCGCGCATCCCGGGCCGGACGCGTACAAGGGCAAGACCTGCGTGGTGATCGGGTCCAACAACTCGGCCTTCGACATCTGCGGCGCGCTGTGGGAGGTCGGCGCGGACGTGACCATGGTCCAGCGGTCCTCCACCCATATCGCCCGCTCGGACGCGCTGATGGAGATCGGGCTGGCCGCCCTGTACTCCGAGGAGGCGGTGGCCAGCGGGGTCACCACCGAGAAGGCCGACCTGATCTTCGCCTCGATCCCGTACCGGGTCATGCACGTGTTCCAGATCCCGCTGTATGAGCAGATGCACGAGCGGGACCGCGACTTCTACGAACGGCTGGAGAAGGCCGGGTTCGACCACGACTGGGGCGAGGACGGCTCCGGCCTGTTCATGAAGTACCTGCGCCGCGGCTCCGGCTACTACATCGACGTCGGCGCG
>DATDIH010000306.1:0-11826 GCA_036521155.1 Streptosporangiaceae bacterium
GCTGGGCGAGCACAACCCGCACGTGAAGCTGGTCGCGGTCAACAACAACCCGCTGTATAACCAGCCCGCTTATATTCAGGCGTTCGACCGGCAGGAGGGCCTGGCCAGCACGCCGAACTGGGAGTACCTGTCCAGCGACAACCCGGCCACCCTGCGCAAGGTCTACAAGGAGTACGGCGTGCCCGCCGAGACCCTGCCGGCCGGGGCCATGCTCGGCCACAGCGACATCGCCTACGTGATCAACCAGCGGGGCCAGCTGACCGAGGAACTGGACATGGACCCGGGTCCGGGCACAGCGGCCACCCAGTCCTCGTTCGCCACCGAACTGGCCGAGGCGGCCAACAAGACCCTGGCCGCCTCGTGAGGGGCGGGCGGGGCTTTTGGGACGCGCGGGTTTTGCGGGGTGCGCCAGGTGCCTGGGGCGGGCGGGCTACCTGGGACGGACGGGATGTCTGGGACGGACGGGATGTATGGGACGGACGGGATGTCTGGGGCAGACGGTTTGCCTGGGGCAGACGGTTTGCCTGGGGCGACCCGGGTGCCGCAGGCCAGCGGGGGGTCAGGAGCGGGCGGGTCATTGGGTGTGTACTGGCCGCGGGCGTGGTCGCGCTGACCGCGGCCTGCGGGGGCAGCGCGGCACCGAAGGCGCCCGCGCATCAGGCGGCCGAGGCGTCCACGCCGGCGCCGTTGTCGATGATCACGTCGACCGCGACCACCGGGGCCACCTGGGCCACGCTGCCGATGGGGGCGGCGGCGGGGCCGAACCAGTTCTGGGAACTATTCACCCGCCCGGCGGGCGCTACCCGCTGGGCCCTGCACACCCCACCGGACGTGGCCACCAACGGCGCCCTCATCCTGGCCGCACGCGGGGCCACGCTGACGGCCGGGATCCGGCCCAGCATCGACCTGACCTTTTCCCCCATCACCGACACTGCCGACGGGGGCCAGAGCTGGACGACCAGCGCACCACAGGCGGGGCTGGCCGGTCACCCGGACGCCCTGGCCGCCGCGCCTGATGGTCACCTCATCGCGGACGGCCAGGACAACACGATCAGCGTCCTGGCCCCGCGCAGTGTCACCTGGTCCACCCTGACCTCGAAGAACGCCCTGGCCGCAGCGACCTCGTGTGGGCTGACGGCGGTGACGGCGGTGGGTTACACGCCGACGGGGACGCCGCTGGTGGCGGGGACCTGTTCCGACGCGGGCACGGTCGGGATCTTCGCGCGGACCGGGTCGGGCTGGCGGGCGGACGCGCCCACGCTGCCGGCCTCCCTGCTCGGCCAGCCGGTCCGGGTGGTGCGGCTGACCCGGACCCCCACCGGCGACGTGGCGGTCCTCCAGGCCGGAACCAGCCTGGTCGCGGCCTGGCGGGGAGCGGACGGCTCCTGGAGCCGGTCCGGCGTGCTCAGCATCGGCTCCGCGGAACCCCAGTCCGTGACCTTCGGTAAAAACAATGACCTCGCCGTCATCACGTCCGGCGGGCGGGCACAGACGGTCACCGGTCCGGGCGCGGCGTGGCGCACCCTGCCGACCCTGCCCACCGGCCGGGCGGTGGCCCTGGCGCTGCCGCCGGGCGGCCCGGCGCAGGCGCTGGCCGGGACCGGCGGCACGCTGACCGTCTGGCAGCTGACCGGGTCGCGCTGGGCCAGGGCGCAGACGATCAAGGTGCCGATCCAGTACGGATCGTCCAGTGGGTCCTGAGCCGGCGGCCGGTCACCAGACCTGGTAGCGGACCGAAGTGGTGTAGGCCTCGGCGGCGCCGAGGGAGACGTTGATGGTCAGCGTCCACACCCCCGGCAGCGGGGCGACCGCGGCCCGGCTGGCCCACTCGGAGCCGTCCCTGGTTCTCTTGCGCAGAGTGAGGTTCAGCGCGGAGACCTGCGGAGATGACAGCGAGGCGGTGACCGAGGAGGCCGCGGCCGGGGCGCCGGCCTGGTTCAGGACCTCGATCATGATGGCCTGCGGACCGCGGCGGGTGGGGCTGATGTGCACGCTGACGTGGTCGGCGCCCAGCGGGGCGGCCACGGTCACCGGCGGCCCGTAGCTACCGCTGGCGGGCGGCTCGGAGACCAGGACCGCGGTCACCGCCACCACCAGCGCCGCGATCGCGGTCTCGATCCGGACGCTGCGGCGCACGGCCCGGATGACGTCGGGCCCGTCCGGGGTGGGGGTCTCGGCTGGGGTGGGGGGCGAGGCCAGCAGGCGCTGGGCCAGGTAGGCGGTGGCCAGCATCACCGCGACCAGGGCCGTCTTGATCAGCAGCAGCACCCCGTACCGGGTCGACCACAACGCGGCCAGCGGGCTGATCTGCCGTGACGCCATGTACTCACCGGTGATGGCCAGCACCACCACGCAGCAGTAGGCCGTCACCGACCAGCGCGGCAGCCGGGCCTCGGCCAGCGTGTGCTGGCCGACCCTGAGCCCGGGCAGCACCACCAGGCCCAGCAGGACCAGGCCACCCAGCCAGACGGCCATGGCGGCCAGGTGCAGCACCGCGGCGGGCAGGGCCAGGACGACTCCGGAACCGACCGCCTCGTGGCCGGTGACGGCGACCGAGGTCAGGAGGGCCACCCCGGCCAGGCCGCGGATGGCGTCCTCGACGGGCCGGCGCAGGCCCTGGCGGGCGCGCCGGGCCAGCAGCGGGATGACCAGGATCAGCAGGCCGGCCCGGGCCAGCAGTTCCTGGCCGAAGGTGGAGGTCAGCGTGGTTCCGGCGCCGTGCAGGCGCGGCACCGCGCCCCAGCCCTGGTTGTCGGCCCGGGGACCCTGGAGCAGGAACGCCGCCGCCGACCCGGCCAGCAGGGCGGCCCAGCCGGTCCAGGCCAGCCGGTACACCCGGCGCCGGGTCAGGGCCCACGGCCACAGCAGCCGGGCCGCCGCCAGCACCCCGGCCAGCAGCACGACGCCCGCGTAGACCAGGCCCTGGGCCACGTCGGCGGTGACGTCGAGCGGGCGGGTGTGATCCGGGGGCGCGGCCGCGCCCGCCCCGGGGGTGACCCCGATGCCGAACGTGATCGACCCCGAGACCACGTGGGTGTCGGCCGAGACCACCCGCCAGGTCGCCGAGTAGGTGCCCCGGGGCAGGTGCGGCTTGAGCGGCAGCACGATCGTACGGCCGCCGCCGGCCTGGCTGACGTGACCGGTGTCGGCGCGCAGGCCGGTGGTGGAGATGACCTGCTCGGCCCCTGAGATCAGGCCGACTTCCTCGTCGAAGGTCAGCCGGACCTGAGCCGGTTCGCGATTGACCCGGGAGCCGTCCACGGGGCTGCTGCTGACCAGGACCGCGTGCGCACCGGCCGCCTGGGCCAGCACGGTGCTGGGGACCAGCACCGTGCCCAGCAGCACCAGCACCCGGGCCAGGATGCGCAGGCCGGGCCGGGTGGCCCCGGTGACCCGGGTGACCCGGGTGGCCCGGGTGGCCTGGGTGGCCCGGGTGGCCTGGGTGGCCCGGGTGGTCACGCCGAGGGGGTGGCCTTGGCCCGGGCCCGGTTGCTGACCAGCACGGCCACGCTGACCAGCAGGGCCAGCACCCCGGCGATCAGGCCGACGATGCCGGGCCAGGCCGGAGTGCTACTGGAGGTGGCGGCCGTGGCCTGGGGCGTGCTGGCCGTGGTGGGCTGGCTGCCGGCGGCCGAGGCCAGTTGCAGGACCGGGGCCGGATGCTCGGGCTCGGCGCCGTTGGCCGACTGCTCGTCCCAGTTCACCTGCTGGCCGTTGCTGTAGGTCTGCAGGGCCGCGAACGACATGCTCGGCACCTTGGGGAACGTGCCGACCGACAGGTTGAACATGTCGAACTGACCGGGCGGGATGGCCGCTGATTTGTTCAGGGCCTTGAAGTCGACCTGGGACACGTAGCTGGTGATCGTGTCGCCGTCGTCGTCCTTCAGGGGGTGCTTCAGCGGCTTGGTGGTCACGGTGGCCTTCCAGCCCGCCTTGGGCTGGGTGTCGACCTCGGTGAACGGGTAGCTGGCCGGGAACGTGATCCGCAGTTCGGTGGTGGAGGCGGTGTCGGACTCCGACGGCACCCGGAACGTGATCACTCCGGAGCCGCCCTGGACGGCGTCGATCCCGGACACCTTCACGTGGGCCGAGGCCGCGGCCGCGAACAGCAGGCCCGCGGCCAGGAACCCGCCGGTGGAGGCGGCGGTGACCTTGATCCGGCGGCGCCAGCGCGAACCAGTTTTGTCGCAGGCTGAACTCACGGTCTCACCTCTCCTTGGTCACTGATTCGCGCTCAGGCCATGGCCAGCAGGGCCACGCCCATCCCCGCGGCCATCAGGGCCCCCATGCCGTCGTGCACCGTGGAACCGGTCCGGTGCCCGGCCAGGTCGGGCGCGGCCACGGCCCGCAGGGCCGCGACCGCGAACCAGGCCCCGGCCGCGAAGAACACCACGCACAGGGCCAGGCACACCGTGCCCACCCAGCCCAGCGGGTGACCCAGGGTCAGGGCGGACAGGGTGGCCGAGGTGCCGACGGTGCCAGAGGTGCTGGAGGCGCCCATGCTCATCCCGCTCATGCCGCTCATCCCGGACATGCCGCCGGAGGAGGCCTGGCCCGCGGCGCCCGCGGCGCCCGCCGCAAGCAGCCCGGCCGGGGCGGTGGCCGCGGACATGGCCACGGCCATCCAGACCATGGCCCCCATCATCCCGGCCTGATACCAGCCCGCGAACCGCCCGGCCGCGTGGCCGAGGGCGTGGCCGGCCTCTCGGACCCGGAACAACGCCAGCCCGGCGAACCAGGCCGCGCCGGCCGTGAACACCGTGACCAGGGCGATGACCGGGATCCGGGTGCCCCAGGGCCACACCATGCTGATCATGGCCAGGCACATCAGCACGTGCAGGCCGATGCTGATCACGGCCAGCTTGCGGGACAGCCGGGTCACCACCCGGCACAAGATCACCAGGTACCAGACGCACACCGCGGCGAACACAGCCGTCAGCGCCACCCGCACCGCCTCGCTGGTGATCACCCGGTACTCCTTCGTAAGCAAGCCCCGTCCGCGGGCCAGGAATTGATGACCGCGTCGATTGAATTAAAGCATTAGCCAGTGACAGGGCAACCATTAAGGCCGGAAATATGACCTTGCCGTGACCTTGAGCTGCGAAAACAAACCCGTCAGGGGTATAGCGGATACCCGGCGGCGGTATGGAAATCCCTGCTGGATGGGGTACCCCGGTGCAGTATTGGTACCCAGGGGCAGTATTACCGAGCCATTTATTTACGATACCCGGGTCCGGTATTCGCCAGCTTTCCTGGTTAATGGCATGCCGAGGAAATGGCTTCGGCGGGCCGGGAGCCGACGGTCAGCTCACGCGTCCCGTGACGGTTGGGGCTGGTGGGTGGACAGGCTTGGATGGGCCGGTGGGGCCGCGGGCCGGTGAGGCCGCGGGCCGGTGAGGCCGGTGGGGCCGGTGGGATCGGCGGCGGAGCCTCAGGAGTCACAGAAGTTTCATGATCCATTCTGCGGGTGCATAGTCAGCGGATAGGAGCTGTCTCGTATTAACCCGTGGGTTCGCTGGTTCGGGCATTGTGGGGTGGTATGGGCGTCATGGCGGTGACGAGGGAGATGCTGGCGGCGAAGTTCGGGACGATCTTGCCGCATCTGGATGAGCGGCAGCGGCGGCTGCTTTTAGGGGCCGAGGCCCGCGCTCTGGGCCATGGCGGGATCCGGCTGGTCGCCGCGGCGGCGGGGGTCCGGGAGGCGACGGTGTCGCTGGGTGTGCGGGAACTGGAGGCCGGGACCGAACCGCTGGGGCGGGCCCGCCGGCCGGGCGGGGGCCGCAAACGAGCCGCCGAGATCGATCCGCGGCTGGTGCCGGCGCTTTTGGCGCTGGTCGAGCCGGATGAGCGCGGCGATCCGATGTCGCCGCTGCGGTGGACCACCAAATCGGCCCGCACGCTGGCCGGGGAGCTGACCGCCCAGGGCCATAAGGTCTCCGCTGATACCGTCAGTGACCTGCTGAAAGAGCAAGGGTTCAGCTTGCAGGGCAACGCCCGCACGATCGAGGGCAAGCAGCATCCGGACCGGGACGGCCAGTTCCGCTATATCAGCGCCCAGGCCAGCGATCATCAGGACGCCGGGGACCCGGTGATCAGCGTGGACACCAAGAAAAAAGAGCTCATCGGCCAGTACCAGAACGCCGGCCGCATCTGGCGGCCGGCCGGGGAGCCGGCCGCGGTGGCCGATCACGATTTCCCCGATCCCGATGGCCTGCGGGCCATCCCCTATGGCATCTATGACCTGGCCGCCAACACCGGCTGGGTGAACGTGGGCACGGACCACGACACCGCCGCGTTCGCGATCGAATCGATCCGCCGCTGGTGGCACGGCGCCGGGGCGGCGGCCTACCCGGGCTCGCGGCGGCTGCTGGTCACCGCCGACGCCGGCGGCTCCAACGGTTACCGGACCCGGGGCTGGAAAGCCGGGCTGGCGGACCTGGCCGCCGAAACCGGGCTGGAGATCACCTGCTGCCACTTCCCGCCCGGCACCTCCAAGTGGAACAAGATCGAGCACCGGCTGTTCGCCCACATCACCATGAACTGGCGGGGCCGTCCCCTGTCCAGCCACCAGGTC
The DNA here is from genome assembly GCA_036521155.1 of Streptosporangiaceae bacterium. GTDB lineage: Bacteria > Actinomycetota > Actinomycetes > Streptosporangiales > Streptosporangiaceae > Bog-532. Next base: position 6,575 of record DATDIH010000306.1, read on the forward strand.
GCCGTGAACACCATCGCCGCGACCACCACCCGCGCCGGGTTAACCGTCACCGCCGCACTCGACACCGGCCGCTACCCCCAGGGCGTCAAAATCCCCGGCCCGGTAATGAACGCCCTGCCGCTGGCCCGCCACGACTGGCACGGCGAATGGAACTACACCCTGGCCCCCCAGCCCCTCCCGCCACCGGTCCCGGCTACCCCGCCGCCCGCCGCCCGGCCCCTGCTCAACCTGCACTGGCTGGCCCACCCCGCACTGACCGGCCTGACCGGCACCCAGCTGACAGCCCTGGCCACCGCCGCGCAACCCGGCTGGCACGCCCGCCGCGACTACCACCGCTACCGCTCCCGCGGCCCCCGCCGCAACCGCCCCGGCGCCGGCGGCCAGAACCGCCGCCTGGACCTGACCGGCTGCCTCCTGATCACCGCCCTGACCCAGCACCTGTCCCTGCCCCGTCACGTCATCGCCGCCCAGCTCGGCACCGACCCCACCACCATCAGCAAAGCCATCCGCGACATCCACGCCATCCTCGGCCCCCGCCTGGCCACCACCACCCCCGCACCCGCACCCCTGCACACCCTGAACGACCTGCACACCTACGCCACCACCCACGGCATCACACTCCCCCCAGCCACCAAACCAGCGAGTTAATAATCTGCAGGCCCATACGACTGCAAACGCACCCCCAGGATGGATCTTGTGGTGGGTGGTGCGGTGGTGACCGATGAGGCGGGGCCACTGGGGGCTTGTGCTGGAGGGGGTGCCCCGGCGCAGCCGTTGCCTTGATCGTCTGGACCAAGACCGAAATAAGCTAAACGGCATTGTGTTATAGGGGTAGTAAAGCTCCATCGATCAAGACCGGGCCGGTTCAGCTGGCGCGGAGGTCGCGGTCGATCCACTTGTGCAGGTCCGGCGGCTCGAACGTGGCCAGCCGCTGCAGCAGCCGGTCCGGCTGGTCGTCGAAGTAGATCCCGTCGCGGTGCTCGCGGCGGACGAACCCCTCGGTGACCATGAGGTCGAGCTGTTCCATGGTCGGCGCGAAGAACCCGTTGACGTTCAGGAACCCGGTTGGCTTGTCCTGCAGGCGCAGCTGCGTCCAGCTGACCGCCTCGAACGCCTCCTCCAAGGTCCCGAGCCCGCCCGGCAGCACGATGAACGCGTCCGACAGCTCGGCCATGAGGGCCTTGCGCTCGTGCATGCCGCCGACCAGGCGCAGTTCGCTGAGCCCGCCGTGCGGCGGCTCCGCCCCGGCCAGGCTGCGTGGCATCACCCCGGTCACCGCCCCGCCCGCGCCGAGCGCGGCGTCAGCGACGGTACCCATGAGCCCTGTGCTGGCTCCGCCGTACACCAGCCGGATGCCCCGCTCGGCCAGCAGTCGCCCAACCTCCCGCGCCGCCTGCTCATACGCCCCGTTGGCGCCCCGGTTGCTGCCACAGAACACGCACACCGCCGCCACCTTCAGGCTCATGCCGACATTATCCAACGGCCCAGGGCCCAGGAGCGAGCCAATTTCGAAGTGCTTGTCTTACAATGGTCGTATGACAGCGGTGACCATCAGTTTCCGTGCTGACGAACAGACAATGGCTGAACTCCGCCAGTTGGCTGAGGGCGGGAACCTGTCTGACGCGATTCGCGAGCTCATCCATGCCCAGTACACCGCCCGGCTGTACGCGGAGGCCGCCCGCGACGCCGAGAGGCTGCGGGAAGATCCGGACGACCTGGCCGAGATCAAGGCCGTGAACGAAGAGCTGGACGACATCAGTGCGTGGTGACCTCTACCGGCTGCGGCCCGCGAAAGACGCGGCCGGGCATGAACAGCGTGGCCCCAGGTATGCGGTGGCCATTCAGAGCGATCGGATTCCGCTGTCCACGCTGATCGTGGCCCCGACCTCGACCAGCGCGCAGCGCGCTGTCTTCCGGCCCGAGATCGACACGGATGGAACACGGACCCGCGTGCTCGTCGATCAGATGCGTGCCGTCGACGCGACCCGGCTCGGTGATTTCGCCGGCCGCCTTGATGCCGTCGAGACCGCAGAGGTCGACCGGGCCGTCCGCCTGATACTCGGCGTCCTGTGAGCAGCCTTCGCGAAGCCGTAACCAGCCGGAGGGGCGGTAGTCCTCCGAGTTTGTCTCGACGCCGCCCCCGCGCGGCGTAGGTCCCATCCGCGGGCGGTCACAATGGGCGGATGGTTCACAACGTTGCTCTGGTTCTCGGTGGTGGCGGGGCGGCCGGGAACGCGTGGCAGATCGGTGTCATCGCGGGCCTGGCCGAAGCCGGTCTCGATCTGACCAAGGCCGCCGATCTGGTCATCGGCACCTCGGCCGGGGCCACTGCGGCCGCGCAGGTGCGCAGCGGACGACCGCCGGCCGAACTGCTGGCCTCGGTGCTGTCCGGGCCGGCTCAACCGGCCGGGCCGAACCGGGAACGGCCGCCGTCCCGCCCGATGACCCCGGTGTACGAGCGGATGCGGGCCATCGGTGCCGCCGCCACCTCGGCCGCCGAGCTGCAGCGGGCCATGGGCGCGTTCGGGCTGGAGAGCGACCCCGCCCTCGGACCAGTGGCGGGACCGCAGCGGCGCGCCCTGGTCGCCGCCCGCTTGCCCGGCCCGGAATGGCCGGACCGGCCGATGATCGTGGTCGCCCTCAACGCGCACACCGGCGAGCTGGTTGCGTTCGACCGTGATTCCGGGGTCGATCTGGTGGATGCGGTCACCGCCAGCACCGCGCTGCCCGGCCTGGTCCCCACGCACAGCATCAACGGCACCCACTACATCAACGGCGGCGTCCGCTCCAACGAAAACGCCGACCTGGCCGTGGGCTACGCCAACGTCGTCGTGCTCTCGCCCTTCGGTGGCCGGAGCCAGACACCACCTGAAGGCCAGTTCGAGGGCCTGCGCCGGCTACCGGGCGCGGACCTGGCCAGCCAGGTCGAGGGCCTGCGCGAGCAGGGCAGTCGCGTCGAGGTGATCACCCCGGACGCCGAATCCCAAGCCGCGATGGGCACGAACCAGATGGATCCAGCCACCCGCATCCCCGCGGCCCGGGCCGGTTTCGCCCAGGGCCGGCAGGAAGCGGCCCGCGTGACGTTCCGTTAACGAGCCAGGATCGTCGGGACGTACTCCAGGAGCTGGATGCGGCCATCGAAGGTGCGGCTGCCGGTCATCTCCAGGGCGACATCGGGATAGCCGTCGTAGATGCGTTCCCGGCCGGTGCTGCCGGTGATGACGGGAAAGACGACCACGCGGAAGCGATCCACGAGACCGGCCTTCAGCAGGGAACGGCACAGGGTCAGGCTGCCGATGGTGCGCATCGGCTTGGCGGCCTTCTCCTTCATCTCGCGCACGGCCTCGATCGGGTCCTGCGTCACGAGCTGCGTGTTGGCCCAGGACAGGGGCTCACTCAACGTCGTCGAGAAGACGACCTTCTGCATGGCCGCCAGGCCATCGGTGCCCGGCTCGCCCCCGGCGGCGAACCCCGACATGAGCCGGTAGGTGGCCGCCCCCATCAAAACCGTGTAGTCCGCTTCCGGCTGCTCTCCCAGCCAGGCCAGGTATTCGGGGCCTTCCAGCCCCCACCAGCCCGGCCAGCCCTCGGCCGCCGCATAGCCATCGAGCGAAGTGATGAAGTCGATCAGGAGTTCTGGCATTGGGATGTCCGCCTCCACTACCTCAGCGATTGAGACGACAGTAGAGACGCCCGACAAGCCAGGAAGTCATCGGCCAGGAGGTCGGCTCATCTCCGGACGGGCTCGGGGACGCGCTCCAGCCAGATCTCGCGCCAGTAGGCGTAGATCTTGCGGGGGCAGCTGCGGTGAAAGTCGGCCATACAGACCACATCGGAGAGGATGACGCAGGGCGTCTTCATCGTGATCATCCTGCCGGTCGGCTCGTCGATGATCTGGTTGACGCGGTGGTGCACCTGCACCACCTTCCCGCAGTACCGCAGCATCTCCCGGTCGAAGTAGAGGCCCCGGTTGCGGTAGTTGCTGTTCAGCGTCTTCTCAATCTCCTCGGCCGATTTCACCCGGACCCATTCGCCCGGCTGCAGATCGAGCTTCTCCACAGGGCCCTTGGCCGCGGTCCCGAACAGGAACGGATAGCGGTTGCCGCCGCGGATCCGGAGCCGGGCCGGGAGCTTGAGGGAGAGGTCCTGGAACTGGTTGAAGGCACCGACGAGGATCCCCCGCCCTACGCTCCAGACCGACGCGTTGCCGTAGCGAACGTCGTCAACGTACTGCCTGGCGTCGTGCATCGGGATGACCCGGCCTACGGCCCGCGGAAGCTCTGTGGCCTGACAGGAGTAGAGCGTCTCGCCGGCCTCCGCGTGCTCGGCCGCGGCCCGGCCGCCGCCGTGGGCCACCTCCGCCAACCGCTGCGGCGTGCACGCGGCCCGCGGCGTGGCCTCTGGCTGCGTGACCGCGGCGATCGGCAGCGTCCGCAGGCCCGGCGCACCGGAGCCGGCGCTGTTGCCGGTCGCCGGCTTGAGCCAACTCGTCTTCCAGTAGATGAGGCAGCCCGCCTGGCACCCTCCGTGGGCCTGCCCGTCGCAACGCACGTCGGTCAGGTGGACCGTGTTCTGCATCTCGCGCATGCCGGACCAGTTGACCGTGTCGCAGGTCTTGCCGGCGATCTTGTCGATTCGGAACGTCCGGCCGCAGTACTGCAGCATCTCCGGCATGAACTGCAGGGAGTCGTGTTCGCCGCGCGAATCCAGCCCGGCGAGGATCTCCTCGGCCGACCTGACCTCCACGAGGTCACCCAGCGCGAACCTGTCGACCGTCTTCGGTCGAGTTCCAACCACCACCACGTACTCCTTGTCGGTTCGAGATGTCACTTGCGTCCGCGCGGGTCGGAGCACATTCCTCATCGGTTCGGTCGGCAGCTCCACGACGGGCCACGCCGGCCGTTCCCTGTTGCCGGGCCGGCGAGCCCGTCGCAGACGATCATCAGCACGTCGGCGAGGCCGCGGTTCTTCAGCTCGGTCAGCACGCTGATCTCCACCCTCAGATAGATGCTGAAGCATGGGGCGAAAATACCTTTGCGGCCAATCCAATACTTAGCGCCTGGGCAAGCTTCCGTCCGTTTCTAAGCTCGGCTTCACCGACATGGATTCGAGCACCATAAGGGGCTGGCTCTTCCCGACGCACGCTGAGGCTGCTCCAGCTGCGAGCAGATCAACAGCTACGAGCGCTCTACGTCCTCGAGTCATATCCGAATCATGCCGCTCTTCTTGCACGGAACCCTTCGCGACACACA
>DATDIH010000307.1:0-2700 GCA_036521155.1 Streptosporangiaceae bacterium
GCACGGACCGGGGATCCGCGGTGAGCACCGGGGAGGCGGAGTGGGCGCCCCCGGGAGTGGAGACCAAGCGGGCGAACGCCGCCCGTGTCTATGACTACTGGCTGGGCGGCACGCACAACTATCTCGCCGACCAGGACGTGGCCCGGGCGATCGCCGCGGTGGAACCCACCGCCCCGCTCATCGGCCGGGCCAACCGCGCGTTCATCGGCCGGGCGGTGCGGTTCCTGGCCGCGAACGGCGTCCGCCAGTTCCTGGACATCGGGTCCGGCATCCCCACCCAGGGCAACGTGCACGAGGTCGCCCAGCAGGCCGACCCGGCCGCCCGGGTGGCCTACGTTGACATCGACCCGGTGGCCGTCGCGCACAGCAAGGCCCTCCTGAACGGTAACCAGAAGGCCGCGATCATCCAGGCCGACCTGCGCGAGCCGGAGCGCATCCTGGGTCACCCGGACACCCGGCGGCTGATCGATCCTGACCAGCCGACCGGGCTGCTGCTGGTCTCCATCCTGCATTTCATCGCCGATGCTGAGGACCCCTGGCGCATCGTGGCCACCCTGCGCGCCGTGCTCGCACCCGGCAGCTACCTGGTTATCTCCCACGGCACCAACGAAGACCGGCCCGACGTGGCCAGCGCCGTCGAGAAGGTCTACAACCGCAGCGTCGCCACGGCCCTGCACCTGCGCTCGCGCCAGGACATCCTGCGCTTCTTCGACGGCTTCGGTGTCGTGGACCCCGGCCTGGTCTACATCCCCGAATGGCGGCCGGAGCCAGGCGATGACCTTCCCGAGCACCCAAGCCGCTACGGGAACCTGGTCGGCGTGGGCCGGAAGGCCTGACCTCAGCTGATGTCATGGGAAGGTGACTGAGATCCCGCTCTGCTATTTCCGCGGCGCCGATGGTGCACGGCTCGCCTACCGCGAGCTCGGGGAGGGCCGGCCGCTCATCCTGATCCACGGCTACATGGGCAGCTCCACGTCCATGATCGATAGCGGGCTCGCCGGGCGGATGGCCGGGCGCGGCTACCGCCTCATCCTGCCCGACCTGCGCGGTCACGGTGCCAGCGCCAGGCCGCACGAGCCGGCCGCCTACCCGCCCGATGTGCTGGCCGACGACGGCCTGGCCCTGATCGGGCACCTCGGGCTTACCGGCTACGACCTGGCCGGCTACTCCCTGGGCGGCCGGACGGTGATCCGGATCCTCGCCCGCGGCGCGGTCCCCGGCCGCGCGGTCGCGGGCGGGCAGGGGCTGGAGGCCGTCGAGCACACCGTCGGGCGCGGCGGTCAGTTCCGCCGTGTCCTGGCCGGCTTTGGCACCTTCGAGCCCGGCTCACCCGAGCAGGCGATGGAAGACTGGGTCAAGGCTTCCGGGGGCGACCCGGTCGCGCTCAACCTGGTGCTCGACACGTTCGCCGACACGCCGGTCGAGGCTCTGGCCCGCATCCGGGTCCCGACCCTCGTCATGACCGGCGCCGAGGACGGCCACAATGCCACGGCCCGGGCACTGGCCGACGCTCTGGGCAGCGGCCAGTACCTCGAACTGCCCGGCAATCACGGCACCGCCCTCACCACCCCGCAGTTCGAGACGGCGATGGCCGCCTTCCTCGCGGGCAGTGGCCCCGCCAGCGGGCCGGGGCAGCAGCACACGGCGGACGACCCCGCGTAACACGGCCAGCCGGATCACGCGGGGACGACGTACGGGAAGCTCCCGGTCCGCAGGCGCTCGGAGGTCGCTGCGGTCAGACCTGAGTTCACGCCGGTGTTGGTGACGAGGGACAGCATCGCCTCGGGTGAGTTGTCGGCCAGCGTCCGGCCGTTACGGCCCGCGAACCCGTAGCTGGCCGGTGTCCCGACCACGTACGGCAGCACGTCGGGGAACAGCTCCCGGGCCACGGTCTCCCCGTAGCCCTGCGGATCCTGCGACGTTCCGGTGGCCGAGACCACGGCGGCGACCTGGTCGCCGAGGTGCTTGCCCTCGGCGCTGAAGTCGGCGGACGGGTGCCGGTCGTTGGCGGGGTTGGAGAAATCTGTGTCGTCGGGCCAGAAGATCGGCCACATCATGGGGTGGCCAGCGCGGTTGATCTGCCGCCAGCCGCCCGCGTCGGTGGCCAGTTTCGTGGCACACCAGACGCCGGTGCGCGCTCCGGGGTGCAACTGCGGGGTGATGGGACATGCCGTGGTACCTCCGGGCTAGATGGATGTGAGGCACCATTCGCCTGGCGCCTGGCGGTGGGGTCTGAGCGGCAGCTCGCCGCGGCCGGCTACACGAACAAGCAGATCGCCGCGCAGCGCACCTGTCCCACCGGACGGCCAGCACCCCCTGTACCGGCTCTTCCCCAAACTCGCGATCACTACCCGCGCCGCCCTCCGCGCCGCCCTCACCACCGCGCGCCCAGGCGGCCACGGACCCAGTCCGGGCTTCCGGCGGGACTTCTCCGTGCGGGCCGGAGCTCAGGCGCTCCACTGGGTGCCGCCGCGCCGGGCGACGACGATGCCTGGCACGACGGCCCGCGCGGACAGCCGGGTGAGGGCCAAGACCAGCTCCGCGATGTCACCGGCCTCAATCATGTCCGCGGGGTCGATCCGGTCACGTACCCACGAACTCATCTCGGTATCCACGTACCCGGGCGAAATGGCCGTGGCGCTGACGCCGGACGCCGATTCCTCCACGTTGACCGACTGGCAGACGGAGATCAGCGCCGCC
>DATDIH010000308.1:0-15890 GCA_036521155.1 Streptosporangiaceae bacterium
TCCCCGGGCAGAGTCAGCTGATGAGCCCGGTGATCTTGTCGCCGGCGCCGACCACTGCCGGGGCGTGCAGGCGGCCGGGGGAGCGGGTCAGGCGCTCGATCGGGCCGGATACTGAGATGGCGGCCACCACCCGGCCGCCGGCGCCACGGACCGGGGCCGACACCGACGCCACCCCGGCCTCCCTTTCGGCCACGCTGGCCGCCCAGCCGCGCCGGCGGACCTGGGCCAGCATCGGGGCGCTGAACTTGGCCCCGCGCAGGCCGCGGTGCATCCGCTCGGCGTCTTCCCAGGCCAGCAGGATCTGGGCCGCGGACCCGGCGGTCATCGGCAGGGCCGTGCCCACCGGCACGGTGTCCCGCAGGCCGCTGGCCCGCTCGGCCGCGGCCACGCAGATGCGCAGGTCAGCCTGGCGCCGGTACAGCTGGGCGCTCTCGCCGGTGACGTCGCGCAGGTAGCCGAGCACGGGCTGGGCCACCGACAGCAGCCGGTCCTCGCCCGCGGCCGCGGCCAGCTCGGTGACCCGCGGCCCGAGCACGAACCGCCCCTGAGCGTCCCGGGCCACCAGCCGGTGGTGCTCCAGCGCGACGGCGATCCGGTGCGCCGTGGGCCGGGCCAGTCCGGTCGCGCTCACCAGCTGGGCCAGCGACGCGGGGCCGGTCTCCATGGCGTTGAGCACGGAAACGGCCTTGTCCAGAACGCCGACTCCGCTAGAGTTGTTCATGTCTTGATACTGCCGTCTCGATATTCGAGACGCAACCGGAACGGGACACCGCGACGATGTCGACCCGCGGGAACGGGCCGAAAGGGAGATGAGCGCGATGGGCCGCACGCTGGCCGAGAAAATATGGGACGCCCACCTGGTGCGCAGCGCCGAGGGGGAGCCCGATCTGCTCTACATCGACCTGCACCTGGTGCACGAGGTCACCAGCCCGCAGGCCTTTGATGGCCTCCGGCTGGCCAACCGCACGGTACGCCACCCCGAGCTGACCATCGCCACCGAGGACCACAACGTGCCCACCACGGGCATCACCGGCCCCGGCGTGCCGCTGGAGGGGCCGTCCAGCCCGGTCACCGACCCGGTGTCCAGGACCCAGGTCGAGACCCTGCGCAAGAACTGCGCCGAGTTCGGCATCCGGCTGCACCCGATGGGGGACGCGGGCCAGGGCATCGTGCACGTCATCGGCCCGCAGCTGGGGCTGACCCAGCCGGGCCTGACCATCGTCTGCGGTGACTCGCACACCAGCACCCACGGGGCCATGGGCGCGCTGGCCTTCGGCATCGGCACCAGCGAGGTCGAGCACGTGCTGGCCACCCAGACGCTGCCGCAGATCCGCCCGAAGACCATGGCGGTGACCGTGACCGGCCAGCTGCCGCCCGGGGTCACGGCCAAGGACCTGATCCTGGCCATCATCGCCCAGATCGGCACCGGCGGCGGCCAGGGCTACGTCATCGAGTACCGCGGCGAGGCCATCCGCAGCCTGTCCATGGAGGGCCGCCTCACCGTCTGCAACATGTCGATCGAGGCGGGCGCCCGGGCCGGGCTGGTGGCGCCGGACGAGACCACCTTCGCCTACCTGAAGGACAAGCCGCACGCGCCCCAGGGCCAGGACTGGGAGACGGCCCTGGACTACTGGCGGTCGCTGCCCACCGACCCCGACGCGACCTTCGACCACGAGGTCACGCTGGACGCGACCCAGCTCACCCCGTACGTGACCTGGGGGACCAACCCCGGTCAGGCGCTGCCGCTGGCCTCCTCGGTGCCCGACCCGGCCGGCCTGGCCAACCCCGGCGAGCGGGCCGCGGCCGAGCGGGCCCTGCGCTACATGGACCTGACCCCGGGCACCCCGCTCACCGACATCACGGTGGACACGGTGTTCGTGGGCTCCTGCACCAACGGGCGGATCGAGGACCTGCGGGCCGCCGCCGGGATCATCCAGGGCCGGAAGGTCCACGACAGCCTGCGCATGCTGGTCGTGCCGGGCTCGATGGCCGTGCGGGCCCAGGCCGAGCAGGAGGGCCTGGACGAGGTGTTCAAGGCGGCCGGGGCCGAGTGGCGGGCCGCGGGCTGCTCGATGTGCCTGGGCATGAACCCGGACACCCTGTCGCCGGGGGAGCGGAGCGCCTCCACCTCGAACCGCAACTTCGAGGGGCGCCAGGGCAAGGGCGGCCGGACCCACCTGGTCTCACCCGAGGTCGCCGCGGCCACCGCCGTCACCGGCCACCTGTCCACCCCCGCCCAGCTCTGACCGCCGGGTCACGACTCGCAGACCTTCAAGAACACTGCCCAGGAGACATCATGGAGCCATTCATCTCGCACACCGGGCGCGTGCTGCCGCTGCGGCGGAGCAACGTGGACACCGACCAGATCATCCCGGCCGAGTACCTCAAGCGGGTCAGCCGGGCCGGGTTCGGCGACGGCCTGTTCGCCGCCTGGCGTGAGGACCCGTCGTTCGTGCTCAACCAGCCCGCCTACGACGGCGCCACCGTGCTGGTGGCCGGCACCGACTTCGGCATCGGCTCGTCCCGCGAGCACGCGGTATGGGCGCTCGTCGACTACGGGTTCCGGGTGGTGATCGCGCCGCGGTTCGGGGACATCTTCCGCAACAACGCCACCAAGGCCGGGCTGCTGCCGGTCCGGCTGCCCGAGGACACCGTGATCGCCCTGCAGGACGCGGCCGAGGCCGGCCCGGCCGCCGAGATCACCGTGGATCTCGAAGCTCGTGAGGTGCGTCACGCTGGCGCGGGGGTCAAGGCCCCGTTCGAGATCGACGACTACACCCGCTGGCGGCTGATGGAGGGCCTGGACGACATCGGGCTCACCCTCCGCCACGCGGACGACATCGCGACCTTCGAAGCCAGCCGGCCGGGCTGGCTGCCGGTGACCGCCTGAGGCTTCTGCCAGCAAAGACCTAAAAGTCAGTTACGTACGGCTACAACCCGGTACCCGCCGATACGCGTAGATCTGGTCATTTTCTGGCGTTTAAATAATCGTCCGAAATTATGGTCAGTTTTGACCCCGTTACCAACGGTTACATAAGATATATAACTATCTCAGCGCGCTGACAGCGTAGTTCTGGTCTGCTGCCAGGCCGACACGCCCGGCAATGTTGGCCATGGTTATTGTGTAACGGCGCTGGATCGCCTACTTTCGGGCAGGTCAGAGGTCGCGCGTCTCGGGTGCTTTGTGCGCGCGGCCTCCCGTGGGGGAACCGCAGGAGTGGAATATGAACAAGCGTGATCTGATTGACGCGATCTCCGGTCGGCTGGGCGACAAGAAGTCCGCGACCGAGGCCGTGAATGCCGTCCTCGACACGATCCAGGACGCCGTGGCCAAGGGTGACAAGGTCGCGATCACCGGTTTCGGTGTTTTCGAGAAGAGCGAGCGTCCGGCTCGGACCGCTCGCAACCCCGCCACCGGGGCCACCATCCAGGTGCCGAAGTCGTCGGTGCCGAAGTTCCGCCCCGGCGCGGACTTCAAGGCCCTGGTCAACGGCGAGAAGAAGTAAGTAGCAACCTTCCGGAAAAACCGGCTCCCCAGAGTGGCGCGGGCGGCGAAAGCCGCCTGCGCCACCTGCGTTTGCAGGGGTTCAGCCTCGGCCGCCACGGGCTACCTACCGTGAGCTGCCGGTACCGGTTGTGCCCGAGCGAGGCCCGCTGGGGCTGAATTCATGTATGGCGTGATGCCGACCGCGCGGCGAGATACGCCACACACATCAGAGCCGCGATCGCGCAGGCCGTGTAGAGCTGGCGGAATGTCACATAACGGATCGCCAGGGATCCTAGCGCCTGCATCGGTGCCTGCGAGCCGAACAGGGCGAGCGTCACCGTCGCCGAGACCCGGCCCTGCAGTTCCGCCGGCGTGACCCGCTGGGCGAGGTTGATGACGGCGAGCAGCAGCCAGGGCTGGGCGAACCCGAGCACCATCATGGCGGCGATCGCCCACCCCAGCAGGCCGGTGGCACGCAGCGCGCTGCCCGCCGCGAAGTCGGCCATGCCGAAGACGGCGAGCCACTGCTCGCCGACCCTGCGCAGGACCCGGCTGCTCACCAGGCTCGCCACGACCGACCCGGCACCGAGGACCGCGCTGAACACGCCGAGAAACGCGGGCGGCTCACCGGCCGCCTGCACCAGGCTGTACTGGGCCGCCACCAGCAGGCCGGACAGCGCCATCACGACCATGCCGGCGCCAAGCACCCTGGCCAGAGCGGGTGTGGACCGGATGTGCGCGTACCCGGCCAGCACTTCTGCTCGCCAGTGCGTTCTTTCCGGCCGTGCGGGCGCCTCGTCCGGCACCCGTAGCCGTACGGTCGCGACCGCGGCCACGATGAACGTCGCGGCATCCACGAGCGCGACCGCGCCCCCGCCCACCAGGGCGAACAGCCCCGCGCCGACCAGCGGCGCGACCAGCCGGCCGCACTCTTGCAGGCCCAGCCGCAAGCCGTTGACCCGCTGCCGCAGTTCCTGGGGGAACATCTGGGCGAACAAGGCGTCCTCCGCCGGATCGCCGAGCACAATCTGCGTCCCGTACCAGGTCATGACGGAGCAGACGATCCAGACCCACGCGGCCGACCGGACCGCGAGCAGCGGCAGGTCGGCCAGCGCGGACACCACGCTGAGCCGGACCAGCAGGCGCCGCCGCGCCACGCGATCGGCAACCATCCCGGCCAGTGGGCTGAACAGCGACGGCACATAAATGCACGCCGACACCAGACCGGCCGCGGAACTGCTCCCCGTCAGCGACTTGACCCAGATCCCAGCCACCAAGGCCAGGGCCATGCTGCCGATTACAGAACACCCCAGCCCGGTCAGGTACAGCTGCGCATTGCGACGGTCCTCGGGGCTCGCCGCAACCGAATGGGCCTTTCTTGGCGCCGTCAAGTGAGTGCACCGCCCGCATCGTCGTTATAAAGCAATGACGAGCCTTCTGCGCTCATTTCTATTGAGCGGAGCATACGGAAAATCGTGGCTTTAGCCGTGCCGTCAGAGCCGCGCCGGTGACAAGGACGCTTGCGTCGCCGCGCTGAGCTGGTGCAGGGTCCAGCCGCGGCCAGCTGGGTCGAGCGGCCGCGTCGCGGTGGCGAAGATCTCCGCCGCTCTGCGGTATGACAGCCGTGCCTGTCCAGTCAGTTCGCAGACGTTTCCGGCGGCCCGTGAGGTGTGCGTCCCCGCCCGCCGGTCGGTGACGAACACCGGTCCCCATGTCCGCCCGGCCAGCAGCCAGCGCAGGAACTGTCCGGTCTGTACGCCCCACACGATGTCCGTCGGCGGCCTGCCGGCGGCGCCGCGGAAGGGCACCCGGCGGACCTGGTGCGCGTCCAGGTCGAGCTGGCCGGCGTCCAGGGCCAGCACCACCGCGGCGGCCGCGCCCGAGTCGTAGAGCAGCCGCCAGTACGCATGCTCGCGCAGGCTGGCCGTCAACCGGAACAGCGCGCCGACCTGCTCGGCGCTCAGCGGCGCCGCGAGCTCATCCGGCGGCCAGTGCCGCAGCCCTGCCGTCGGATCGGCCCGGATCCAGCCGAGGTCCTGCCACCAGCCGACGGCGCCGCGCAGTGCCGACAGTTCACGGTTCACGGTCCGCGCGTCGGACCCAGTCGCCCGGCCAGCGATAGCCTCCGCCAGGCGGCCGGGAGTGCCGGGGTCGTCGAGGAGTGCCAGCGGCACAACGGGCGGCGCCGCGCCGCGCCGCCGTACTCCGGCGGGGATCGGCTGGCCGATGAGCGGCCAGGCCCACCCGGCGAGCGAGATCCGGTAGACCCGCCGGGATGCGGCGCTCAGCGCCGCCTGCCCCAGGTAGGCGTCCACCGCGACCGCGTACTCTACCGGTGCCGTCACCGATCCTCGATTCCGTGACCCTTATCTGCCGCTAGCATAACTGATACGCGTGAATTGAATTTACTGCGGTAACTTCCATCGCCATCCCGCCCAGCCTGGCTTGGCAGGCCTTTATCCGGATGATAAAAAATTGAATATGAATTCCTCTAGGAAAATGCAGGGCCGCAGTAAATCAGAGGAAACAACCCGTGGTAATAACCGCGGTAAATCGCCTCGCAATAAGCTGGAGATGATCGGCACACCGAAGGTTCCGGTGCGCAGTACCTACCACGGGGTGACGGTGGCCGAGGACTACCGCTGGCTGGAGGATGCCGAGTCGGAGCAGGCGCGCTCCTGGACCAGGGCACAGGACCGGCGGACTCGCCGCTATCTGGAGAACCTGCCGTTCCACGACGCGGTCGGCCGGCGGGTGGCGGACACCCTGATGGCGGAGCCGGTGAGGTATGACGCCCTCCGGCAGGCGGGTCCGGCGTACTTCGCGCTCAAGCGCCAGCCGCCGAAGCAGCAGCCGTTCCTGGTGGTGCTGAGTGACCTTCACGACTTGTCCGACGAGCGCGTGCTGGTCGACCCGGCCGAGATCGATGACAGCGGCCCGACCACTATCGGCTGGCACCAGCCGTCCCCGGACGGCAGCCTGGTGGCGGTGTCCCTGTCCACGCATGACAGGCGGGACGGTACCGTGCACGTCTACCAGGCCACGTCCGGTGAACTCACCGGCGCACCCGCGCCCCTGGGCACGGCTTTCGGTTCCCTGGCCTGGGCTCGCGACTCCTCCGGCTTCTGGTACACCCGCTACCGATCGCCGGGCGGGCGCCCAGCCAGCGACCTGGGCTTCTACCAGGAAGTCTGGTATCACCGGCTCGCCGAATCGCTGGAGGAGGACCGCCGCGACCTGTCGGGTGTGTTCGCCGACAACCGGATCGCGGAGAACTTCCTGAACGCCTCACCCGACGGTCAGTGGGTGATGGACCGGGTCCAGAAAGGAGACGGCGGCCAGTGGCAGGTGTTCCTCCGGGCCCAGGCCGGCGGCGACTGGTGGCTGGCCGCCGACGTCAGTGACAACGTGACCTATGCGGCGTTCGGCCCCGGCGCGCTGTACCTGCTGTCCCGGCTGAACGCCCCGCACGGGAAGGTCCTCCGGCTGCCGCTGCGGGCCGGGGCAACCATCGCACACGCCACCGAGGTGGTGCCCGAGGCGGATGTCACGATCGAAGGCGGACCGCTGGCGTCACCGCTCGCGGTCACAGACAGATCGCTGTGGCTGCTGGATATGGACGCGGGCTGGTCGTCGCTGCGACGGTTCGACCTGCACGGCACGCCCGCCGGGCCGGTAGAGGTACCACCAGGCTCCGCCGTCGACGGTCTGGTCCGGCTGGACGGAGATGAAGTCGCCTACGCAACAGAGTCGTTCACCGAGCCGCGCGCATGGTGGCGTGGGTCCGGTCAGTCGGCGCCACGCCCCACCGCCCTCAGGCCCACAACGCCGCCGGGTTTCGCGGAATTCGAGGTGAGCCGGGAGTTCGCCACTTCCAAAGACGGCACGCAGGTGCCGGTGACCATGATCGCCCCGCGCGGAACACCTCGCGACGGCACCGCACCCGCGCTGCTCACCGGCTACGGCGGCTACGGCATCTCCCTCAAGCCCCGGTTCGACCCGGGCTGGGTGCCCTGGCTGGAGCAGGGCGGCGTGGTCGCGGTCGCCCACACCAGGGGCGGCGGCGAATACGGCGAGCACTGGCACCACGCCGGACGGCTGGCGGCCAAGCAGAACGTCTTCGATGACTTCGCCGGCTGCGCTCGCTTCCTGATCGGGTCGCACCTGACCACCAGCGAACGGCTGGCGATGCTCGGCGGCTCCAACGGTGGCCTGCTCATGGGGGCGATGGTGACCCAGCATCCCGGCCTCGCCCGCGCCGTGGTGGCGATGGTGCCGGTCGTGGACATGCTCCGGGTGGAGTTGGACCCCAACGGACCCTCCAACGTCGGCGAGTACGGGACGGTCAGCGACCCGGAGCTGTTCCAGGCGCTGCGCGCCTACTCCCCGTACCACAACGTCAAGGACGGCACGGCCTACCCCGCGATGCTGCTCACGGCCGGTGAATCCGACCCCTTCGCCAAGGCGTACCACGCCAAGAAGATGGCAGCCCGCCTGCAGGCAGCAACCTCATCCAGCCAGCCAGTCCTCCTGCGGGTCAGACCGGGAGGGCACGGGCCAGGCTCACTGCACCAGCAGGCAGCTGAACTCACCGCCATCTACGCCTTCCTATTCGACCGGCTCAGCATCGACTATGCGGACGGCATTCCGCTGGAACCCCCTCCGCCCTGATCGACACCATCACCCCGATCCTTCGTCACCGCTGACCCGTGGTGACGTTCGCCGGGCGCGCACCGGGCCTGGCCTGCGGGCCCGGCCGTTGCCGTCCGGCTCACTGCATCGCTGATACCCGGCTGCCCTTCATTTTTCACCGTGACCGGCCAGCACCTGCCGTACTTCGGTTTCCCGCTCCGGTACTGGCCCGCTCATCCGGCACCTTCATCACCGGCGCCTCGCCCACCGGGCCGGTCCCGCTACAACGGCTGGCATGCCCGTCGCCCGCACCGGCCAGGCCCCGCCACCCGGGCGATAAAGATCTGTGAATGTGTCGTGGAGCGGTTCCGGTCTGGTCCGCTGCCAGGCTCGGTGCGGCGGCAGCTTCCCATCAGCCCGGCCAGGTCTTACCTCAACCCGGGACGCTTGCTGAGCGCTGTCTGGATGATCCGGTCCATGAGGGCCGGGAGCTCAAGGCCGGACTTCTCCCACATCTTGGGGAAGCCGGAGGCGGGGGTCATGCCGGGCATGGTGTTGATCTCGTTGACCACGACGCGGCCGTCCGGGGTGTAGAAGAAGTCGACCCGGGCCAGGCCCTCACAGGAGATCGCGTCGAAGGCCAGGCAGGCCAGGCGCCGGACCTCGGCGATGGCGGCCTCCGGGATCGGGGCCGGGATCACCATGTGCGTGCCGTCGGCCAGGTACTTGGCCCGGAAATCGTAGAAGTCCGCGCCCCCGCCCACCATGACCTGCCCGGGCAGGCTGGCGTCGGGCGGCCCGCCGTCCACGCCTTCGAGCACCGCGCACTCGATCTCCGGGCCGTCGATGGCCGCCTCGACCAGGACCTTGGGGTCGTGCTCCCGGGCCAGTTCGATGGCCCGTTCCAGCTCGGCCAGGTCGTGCGCCTTGGACGTGCCCACGCTGGAGCCGCCGCGGGCGGGCTTGACGAACACCGGCCAGCCCAGCTCGGCGATCTCGTCCAGCACCCGCTTGCGTTCCTGGCCCGGCGCGCCCGCGGTCCCGGTCCAGTCCCGGTCGCGGACCACCACGTACGGGCCCATCGGCAGCCCGTACGCGGCGAAGACCAGCTTCATGTACTCCTTGTCCATGCCGGCCGCGCTGGCGAACACGCCCGCGCCCGCGTACCGGGCCCCGGTCATCTCCAGCAGGCCCTGGATGGTCCCGTCCTCGCCGTAGGCGCCGTGCAGGAGCGGCAGCACCACGTCCACCGTGCCGAGGTCGCGCGGCACGTCCCCGGGGCTCAGCACGGTCAGCACGCCGTTGCCGCCGCCGGGACGGGCCACGATCTCGGTGCCCGGCGCGGCCAGCGCCTCGACCGAGGGCAGCTCGCCGTCGCCACCGATGGACAGCTGGTCCGGGCGGGCCGCGACCTCCAGCCAGCGGCCGTCCTGGGTGATGCCGATCGGCACGATCTCGTACCGTTCGGGGTCAAAGGCGGGCAGCACGTGAGCGGCGCTGGCGCAGGAGATCGAATGCTCGGAGCTGCGGCCGCCAAAGACCACGGCCACCCGGATCTTGCGTTGCTCGTTCACGCTGTTCCTCCGCTCCCGTCCAGTCAGGCGCGGCCCAGCGAGTCCAGGGCCACGTACGCATCGGAGATGAGATCCTCGGCGTCCTCGAGTCCGATGGAGAACCGTACCGCGCCCGGGCCGATGCCCGCACTCTCCAGCGCGCGGGCGTCCAGCTGCCGGTGCGTGGTCGACGCGGCGTGGCTGACCTTGGTGTATGTGCCGCCCAGGGAGGGGGCGATGCGGGCGATCCGCAGCCGGTCGGCGAACGCCATCCCGGCCTCCCGGCCGCCGTGCGTGGTCACGGTGACGATCGCCCCGTACCGGCCGCCCTCCGGCCCGGCGTCGAACAGCCGCCGGGCCAGCGCGTGCCCCGGGTGCTGGGCCAGGCCGGGGTAGTCGACCCGGCACACGTTCGGGTGCCGGGAGATCGTGGCCGCGAACATCATCGCGGTCGAGCACTGCCGGCGGACCCGCACCGGCAGCGTCTCCAGGCCGCGGCGGAGCAGGAACGCCTCGTCCGGGGCCATCGATCCGCCGGTGTCGACCCGCACCTGCCGGACCCGGCTGATCAGGTCGCCCCGGCCCGTGACCACGCCGCCGGTGACGTCGGAGTGCCCGCCGATGTACTTGGTCGCCGAGTGCAGCACCAGGTCGGCCCCGTACTCCAGCGGACGGCACACCACCGGCGGGGCCAGCGTGGAGTCCACCACGAACAACGCCCCGGTCTCGTGGGCCAGCGAGGCCAGCGCGGGCAGGTTGGCCACGGCCGTGGTCGGGTTGGCGATGGTCTCCGCGTACAGGATGCGGGTGCCCGGGCGCATGGCCGCCCGGACCGCGTCCAGGTCGGTCATGTCGACGAAGTCGGTCTCCACCCCGAACCGGGCCGCCACGTTGCGCAGGAAGCTGTAGGTGCCCCCGTACAGGGCGGCCGACGCGACCACGTGGGCCCCGGTGCGCGCGAAGGCCAGGAACACCGTGGTGATCGCGGCCATGCCGGACGAGAACGCCTGGGCCGCGGGCCAGGTCGGCAGGTTGGGGCCCTCCAGCGCGGCCATGGCCCGGGCGAACGCGTCCACGGTCGGGTTGTCGATCCGGCTGTAGCTGTAGCCGGGTTTCTCGTCGTTCAGCACGGCCGCGTACTCGTCGCTGGTGCTGAACGCGAACGACGACGTCCGGTACACCGGGGTACCGAGCGGCTCCTGCTCGGGCACGGGCGCCTGGGGCAGATGCACCGCGCGGGTGTTCTCGCCCAGTTGCCTGCGCACTACGTCCACAACGTCACCTTTCGGGCCCGTACCGTTCCGGCTTTGCCGAGCGGGACGCGAGCAGCGTCGCCGCCTCGGTCACCGGCAGGCCCCCGTGCATGACCGCGGTCATGACCTCAGTGATCGGCATTTCCACGCCGTGGGCTCGGGCCAGCGCCAGCACGGACTCCGACGATTTCACACCTTCGGCGATCTGGCCGTTCATTGACGAAGCCTCGTCCACCGACATGCCCCGGCCCAGGTTCTCGCCGAAGGTGCGGTTCCGCGACAGCGGGGACCCGCAGGTCGCGACCAGATCCCCCAGCCCGGCCAGCCCGGCGAACGTCTGCGGCTCGGCCCCCAGCGCGGTGCCCAGCCGGGCGATCTCGGCCAGGCCCCGGGTCATCAGCATGGCCTGGGTGTTGTCGCCCAGCCCCATGGCCACGGCCATGCCCACCGCCATCGCGATCACGTTCTTGACCGCGCCGCCCAGCTCGGTCCCGGTCACGTCGGTGTTGGTGTACGGCCGGAAGTACCGGGTGTGGCAGGCCTTCTGCAGTTCCTGCGCCGTGGCCTCGTCGGGGCAGGCCACCACGGTCGCGGCGTACTGCCGCTGGGCGATCTCCCGGGCCAGGTTCGGCCCGGAGATGACGCTGATCCGGTTAGCGGGCACATCGAGCACGTCGCGGATGACCTCGCTCATCCGCTTGGTCGTGCCGACCTCGATGCCCTTGATCAGGCTGACGAACTGCGCGCCGGCCGGGATCAGCGGCGCCCAGCGCCGCAGGTTCTCCCGCAGCGACTGGGACGGCACGGCGAACACCACCAGGTCCGCGCCGTCCAGGGCCTCGGCTGCGTCGGCCACCGCGCACAACGCCGGCGTCAGCGCGATGCCCGGCAGGTAGTCCGGGTTCTCCTGCTGCTCGTTGATGGCCCGGGCCAGTCCGGGCCGGCGGCTGCACAGCACGGCCGGCGTCCCGGCGTCGCAGAGCACCTGGCCGAAGACCGTGCCCCACGACCCGGCCCCCATGATGGCCGCTTTCACGTCGGGCGCGTCTCCGTCTCCGGGCCCGGCGCGGTGCTGGTCTCGCCCGTCTCGCCCGTCTCGGTCAGCTCGCCCGTCTCGGCCGGCTCAGCCGGCTCAGCCGGCTTGGCCGGTTTGACGGCGGATTTGCGGGCCGCGTCCAGGTCGAACGGGACGGCCGGCGGGGTCCCCGGGCGCAGCCCGGTCAGCAGGGTGGTCACGTCGGCCATGATCGCCGCGGTGGCCGCCCGCAGCGTGGTCGCGGTCAGCGGCTTGCCCTCGAACGCGGACAGGTCCACCGGCGGCCCGGCCACCAGCCGGGCCCGCTTGCGCGGCCACAGGCGCGGCTTGGTCGTGCCGTAGGGCAGCACCTCGTGGGCGCCCCACTGCGCGATCGGGATGACCGGCACCCCGGTCTTGAGGGCCAGCCGGGCCGCGCCGGTCTTGCCCACCATCGGCCACAGGTCCGGGTCGCGCGAAGCGGTGCCTTCCGGATAAACGATCACGCACTGGCCGTCCCGCAGCGCGTCCTCGGCCTGCTTGAGCACCAGCGCCGCGTCGTTGCGGTTACGGTAAACCGGGAGCTGGCCGAGCTTGCGCAGGAATGGGCCGATGACTTTGACGTTGAAGACGGAAGACTTGATGAGGAACACGGGGAAGCGGCCCCCGTCGTAACTGAACACGGCTACGGCGCCCCAGTCGGCGTAGGACAGGTGGTTGGGGGCCAGGATCACGCCGCCGGTACGGGGAAGGTTCTCCCGGCCGCGCTGTTCATGCTTCATGAGGACGGCCAGCAATACGCGCAGCCCCAGCCCGGTGACGACCCGCAAGCCGGGCGAGTAGCTTCGCTCCGGCTTGGTCATGGCGCGAGGCTTCCGATCTTCATCAGGTCAGTCTCCTGGTTGAGGTGGTTCGATGTCGAGGCAGGATCACTCGTATGTCCGATGATGCCCGGTTCCCGTGGGCGGTGGTGGTCCCCGTCAAGGTACTTGCCCGGGCCAAGTCGCGGATCGCCCCCCTGGCCGGTTCGCGCCGGGCCGAACTGGCCCTGGCCATGGTCGCGGACACGGTCAGCGCGGTGGTCGCGTCGCCGGTGGGTAAGCGGGTGATCGCGGTGACCGACGACCCGGTCGCGGCCCGCGAACTGGCGGGGCTCGGTATCACTGTTGTGCCGGACGAGCCGCGGGCCGGGCTGAACGAGGCGCTGCTGTTCGGGGCCTCCTGCGCCGCCCGCCAGTGGCCGGGGTCGGGAGTGGCCGCCCTGTCCGGGGATCTCCCGGCGCTGCGGCCGGACGAGATTTCCGTGGCGCTGCGGGCGGCCGCGTCCTGGCCGGAAGCCTTCGTGCCGGACCTTCAGGGGTCGGGGACGACGTTGTACGCGGCCAGCCCCGGGGCCGGGTTCCGGCCGGCGTTCGGCCCAGACTCGCGCTCCCGGCACGTGGCCCAGGGCGCCGCCGAGCTGCTGCTGCCGGGGATCACGGGCTTGCGCCGGGACGTGGACACGGCGCAGGATCTGCGCGACGCCGCCCGCCTGGGCCTGGGCGCCCGCACCTCGGCGGTCGCCACCGACCTCCTCCGCGCCGCCGGCTGAGGCCTCCCGGGCCCCGGGGTGGCCGGTCTTCGTGCTACCGGGGGCTGGTCGCGACGGCCAGGACCCGGCGGAGCAGGCCGGTCCACTCCAGGGACTTGACCGCTTCGTCGTGGAAGGACCGCAGCGCGGGGTCGTCGCCCGGGTCGAGGGTGATGGCCTCTTCCCACAGCGCGTGCTCGGCGGCCAGCCAGGACGGACGGTCGCGGACCTCGACATCGGTGCAGCCCGCCCGGCGGAGGCCGTCGCCGAGGTCGGCCCGGCGGATCCGGGCACCGACCCGCTCGTCGGCGCGGTCAACCGGCTCCCAGCAGGTCAGGACCACCCGGCCACCGGGCTTGAGGACCCGGCGGATCTCGTCGTAGGCCACGGCCGGCTGGTCAGGGAACTGGATAGCGTCGGTGCACAGCACCCCCTCGACGCTGGCATCGGGCAGGCCGGTCGCCGTGAGCTCGCCCACCTGGAAGGTCGCGGAGGGCACGCCCATCCGCTCGGCCTGCTCCCGCGCCTCGGTGAGGGCCTGCGCGGAGAAGTCCACCCCGATCAGGGACGCCCCCGTGGCCTTCGCGATCAGCAGGCCGTAGGCGCCCCGGCCGCAGGCGAGGTCGAGCAGCGTGCTCCCGGGCCCGAGCCGGAGCTCGCCGGTCAGCTCCGGGATCGCCTCGGCGGCCACCACTCCGGCCCGGGTGCCCGGCGGGAAGCCCATGTGCCGGTTCATGATGTCCGCGACCGTCGGCGCGGCGGTCTGGTTCGCGTACCAGCCGTCGAAGTACTCAGCAGACCGCGGCTTGGGAGCCATCGACTCAGCGCCGGGCGGCGGAGTCAGATGTAGACGACGGGGCAGGTGAGGGTGCGGGTGATGCCCTCGACGGACTGGATGCCGCTGGCGACCAGGCGGCCGAGTTCGTCGACGTTGTCGGCTTCGGCGCGGACGATGACGTCGTAGGGGCCGGTCACATCCTCGGCCTGGGTGACCCCGGAGATAGCGGCGATCTGCTTGGCGACATCGGCGGCCTTGCCGACCTCCGTCTGGACCAGGATGTAGGCCTGAACCATGGGGTCCTCCAGGGGCACAGTGTTCGACGGTGAAATACGACCCGGAGAGGCCACGCTACCTTAGGGCGCAAGATCCCTCACAGGGTGAGATCGACCCAATTCCGCGGGAGGCCAGCATCGGCACCGAAAACCGCGACACCACCGACGTGACCAGCGGGGACGCCACCCCGAGCCTGGGGGAGCTGGGCGAGTTCGGGTTGATCGGGCAGCTGGCGGCGCGGATGCCTTCCGGCCCGGGGACCGAGGTGGGCATCGGGGATGACGCCGCGGTGCTGGCCGCCCCGGATGGCCGGGTGGTCGCCACCACCGACTTCCTGCTCGAGGGACGGCATTTCCGGCGGGACTGGGCCGGGCCGGGCGACATCGGGCACCGGGCCGCGGTGCGCAGCCTGGCCGACGTGGCGGCCATGGGCGCCGTGCCGACCGCGCTGCTGGTGGCGTTCGCGGCCCCGCCCGAACTGCCGGCGTCCTGGGCGCTGGACCTCTCGGCGGCCCTGGCCGCCGAGGCCGCGCGGGCCGGGGCGACCGTGGCCGGCGGGGACACGGCCAGCTTCGAGGCCGTGCTGCTGGCCGTGACCGGTCTGGGTGACCTGCAGGGCCGGGCGCCGGTGACCCGGGGCGGGGCCCGGCCCGGCGACGTGCTGGCCGTGGCCGGGCCGCTGGGCCGTTCGGCGGCCGGGCTGGCCCTGCTGGAGGCGGGCCACCGGGAACCGGCCGGCCTCGTCCAGGCCCACCTGCGGCCCATGCCGCCCTACGACGCCGGGCCCGAGGCGGCCCGGCTCGGGGCCACCGCGCTGATGGACGTCAGTGATGGCCTGCTGGCCGACCTCGGGCATATCTCGGACGCCAGCCACGCAGCCTTCGATATCAAAAGCGAAGCCCTGGACATCGGGCCGCTCGTTCCCGCCGCCGAAGCCCTCGGCCGCGGGAACCCGCTGGAATGGGCGCTGACCGGCGGCGAAGATCACTCGCTGGTGGCCACGTTCCCGCCCGGGACCCCACTGCCGGACCGCTGGCGGATCATCGGCGAAGTCCGGGCCGGTCAAGGCATCCTCATCGACGGGCACCCGCACGAGGGATCAGCCGGCTGGCGGCACTTCCGCTGACCCACGGGGCCGGTCGGCACGCACTTGCGCCCGGTCTTAATGTGGAATCCATGTCGCGACCGCCGCTCTCGCCCACCCCGCCGTGCGTGCTGTCCATCGCCGGATCGGACTCGTGCGGGGGCGCGGGCATCCAGGCCGACCTCAAGACCATGCAGGCGATCGGCGTGCACGGCATGAGCGTGGTCACCGCGGTCACCGCG
>DATDIH010000309.1:0-5587 GCA_036521155.1 Streptosporangiaceae bacterium
AAAAGCGGGACGACGATGACCCTGGGGGAGCGGGCCAGGTTGCCCCGCCCAGCCCGGACGAGCTGGCCGCCCTGGACGATCTCGGCGACGGCGGCACCTGGGCGGTGTTCGGGCGCCGGCTCAAGCTGACCAACCTGGACAAGGAGATCTTCCCGGCCCGCCGGGCCGGGGGCGGGCGGAAGGGCGAGCCCGCCGTCAGCAAGCGGGAGTTCATCGCCTACGCGGCCCGGATCGCGCCGGTCATCCTGCCGTACCTGACCGGGCGGCCGCTGAACATGAACCGGTTCCCGGGCGGGGCCGGGACCCAGGGATTCTGGAACAAGCAGCTGCCCGAGCACGCGCCGGACTGGCTGCCGCGCTGGCACCGACCCGGCCGCAAGGCGGGCGAGGCCGACACCTACCTGACGGTGAACGAGCCCGCCGCGCTGGTCTGGGCAGCCAACTACGGCGCGCTGGAGTGGCACGCCTGGACGGCCCGGGCCGACGCGCCGGACCAGCCCACCTACGTGCTGATCGACATCGACCCCGGCACCGGCACCAGCTGGGACGACCTGCTGGTGCTGGCCCGGCTGCACCGGACCGCGCTGGACCACCTCGGGGTCCGCGGCCAGCCCAAGGTCAGCGGGCAGCGCGGCATCCAGATCTGGATCCCGATCCGGCCCGGGCCCAGCTCAGCCGAGACCAGCGACTGGGCCGAGCAGCTGTCCCACGCCATCGGCGACGCCGTGCCCGACCTGGTCAGCTGGCGGTGGGAACGGCAGAACCGCGGCGGTCACGCCCGGCTGGACTACACCCAGAACGCCGGGCACAAGACGCTGGTCGCGCCCTACAGCCCGCGGCCCGCGGCGGGCGCCCCGATCTCCGCGCCCATCGACTGGGACGAGCTGGACGACCCGGGCCTGCGCCCGGACGGGATCACCGTCCGGACGGTCTTCGGCCGGCTGGCCGAGCGCGGCGACCCGTTCCGCTCCGTGCTCGACTACGACCAGGAGCTCCCGCCGATTACCTGAGCCACTTCCGGTACTTGGGCTTGGACGCGCGCTTCCAGTCGCGGGCCCCCTGGCGCTCGGAGTCCCGGATCGCGGTGCTGTTGTGCTCGTGCAGCAGGCCGAAGGTGAAGGCGTTCTCACCCTCCAGGTGCGCCCGGACGCCGATCTCGCGCAGCGTGTTGCGCGCGATCACCGCGTCCTGGTGGTCGCCCAGCGAGGACTGGATCTTCTTCATCTGCTTGCCGTACCGCTTGGCCTGCTTCCCGAAGGCCGGGGTGACGGCCTCGGCCGCGTACCGGGACCGCTTGGCCGCCCGCCGGGCCGCGTGCAGGGCCACGTTGGTGGGCTCACCGGCGTGGGCCTGCTCCGCGCGCCGCATCCGCTTGGCCGTGCGCTTGTAGGTGCGGGTCACCGCGTGCGCCAGCGCCTTCTTGGCCGGCTGGCCGGCCGCGGGACCCAGCGGCGGCTGGGCCAGGATCTGGTCCAGCTCGTCCAGCAGCGCGAAGTACCGCTCGGAGTCCAGCGCGGCCAGCAGGTCCTTGCGGCTCTGCGCGGCCAGCGGGGCGAAGTGCTCGCGCAGCCGGGCCGACACCGGGCCCATGACCAGTTCCACCGGCACCTGCTTCAGCTCGGCGTCGATGTGCTCGGGCAGCACCTCCTGGTCGCGGGCGTCACCCAGTACGTGGCCGAGCCAGCGCAGCTCACCGGCCAGGTGCTTGGTGTCGTCGGCCGCCAGGACCTGGCCGAACGACTGGAATGTGCTGCGCAGCCGGCGGGTGGTGACCCGCATCTGATGCACGGCGTCCGGCTCGTCCCGCCGCACCGCCGGGTCCAGGGCCTTGAGCTTGTCCGCCTGCTCGGCCGCGTAGTCCAGCACCACGCCCGCGGCCGAACCACGGCGGGGGCGCTTGGTCTCCCCGGCTGACGGCAGGGCATCGGCCAGCGCGCGCTCCAGCTTGGCCGTGCGGCCCGAGGGCTGCAGGCCACCGCGGCGCAGCCGCTTGTCGGCCGCGCGCAGCAGCTGGCGGTCGCCGCCGGTCAGCTCGACCTCGACCTCGCGCCAGGAGGAGATGGTGGTGGACTCACCCAGGGTCTGGGCCGAGACCTCGTCCGCGACCACCTCGGCCAGGGACGTGCCCGCCTCGTCGACCAGGGTCCGGACGTGCCGGACGGTCGCGATCCGCGCCACCGGGGCCAGCGCCCGGCCCCGGCTGTACACCGTGACCAGCCGGGCCAGCTCGGCGGGCACGGTTCGCCCGGACCGGCCGAGCGGGAGCCGCAGCTCGCGCCGGGTCTGCGGCCCGGCCGGCAGCTTCAGGTGCCAGCCGCTGTCCTTGCCGCCGCGGCGACGCCGCAACGTGACGCCCGCCCGCAGCAGCCGAAGGTCCTCGGTGTCGTAGTACTCGGCCTCGAGCTTCTGCTCGTCGGGCCCGGCCTCGCTGGCCACCCGGGGCAGATCCTCCAGGGGTGGCAGCACGGTGTCCGGACCGGCCTCGTACTTCAGCTCGATCTCGCGGGTGTCGGTGACCATGAAAGCTCTTTTACCCCAATCGCGTGCTCATAGTGCGTCTCGCTCAGCAGTCAGTGACAGCAAGGAGCGCCCCATAGACCATCCCCGTTCTTCTTTAGTTAACCCTTTATTCATCTGTCCGCGTGTCGTGACGGTTAGTACATTTGTTCTAAATTACGCGAGTGAGCAGCGCCGACATTGTCGAACGTGTTATCGTCTCTGACCATGGGAGCTGGGAAAACACCGCCGGGAGGGTATCCGCCCCCGGTGGGCACGGTGCCGATGTTGTCCCGGGTACCCGCGGGGGAACTGATGGACAGTCCGCGGCGGGCCCCGGTGCGCCGGACCGCCGAGGTGCTCTACAGCGACACCAGCTGGCGGCCCTGCCTGATCGTGGCCTGGGCCCGGCATCAGGGCGGCTGGGCGGCGCTGATCCGGTGGCCGGACGGCCGCGAGGACTGGCGGCAGTTCAACCGCCGCCACATGCGCCCCGAGGGCTACGGCGATCCCGGGTTACGTGTCCGGGCCGTCCGGCTGGGCCGCCGCCCGCATCTGCTCGTCGGCGCCGACCCGGCCGGCCATCCAGTTCGGCACCGCTGGGCTCGAGGTCGTTCCGCGCACGCTACCCGCGGATGGCTCCGGTTAACGCCGGATCAGCGGGTGTCGCGCTGGACGGTGCGCAGCGGGCCGAGGGCCACTTCCTCGGGCAGCCGGATACCCAGCGCCGCCGTCAGCAGGTCCAGCGACGCGATCAGCGGATCCTGGCGAGCAGGCGGGCGAGGTGGCCGAGGCTCCCCCGGCACCCGGTCTGGCGGCACCGGACGCTCGACCCGCAGGCCCAGGGCGCGCATCTCGGGCAGGAACCGGTCCGGATTGCGGCCCGCCCGGTCCCATTCCATGCCGGGCTCGTACGCGGTCACGAGCACGCCGTCGGCCAGGTACCGGAGGTCGGTGGTGGGCTTGGCCGTCCAGAACACCTGGGCCATCTCGGTGCCGGCGGACAGCCGGGCCGCCAGGCCCGTGGCCAGCCCCAGCAGCGAAACCTCCTCGACCGCGAACGTCCAGCCCGCGCTCTCGCCGACCCGGATCCACGGCGGGCCGTCCGGCCGGAAGCGGTCCCAGGCCGCCGCCGCGGTGAGCATCCGTGCCGCCTCCGGCCGCATGCCGAACGCCTCGATCACCTGATCCGGGGTGCGGTCGCGGACGAAGGTCAGGCACCCGCCCAGCGCCAGCGCCCCGGCCGTCCGGACCCAGCCCCAGCCGGCCGCGCCCGATGCCGTCTCCTGCTCATCCACTCGCTGACCCTACGACGTGACCGCCACCCAGAACTGATCCTCGTCGAGCAGCCGCTCGGTCTGCACGAAGTTCCCGTACCGGCCGCCGACCAGACTGTTGAGGGTGCCGGGGATATGCCCGCGCACGCACGGTTCCGAGCCGGACGGGCTGCCGGTCACCGTGATCGCGTTCCAGTCCGCGGCCTCGTTGCCGCCGCTGCTACCGGTCTGGGTCGCGGTGACCTGGGCGCAGTTGGCCCCGGTGGTCACGTACGGTTTCGGGTTGCCGTAGGCGTCGTCCTCCATGGCCCCGCTGTCGTAGCTGGCCGCAAAGGGGAACTCGTCGCAGCTGTCGGTGTCCCCGTAGGGAGCCAGCGCGGCGGTGAGGCCCGCGTCCGAGCTGAACGAGCCGTCCTGGCAGATGATCTCCCGGTTGTCACCGGCCAGGGCCTGGTTCCCCAGGTAGGTCATGGGGCTGCCCTGGCCTTGCAGGCCCCAGTGGCCGGACAGGTTCTGCTGGGCCCAGGCGATCATGGCCGCTGACGCGCCGTAGGTTGCCTGGGACAGGTACAGCGTGGGGATGTTGTCCTCGTCCACGCAGCCGTCCGAGCCGGTGGCGATCGAGTCACACCGGCCGGCCAGGCCGCCGCCGTCGATCGCCTCCGCGAAACCGCCGTCGGGTGTCGTGGCCTCCCAGTTCACGGCCAGGTAGCCCTCAAGGAAGTCGTCCGACCCTGGGCTGGTGGCGGCCGGCCCCTCGTCGTTCTCCTGCCACTCGAACGAGTAGCTGTTGTCGTCGGTGACGGCGATGGTCTGCGGGTCTGGGCTGGTCTCGCTAACCGCGCTGCAGGCGCCCTCGGCCAGCCAGCACTCCGAGTTGATCTGGGCGCTGAACCCGTCGGTCAGGTCACCGGTCCCGGTGTAGGAGAGCGTGATCATCCCGTGGGTCCAGGTGGAATCCGTCCCGGTGAAGCTGACCCACTGGAAATCTTCGAAGTCGAACGTGCCCAGGATGGTTTCGCCGTCGTCGCTGTACTCGATGTTGTAGAGCGTGAACGCCGTGTCGCCGCATGAGGTCAGGCGGTCCGGGTGCGGGACGACGTTCCCGGGCAGGGGCGGCGCGGGAAACATGCACTGGGACGGTGCGAGGATCTCACCCGCCGTGGCCTGCCCGCTGGCCTGCTGCGTCGTCCGGTGCGTGAGGGCCGAGCGCCTGCGGGACCGGTCGGCGGCGCTGAGCCCGCTCAGCGGGATCCGCCGGATGCCGCTGCAGCGCTGCGCCCCGGAGCCGGGTGGCCCGGGCACGCAGTGGAGCCAGGCGGGCGGGTGCGCGGAGGGGGCGGTAGCCGCCGCGGCCGGCGACGGGGCTCCGGTCAGCAGCGCGGCCGCCCCACTGAACAGGATGACGGCGGCGGTCAGGGCGAGGGATCGTACGCGTCGGTGGCGTGGCCGGTTCACTGGGATCCTCCGGAGTGGGGGGCGGCCGTCTGGAAAGGCAGAAGCCAAAGGTTGGTGAATCCAGTTCCCCCCATGGGTCCCATTGTTTATTTATGGTCTTAAACGTTAATTTAACTCGCCGACGGTGCCGTTGTACATCAGCTGGTGGCATGAGCGGGCTCATCGGGCGACCGGCGCCCGGTGCGGGGCGGTCCTGACCGCTCACGGTCTTCGGACAGCAGCGGCGACCGGGCCAGCGCGAACACCGCGCCCGCCATCAGCACCGTGCTCAGCGCCGCGAACAGCAGCGGGAACAGGCCGCCCCGGACCCTCTCGTGGAAGGCCAGCACGCCCCACAGGATCGAGATGATCGGATC
>DATDIH010000310.1:0-13416 GCA_036521155.1 Streptosporangiaceae bacterium
CACCGGGGCCTGGACCAGCTCCGCCGGGCCGGCTGGCGCGGTAACGGCCCGGTGCCGTGGGAGCACGAGCCCAACCAGGGCTTCCTGCGCTCGCTGAACATGCTGGCCAGGTCGGCCGCCGCCATCAACGAGGAAGAAGAAGCGGAGCGTTGCCGGGTGTTCCTGGCTGACTCCAGCGAGACCGCCGCGAAAGAACTGGGCTGGAGTTAGGCGAGCGCCGGCCGGGGGGTCACTTGGGCGGCATTGGGCCCGGGGGTCATCCGCCCGGACGGAGTCCGGGCAGGACCTCTTCGGCTATGCGCTGCAGGTCAGCTGGGTGCTTGATGAGGAAGTTGAAGCCGGTGAAGCCGTACCGGCCGGCCAGGTCCTGTAGCTGGGTCACCACCTGCTCGGCCGAACCGGTGACGACATCGGGCCGGGGCGGGGCGTCCGGATCGATGCGGACGCCCAGGTTGAGGAGGCCGCGGACGTCCTCGGGCCGCCGTCCGGCCGCTTCGGCGGCCGCGTCGATCCGGCGGCGCATGGCGGTGAACTCCCCGACCGGGCGGTAACCCAGCGAGGGGATCCAGCCGTCGGCCAGCCGGCCGGTGACGGCCAGCGCGCGCGGCCCGAACGTGCCCAGCCAGATCGGGATCGGCCGGGCCGGCCGCGGCTCCAGTTCGAGCGCGCGGACGCTGTGCTGGCGCCCGTGCCGGGTGTAGCCCGGCTGCGTCCAGCCGCCCCGGATGACCTCGATCGCCTCGGCCAGGCCGTCGACCTTCTCGGCGGGCGACAGCAGCGGTCCGCCGAGGGCGGTGATCTCGTCGTCGGAGTACCCGCCCCCCAGCCCGAGGATGAACCGGCCGCCCGAGAGCAGGTCCAGCGAGGCCGCCAGCTTGGCGACCATGGCCGGGCGCCGGAACGGCACCGCCAGCACCCGGCTGGCGACCTTGATCCGGCTGGTCCGGGCGGCGATCCAGGTGAGCAGGGTCGCCGTCTCGTAGCTGGGCTCGCGGCCGCACGGATGGTCAGCGGTCGAGACGAAGTCATAGCCGAGCCGCTCGGCCGCCTGGGCCAGGGCGACCGGGTCGTCGCCCGCCGCAGCCGATGCCGGCACGTTCACCCCGAACACCATTTCAGGTTTTACTGACATGTCAGCAACTCTAAGCTAGTTGCTGACGTGTCAGCAATGGGTACGATCGCGTCCGTGGCATCAACTGGCTGGCTGACCGGGCCGCAGGAGCGCGCCTGGCGCCGCTACCGGCGCATGCGCACGCTGCTCGACCTGCAGATCGCGCGCGACCTCCACCACGACTCGGGCCTCTCCGAGACCGACTACGACGTGCTGTCGACGCTCTCCGAGCAGCCCGGCGGGCGCTGGCGGGCCCGCGACCTGGCGGCCCAGCTGCTGTGGTCGACCAGCCGGCTGGCCCACCACGTCGGGCGGATGGAGCAGCGCGGCCTGGTGGCCCGGCAGCCGGTGGCCGGCGACGCCCGCGGGGCGCTCATCAGCCTGACCGCGCGGGGGCAGGCCGTCCTCGAACGGGCCGCACCGCCGCACGTCGCCTCCGTCCGCCGCCACCTGATCGACCTGCTGACTCCCGAGGAAGTCGCCGCCCTGGACACGATCGCCGAAAAGGTCATCCAGGGGTTGACCTAGCACGACGCGCCGCGAGCGGCGACCGCTCCGGTTACGAAAGGGGCTGATCTTCCTGGGGTACCCTCAAGTCGTAAGAGCCCCTGCCGCTCACGGCCGGATCGAGCGGGTCAGGGGCTTCGCGGTGCCTGATAGAGCGGTGCCTTGACGAAGGGACAGCCCCGTGCCCGCCATCGTGCTCGTCGGTGCCCAGTGGGGCGACGAAGGCAAGGGCAAGGCGACCGATCTGCTCGGCGACCGGGTCGATTACGTCGTCCGGTACCAGGGCGGGAACAACGCGGGTCACACCGTGGTCATCGGCGACCAGAGCTACGCCCTGCACATGCTGCCCTCGGGGGTGCTGTCACCGGACGTGGTGCCGGTCATCGGCAACGGCGTCGTCGTCGACCCCCGGGTGCTGCTGGAGGAGATCGACGACCTGGAGGCGCGCGGGGTGTCCTGCGCCCGGCTGCTGATCTCGGCCAACGCGCACCTGATCATGCCCTACCACCAGGCCCTGGACAAGGTGACCGAGCGCTACCTGGGCCAGGCCCGGATCGGTACCACCGGCCGCGGCATCGGCCCGACCTACGGCGACAAGATCGCCCGGGTCGGCATCCGCGTGCAGGACCTGTTCGACCCCGGCATCTTCCGGCAGAAGCTGGAACTGGTGCTGCGGGAGAAGAACCAGATGCTGACCAAGGTCTACAACCGGCGCGCCATCGAACCGGGCCCGATCGCCGACGAGTACCTGGCCTACGGCGAGCGGCTCCAGCCGTACGTGACCGACACCGGGCTGGTCCTGGGCCAGGCCCTGGACCAGGACCGGGTCGTGCTGCTGGAGGGCGCCCAGGCCACCATGCTGGACGTCGACCACGGCACCTACCCGTTCGTCACGTCCTCCTCGCCCACCGCGGGCGGCGCCTGCGCGGGCTCGGGCATCGGCCCGACCCGGATCACCAAGGTGATCGGCGTGGTCAAGGCCTACACCACCCGGGTCGGTGCGGGCCCGTTCCCCACCGAGCTGACCGACGAGCAGGGCGAGTGGCTGCGCACAACCGGCGGTGAGTACGGGGTGACCACCGGCCGGGCCCGCCGCACCGGCTGGTTCGACGCGGTCATCGCCCGGTACTCGACCCGGGTGAACGGCGTCACGGACTACTTCCTGACCAAGCTGGACGTGCTGTCCAGCCTGGACAAGGTGCCGGTGTGCGTGGCCTACGAGGTCGACGGGAAGCGCTGCGACGAGGTCCCGACGACCCAGACCGAGTTTCACCACGCCCGCCCGCTGTACGAGTACCTGGACGGCTGGGCCGAGGACATCTCCGAGGCGAAGGTGTTCGGGGACCTGCCGCCGAACGCCCAGCGCTACGTGCACGCGCTCGAGGACATGATCGGCGCTCCGGTCTGCGCGGTGGGCGTCGGCCCGCGCCGGGATCAGACCCTGCAGATTCGCGATCTCATCTGATGCACCGGCCTGACCCCGAAATCAGCCGGTAGGCTCGCCGCCGTGCGCGTTCTAGTGATCGGCTCGGGGGGCCGGGAACACGCCATTGTCCGGGCGCTGGCCCAGGACCCGGCGGTGACCAGCCTGCACGCGGCACCCGGTAACCCGGGCATCGCGGCGCTCGCCCACACCCACCCGGTGGCCGCGGCCGAGCCCGCCGCCATCGCCGCGCTGGCCCGTGAGCTGGCGGCGGACCTGGTGGTCATCGGGCCCGAGGTGCCGCTGGTGGCGGGCGCGGCCGACGCCGTCCGCGAGGCCGGCATCGCGTGCTTCGGCCCCGGCGCCGAAGCCGCCATGATCGAGGGCTCCAAGGCCTTCGCCAAGGAGGTCATGGCCGAGGCCGGCATCCCCACCGGCGCCTCCCGGACCTGCACGACGCCGGCCGAGGCCGACGCGGCCCTGGCCGAGTTCGGGCCGCCGTTCGTGGTCAAGGACGACGGGCTCGCCGCGGGCAAGGGCGTGCTGGTCACCGAGGACGTCGCGGCCGCGCGGGCCCACGCCTGGTCGGCGGCCCGGGTGGTGATCGAGGAGTTCCTGGACGGGCCCGAGGTCTCGCTGTTCGCGGTCTGCGACGGCCGCACCGCCGTCCCGCTGCTCCCGGCCCAGGACTTCAAGCGGGCCTACGACGGCGACCAGGGGCCGAACACCGGCGGGATGGGCGCCTACGCGCCGCTGCCCTGGGCCCCGGCCGGCCTGGCCGGCGAGGTGCTGGACACGGTCATCCAGCCCGCGGTGGACACCCTGGCCCGCCGGGGCACGCCCTACCGTGGCCTGCTGTACGCGGGCCTGGCCCTGACCGCGGCCGGCGTCCGCGTGATCGAGTTCAACGCCCGGTTCGGCGACCCGGAGACGCAGGTGGTGCTGGACCGGCTGGAGATGCCGCTGGCCGGGCTGCTGCACGCGGCCGCCGTGGGCGACCTGGCCGGAGCGCTGGGCCCGGGCGACGGCGCGGCCCTGCGCTGGCGGCCGGGCGCGGCCGTGACCGTGGTGGTCGCCGCCGAGGGATACCCGGCCCGGCCCGTGACCGGGGACGCCATCACCGGCCTGGAGCAATCCAGCCAGGTGCCGGGCGCGTACGTGCTGCAGGCGGGCACGGCGCTGGACGCGGACGGGGTACTTCGTTCCAACGGAGGCCGGGTGCTGAACGTCATAGGTACCGGAGGAGATATCGAGGCGGCCCGGGCCGCGGCCTACGCGGCGACGGGAGAGATCCGGATGCGGGGCGCCTGGTGGCGCCGCGACATCGCCGCGATCGAACGCCAGCCGGGAAGGGAGACCAGTTCGTGATCAGCCGGTACACGCTTCCCGAGATGGGCCAGGTCTGGAGCGAGGCGCACAAGTACGAGCTGTGGTGCCGGGTGGAGACGCTGGTGCTGGAGGCCAACGCCGGGGCGGGCACGGTGCCCGCGGACAGCGTGGACCCGGTCCGCGCGGCCGCCCCGCCCACCCCCGAGGCCGTGGCCGAGGTGGAGGCGGTCACCGACCACGACGTGATCGCGTTCCTCACCGCCTGGGCCGACAACACCATCCCGCGCAGCGCGGCCGCCTACGTCCACTTCGGCATGACCTCCTCCGACCTGGTCGACACGGCGCTGGCCGTGCAGCTCACCGAGGCCACCGACATCCTGCTGGCCAAGGCGGACGCCCTGGTCGCGACGCTGCGCGATCATGCCCTGGCCCACCGGGAGACGCTGCGGCCGGGCCGCACCCACGGGATTCACGCCGAGCCGGACGTGTGGGGTCACCGAGTGGCCGACTTCGCGTTCGCGGCCGCCCGCGGCCGGGACCGGCTCCGCCGGGCCCGTGAGGCGGTGGCCGTGGGCAAGCTCTCCGGCCCGGTCGGCAACTACTCCAACATCGCGCCGGAGATCGAGGCCGAGGTGATGCCCGCACTCGGCCTGCGGCCCGCGGACGTCGCCACCCAGGTCGTCATGCGGGACGGCATCTCCGAGTGGATCAGCGCGCTGGCCATCCTGGCCACCGTGTGCGAAGCGGTGGCGCTGGAGATCCGGCACGGGCAGCGCACCGAGGTCCGGGAGCTGGCCGAGCCGTTCGGCCGGGGCCAGAAGGGCTCCTCGGCCATGCCGCACAAGAAGAACCCGATCCGCTCCGAGCGGATCTGCGGCCTGGCCCGGGTGGTGCGTGGCTACGTGACCCCGGTCCTGGAGGGCATCCCGCTCTGGCACGAGCGGGACATCTCGCACTCCAGCGTGGAGCGCGTGGCACTGCCGGACGCCTCGATCGCCGTCGACTACCTGCTGCACCTGACCACCGGCCTGATCGAGGGTCTGGTGGTGGACGCCGACCGGATGCGGGCCAACCTGGACGCCACCCACGGTCTGCTCTACTCCTCGGCCGCGCTGCTCGAACTGGTCGCCTCGGGCGTGGCCCGGGAAGACGCCTACTCCCTGGTCCAGACGGCGGCAATGGAGACCTGGAACACCGGTACCCCGTTCCGGGACACGCTGCGCAAGGAGGCCGCCGCGCGCGGGCAGGCCATCGACGAAGCGCGGCTGGACGAAGCGTGCCGGCCCGAGCGGTACGTGACCCGCCTGGGCCCGGTGTTCGACCGGCTGGAGCGCCTCTCGTGACCGGCGCGGGCATGGCGGCAAATCGTCTCAAGCCGCCGCTGACGGGCATGCCCGGTGGAATACTGGGCAGCGCATTTGCGCGGGGGCCTGCCGCCCGGCTCCTTATCGGCCCTCGGCCGTTTCCTTCCCACACCCCTCGACAGGAGTTGCATCCATATGACGATGGGCACTGAGACCCGCTACCGCGTGCGGGGCGGAGCCCCGCTGCACGGCACCGTCTTCGTGCAGGGCGCGAAGAACGCCGCACTGAAGATGATCGCGGCGTCGCTGCTCGCCTCCAAGGGCCGGACGGTCCTGCGGAACGTGCCGCCTATCGAGGACGTACGCCGGGCCGTGGAGCTGGCCCAGGCGGTGGGGGCCATCGTCGAGTTCCACGAGTCCGAGCGCACGCTGGTGGTGGACGCGTCCCGGCTGAACAGCCCGGTCCTGCCGGCCGAGATCGCCCGACGGTTCCGCAGCTCGGTGCTGTTCGTGCCGCCGCTGCTGCACCGGCTGGGCGAGGCTCACATCGAGGGCATCGGCGGCTGCAACCTCGGCGATCGGAACCTGGACTTCCACTACCGGGGCTTCGCCCGGCTCGGCGCGGTGGTCGACGAGGGCGAGTCGGTCATCCACATCAAGGCCGGCACCAACGGCCTGCGCGGCGCGCACCTGTACCTGGACACCCCGTCGCACACCGGCACCGAGAACCTGATCATGGCCGCGTCGATGGCTCCGGGCACCACGATCATCGACAACGCCGCGCTCGAGCCCGAGGTCCTCGACGTGATCGCGTTCCTGACCAAGATGGGCGCGCGGATCCACGGCGGCGGCACCGGGTTCGTCACCGTGGAGGGCGTCGACGAGCTGACCGCGGTCGAGCACACGGTGATGCCGGACCGGATCGACGCGGGCGTGTTCGCCATGGCCGCCGCGATCACCGGCGGCGAGCTCAACCTGGTCGGCGGCTCCCTCGAGCACTTCGGTGTGGTGCGCTGGAAGCTGGAGCAGATGGGTGTGGAGTTCTCCACCCAGGGCGCGGTCCTCCAGGTCCGCCGGGAGCACCCGCTGCGGCCGATCAACGTCATCACCTCGCCGTACCCGGGCTTCGCCACCGACCTCCAGTCGCCGATCATGGCGCTGGCCTGCATGGCCGAGGGGTCCAGCTACATCCGCGAGACCATCTTCGACGGCCGCTACACGCTGGTGGGCGAGCTGAACAAGATGGGCGCCAAGGTCGAGATGGACAACAACGTGGCCATCGTGCACGGGCCGAGCAGCCTGCACGGCGCCGAGGTCGTGGCGCACGACCTGCGGACCGGCATCGCGCTGATCCTGGCCGGCCTGGCCGCCGAGGGCGAGACCGTGGTCGCGCCCGGCTACCTGATCGACCGCGGGCACGCCTCGATCGCCCAGCGGCTGACCACGCTGGGCGCCGACATCCAGGCCGAGCACGCCGACTCCGCCTGATCAGGGCCCGGTTCCGGCTCGCCTGCGGACCGGGACGCGGGCCGTCGGCGCCGCCGGAATGAACCAGGCCGCCGTCCGCCGGCCGAGCCGCAACCGTTTGCCACCCCGTGGGTGATAAACCGGTTTTTGTCTAGCTTGATCGTGATTATTTCGGCCTCATACACCCCTTCACAAATTGAGCTGGATGAGTTACGAAAAGTACTGACCGGCATCAACCCGGAGTGATGAGGTGGCTCGATTGTGCGAGATGCGGCTGGTAGCTGGTTACCGAAAGCGGATGGGGTGAACGTTGAGCACGCACGTCAGCAGCGACCTTACGGCCTGCCTAGGGTTAACGGTCTCCGGGGGAAAAGGCCGATGACCGCACGCAGGCATCTGCCCAGTGAACTCATCATCGGCGTGGTCGGGCCGTACGACCTCGTCGAGCGGATCATGCTGTCCGGGGCCGCGGCCCGGGATGAGACCGTGGGCGCCAGCCAGGCCGGGCCCAGTGCCCCGGCGGTGCCGCCCGGCGGGAACTCCGCCGCGGGACCGGCCGGCGCGCTCCGGCCCGAGCCCGGGGGCCCGCGACCGGATCCGGCTGACCCGGTGCCCGCCGTCACGCCGCCCGGCGCCCCGGCGTGGTCCCTGGATGAGAACCGGGGACTGGCCGGGGGCATGCTGCCCCGGCGGCTGATCGCGGCCGCCTACCGGCGCGAGCGGGAGGCACCGGAGAAGGTGGCCCGGCTCGGCGCCGCCATCGATGTGTGCCTGTTCGCCAGCCCGGTGCCGTACGAGTACGCCCGCCGGGCCGGGGCCATTTCGGTCCCGTCCACCTACGTCCGGCTGGACGGCGGCGCGCTGTACGCGGCCCTGCTGCGGGCCAGCCGGGAGCACGGCCACGACATCGAGCGGATCAGCGTCGACGTCCTGGACCGGCAGGCCATTGACGAGGCCTACACCGAGCTGGGGATCCCGTCCGAGGGCGTGCGGCTGCGGCAGGACCCGGCCAGCCCGGCCGCGCTGGCCGCCTTCCACGAGCGGCTCTGGCGCATGGGTGAGACCACGGTCGCCCTGACCTGCATGGATTCGGTGAGCCGGCGGCTGGCCCGGGCCGGCGTCCCGGTCATCAGCATCCGCCCGACCGATGCCGCGATCCGGATGGCGGTGTGGAACGCGGTGCTGCTCGGCGGCCACCACCGGCTGGAGGCCGCCCAGCTGGCCATGGTCGTGGTCGAGGTCCCCCGGCTGCGGGAAGGCGCCCGCCGGGCGCTGTCCCGGTATTCGCGCGACGAACTGCGGCTGACCGTGCACCGCTTCCTGATCACTGAGGCCCAGCGCATCCAGGCCATGGTCGGCCAGGCCGACGATCACTCGTTCGTGATCGCGGCCACCCGCGGTTCCCTGGCCAGCTTGACCAGCGAGTTCACCGAGCTGCCGTTCGAGGAGCGGGCCCGGGCCGAACTGGGCGTCACCATTGAGGTCGGAGTGGGCATGGGCCGTACGGCTCAGGAGGCGGAGACGTCCGCCCGCAGCGCGCTGGCCCGGTCCCGGTCCATGGCGACCGGAGCGGCGCCGCCGGCCCGGGAGGGCCAGCCGCTGGTCCCGCCGCCCCGCCGGGCCACCCCGGCCCTGCGGACCGCGCCGTCCCGGGGCGTGGAGACCCTGGCCCGGCTGGCCGAACGGCTGGAGGGATCCGAGACCGCGCTGGTGGTGGATGCCGAGACGGCCGGGCGCCTGCTCGGCGTGACCTCACGGACCGCCCGGCGGCTGCTCCGGGGCCTGGTGGACGAGGGCCTGGCCTGGCCGCTGCCGCCCAGCCGGGCCGCCCAGCCGGGCCGCCCCCGGCAGTTCTACCGCCTGATCACCGAGAAGCTGGAGGAACTCGAACCCTCTCGGACCCCCTGACCGGGGACTCCGGTCAGGGCCGGTGCGGGAAGGCCCGGGCCACCGACAGGAAAAGGTCATTGGCCTCGGGCTCGCCGATCGAGACGCGGGCACCCTCGCCGCCGAAGGCCCGGACGCTGACCCCGGCCGCGGTGCAGGCGGCCGCGAAGCTGGCCGTCTGCTCGCCCAGCCGCATCCAGACGAAGTTGGCCTCGGAGGGCGGCACCGTCCAGCCGTCGGCCAGCAGGGCCTCACGCACCCGGGTCCGCTCCTTGACCGTGGCTTCGACCCGCTCCAGCAGTTCGTCCTCGGCCGCCAGCGAGGCGACCGCCGCCGCCTGGGCCAGGCTGTTGACCGAGAACGTCAGCATGGTCTTGCGCACGGCCTGGGCCACCGCCGGGTGCCCGATCATGAACCCGACCCGCAGCCCGGCCAGCCCGTAGGCCTTGGAGAAGGTGCGCAGCACGGCCACGTTGGGCCGGTCCCGGTACAGGTTGAGCCCGTTGGGCACCGACTCGTCCCGGATGTACTCGCGATAAGCCTCGTCCAGCACGACCAGGCAGTCGTCCGGGACCCGGTCCAGGAACCGGGTCAGCTCATCGGCGTGCACCACGGTGCCCGTGGGGTTGTTCGGGTTGCAGACGAAGACCAGCCGGGTGTGCGGGGTGATGGCCCCGGCCATCGCGTCCAGGTCGTGGGTCTCGTCCCGCAGCGGGACCTGGACCGAGGTGGCCCCGGTCAGCGCGGTCAGGCCCGGGTAGGCCTCGAACGACCGCCAGGCGTAGAGCACCTCGGTGCCGGGCTCGCCGGCCGCGCTGAGCAACTGCTGAGCCACCCCGACCGAGCCGCAGCCCACCGCCACGTGGTCCAGGGGGACGCCGAAGCGCTGGGCGATCGCCGCGGTCAGCAGTTCCGCCCCGTTGTCCGGGTACCGGTTGATCCCCAGCGCCGCCTCGGTGATGACCTTGGCTACCGACGGCAGCGGGCCGAACGCGGACTCGTTGGACGACAGCTTGAACGATCGGCCGTCCACGGCCTGGGCGGTGGCCCCCGGAACGTATCCGGGCATGTCGTCGAGGATGCGGCGGAGCCGCGGCGCTTCACTCACCCGTTCAGTCTCGCACGCCGGCCTCAGTGCAGCGTCTTGGCCGCGTGTGCGTAGGCCTGCGCGGCCAGGGTGGTGACCACGTTGGCCGAGGCGCCCGGGCCCACGATGGTGACCGCGCCGACGAAGTCGCTGCCCCGGTAGACCACCGACCACACGTTGATGCTCTCGGCCCCGGTGGCCTTGATGTTCATGGCCCGGGCGGCCTGGCCGAGGTTGCGCACGGACTGCTCGCTCACCGTGTAGACGAACGTCTTGCCCTTGGTGGTGGCGGAGTACCGGGCGCAGTTGGCCGGGATCTGGTTGCGCATGGCCTGGGCCGCGGTGGCCGTGGACGGGGCCAGCAGCACTTCCGAGACGCCGTTGTCGCCGACCTTGAAGGTGGAGACGGTCGCCGGGACCTTGGCGAAGGATGGCGAGTTGAAGCCGGTCACGGTGGTCTGGGCGCACGCGGCGGGCTTGACCGAGACGCCGGTCAGCGAGTTCTTGGTCGCCTTGACCGCGGCCAGCGAGCCGTACGCGCCGGACTCCACCGGCGCGGCCGGCGACTGGCCGTTGATCTTGGTCAGCAGGGCCCCGCGCAGCTGGCTCGCACTGTAACTGGCCGTTGCCGCCGACGGCGTGCTGGCCGACCCGCTGGCCGCCTGCGCGGCATGCGGCGACCCCGAGCCGCCCGAGCAGCCGGTGACGGCCAGGACCGCCAGGGCGGGTGCGGCGGCGAGTGCGGGCAGACGTGACCAGCGAAGCTGCGACATAAGGATGGCCTCTCTCACGCTAAGAAACTTTATGATTTCGGAGCGTGAGCTTACCGGACGCAAAGTGATCGAATGACGTCGTTGTGTGAAACAACTGAGCCGGCCGGGGCGGCCGGTCAGCTCACGACGATGGTGACCTGCAGCGCCTGCACCAACTGGCACTGCGCCCCCACCGGCGCTCCGCCGGTATGGCTGATGTAGGCCATCTCCCCCGCGACCCCGTTCGCCGGGCTGGCCAGCGGGGTCCTGGGCGCCTGGGCCGAACGGCACGGCAGCCGCACCACGATGAGCCGGGCCACGCCGGGCCGGACGGCCGAATAGGTGGCGGCGGGTGACTGGATCGCCCCGCCGGGCCGGGCCGGGGCCGGGACCAGCGCGGTTCCGATGAGCCGGGGCGGTTTTGAGCCGGCCCTGAGCGACAGCGTGCCGGCCGAGGAGACCTGCACGGTCTCGCCGGTCCGGACGCAGTACCGCTGGCCGTTACTGGCCCGGGTGATGAGCAGTGTGGTCTTGGTCGAGCCGGCCGGCCAGGCCGCGCATCCGGGCCCGGATGTGCCGCCACCCGCCACCGGGCGGGCCGTCCCATTCGGTTCATTCGATGAAGATGGCGAGCCGCTGGCCACCGGAGATCCCGGCATGGCCGGGGACGACACCGGGCCGGACGGCCCAGCAGTGCCCCCGGCTCGGCCCTGACCGGCCGGCGATCCGGACCCGCATCCGGTCAGCACCAGCCCGGTCAGCAGCG
Source organism: Streptosporangiaceae bacterium (assembly GCA_036521155.1). Classification (GTDB taxonomy): domain Bacteria; phylum Actinomycetota; class Actinomycetes; order Streptosporangiales; family Streptosporangiaceae; genus Bog-532. The sequence continues at coordinate 11,634 of DATDIH010000310.1, forward strand.
CACCGGCCGCCGCGGCCGCGTACAGCTTCACGCCGCCATCGTCGCGTGCGGGACCCGCCATGACATTTCTCTCCCATCTACAGCCGCCAGTTGGACGTCCCGGCGTCACCCCCGGTTCCGTTTCGTACCCAAAGAGACGGCGGGGACGCCGTGACTCCGCGCACTGTTTCACCTACTTCCGGCGGGTGATATGAAGGCCAGGTCAGAGTAGAAGTAAGAGAGGGCACAAATTAGTGGCCATACGCAGGGCGGCGGGCGTGCTTGAGGGAGGGCCTGACCTCTCCGAGGGCTTCCTGTATTCAGTGAAACGCCGGCTGCTGGGCCCGCCGCTCGTCAACGAGCAACTGGGCGAGCAACGGCTGTCGAAGCCGCTCGCCCTGGGGGTGCTCTCGCCGGACGGGATTTCCTCCTCGGCCTACGGCACCGAGGAAATCCTGATCGAACTGCTGCCGTACTTCGGCCTGGTCGCGTTCACCCTGATCCTGCCGTTCACGCTGGTGATCCTGCTGGTCATGCTGCTGGTGATCCTGTCGTACCGCGAAGTCGTCATGGTCTACATCCGGCCCGGCGGCTCCTACGTGGTGGCCCGGCAGAACTTCGGCCCGAAGACCGCCCAGGTCTGCGCAGTGGCGCTGCTCATCGACTACATCGTGACGGTCGCAGTCCAGACCGCGGCGGGCACGGCCGCCATCGCGTCGACGTTCCCGGCCATCGGCCCCTACGACCGGTACATCACCATCGGGGTCGTCCTGCTGATGTGCCTCGGCAACCTGCGCGGCATCAAGGAGGCCGGGCGGTTCTTCGCCATCCCGACCTACCTTTTCGCCGGGTCGGTCGTCCTCATGATCGTGGTCGGGCTGTTCCGGCAGGTCTTCTTCCACCTGCCGGTGCTCGACGTGTCCTCCCTGAACGACACGATCAAGGTGCACCACGTGTCAACCCTGACTCTCGGGGTGACGGTGTTCACCTTCCTACGGGCCTTCGCCAACGGCGGTGCCTCGCTGACCGGCATCGAGGCGGTGTCGGACGCGGTGGGCGGGTTCCGGCCGCCGGAGGGACGCAACGCCCGCCAGGTGCTGGTCACCGAGGGCCTGATCCTCGGATTCCTGGTGGCCGGCATCTCCTGGCTGGCCCACGCCACCCACGCCACCCCGCGGGCCAGTGGTTACCCCACCGTGCTGGCCCAGGAAGCCGACATAATCTTCGGCCACGGCTTCGTCGGCCAGATCCTGTACTACCTGGTCCAGGCGGCTACCGCGCTGATCCTGTACACCGGGGCCAACACCAGCTTCAACGGGTTCCCCTTCCTGGCCAGCTACGTGGCCGGGGATGCGTTCCTGCCCCGCTGGCTGCTCAAGCGCGGGCACCGGCTGGTGTTCTCCAACGCGATCATCCTGCTCACCGTCTGCTCGGTGGCGCTGCTTATCATCCGCGGCTCCAACGTCAACAACCTGGTGCCGCTGTACGCGATCGGCGTGTTCACCGCGTTCTCGATGGCCGGCTTCGGCATGGCCCGGTACCACTCGCGGCGGCGGGGGCGGGGCTGGCGCCGGCGGTACGTGATCAACTTCTCGGCCGGGGTGCTGACCGCGATCGTGGTGGCGATCTTCGCGGTGGTGAAGTTCACCGAGGGCGCCTGGATCGTGGTGGTGCTGTTCGTCATCGGCGTCCCGGCCCTGATCCGGCTGAACCGCGAGTACACCATGGAGTCGGACGTGCTGGCCGCCATCACCGGCGCCCAGCCCCCGCCACCCCCGAACTACTCCCGGCGGACCGTGTTCGT
>DATDIH010000311.1:0-25029 GCA_036521155.1 Streptosporangiaceae bacterium
TCGACCCTGTACCCGTTCGAGTCCACCGTGGCCTGCGGGGCCCCGTCCGAGCAGTGCGTGGAAGAGATCGACATCGGCGGCCCGGCCATGGTCCGGGCCGCGGCTAAGAACCACGCCAGCGTCGCGGTCGTCACCAGCCCGTTGCAGTACGCCGAGGTGCTAGCCGCGCTCCGGGGTGACGGCTTCACGCTGGCCCAGCGGCAGCGCCTGGCGGCCACCGCCTTCGCGCTCACCGCCCGCTACGACAGCGCGGTTGCGTCCTGGTTCGCCAGCAGCTACGCGCCGGACGAGCCTGCCCGCGAGAATGGCTGGCCGGACTTCCTCGGTGATGCCTGGTCCCGGTCCGACATCCTGCGCTACGGCGAGAACCCGCACCAGCGGGCCGCGCTGTACGTCCGCGCCGTCGCGGGTCCGGAGTCGGGTGACGGCGGTATCGCCACCGCGGAGCAGCTGCACGGCAAGGCGATGTCGTACAACAACTACGTGGACGCCGACGCTGCGCGCCGGGCCGCGTTCGACTTCGCTGAGCCCTGCGCAGCCATCATCAAGCACTCCAACCCGTGTGGCATCGCGATCGGCGGCGACCGGGCCGAGGCGCACCGCAAGGCCAACGACTGCGACCCGCAGTCCGCGTTCGGCGGGGTGATCGCGGTCAACGGGACGGTCACCGCCGAGCTGGCCGGGCAGATCGCCGAGATCTTCACCGAGGTCGTGGTGGCTCCGGCCTACGACGACGAGGCCCGGGAGATCCTGAGCCAGAAGAAGAACATCCGCCTGCTGGTCTGCCCGCCGCCGGACCCCGGCCCGCGGACCGAGTGGCGTCAGGTCAGCGGCGGGCTGCTGGTGCAGGCCACCGACCAGGTCGACCAGCCCGGTGATGACCCGGCGAACTGGGAGCTGAAGACCGGGACGGCCCTGAACGAGCTGACCCTGGCCGACCTGGCCTTCGCCTGGCGGGCCTGCCGCAGCGTGAAGTCCAACGCGATCCTGCTCGCCTCCGGCGGCGCGTCGGTGGGCATCGGGATGGGCCAGGTCAACCGGGTCGACTCGTGCCGTCTGGCCGTGTCCCGGGCCGGGGACCGGTCGGTCGGCTCGGTGTGCGCCAGCGACGCCTACTTCCCGTTCCCGGACAACATCGAGGTCCTGGCCCAGGCCGGGGTCACCGCGATCGCGGAGCCGGGCGGATCCATCCGCGACCAGCTCGCCATCGACGCCTGCGCCGAGGCGGGCATCACCTTGTACTTCACCGGCGTGCGGCACTTCTACCACTGATGATCCGGCCCTGGTTTAGACCGAAAGGCACTGTCCGATGACCGCGAACATCCTGGACGGCAAGGCGGCCGCGGCCGAGATCCGCAGCGCGCTCAAGGAACGGGTGGCCCGGCTGGCCGAGCGCGGCATCGTGCCCGGCCTGGGCACGGTGCTGGTCGGCGACGACCCCGGCAGCCGCGCCTACGTGAACGGCAAGCACCGCGACTGCGCCGAGGTCGGCATCGCCAGCATCCGGCGCGACCTGCCCGCCGACGCGTCCCAGGAGCAGGTGGAAGCGGTGGTCGACGAGCTCAACGCCGACCCTGGCTGCACCGGGTACATCGTCCAGCTGCCGCTGCCGGCCGGCCTGGAGGCTCAGCCGGTGCTGGAGCGCATCGACCCGGTCAAGGACGCCGACGGCCTGCACCCGACGAACCTGGGCCGCCTGGTGCTGGGGGAGCGGGGCCCGCTGCCCTGCACCCCGCGCGGCATCGTGGAGCTGCTCCGGATCTACGGCGTGGAGATCGCGGGCGCCGACGTCACCGTGATCGGCCGCGGCATCACCGTCGGCCGGTCGCTGGGCCTGCTGCTCACCCGCCGCAGCGAGAACGCCACCGTGACCCAGTGCCACACCGGCACCAAGGACCTGGCCGCCCACACCCGCAACGCGGACATCGTGATCGTCGCCGCGGGCGTCCCCGGCCTGCTCACCCCGGACATGGTCAAGCCCGGCGCCGCCGTCCTCGACGTCGGCATCACCCGCACCGACGCCGGCCTGGTCGGCGACGTGGCGCCCCCGGTCACCGAGGTCGCCGGCTGGCTGGCCCCCATGCCCGGCGGCGTCGGCCCCATGACCCGCGCCATGCTCCTGGCCAACGTCGTCGAAGCCGCCGAGCGCCCCACCCCCACCAACCTTCCAAGTTACTGAGCAGTAATACACTGTGACCGAAGACAAGCCGGGCCCCGTGGCATGAAGCAGCGGGAATTTGGCAGGCTGTAGGTAGATGTGACCAACCCAGACCAGGGAGGTGGGCGTCGCGCATGAACATCGTCGTCTGCGTCAAGCAGGTCCCGGACACGTGGGCCGAGCGCAAGCTGAAGCCCGGCGACGCCACGCTGGATCGCGAGTCCGTGGACGGGCTCATCAACGAGCTTGATGAGTACGCCATTGAGGAAGCGCTGCAAATAAAGGAAGCCAACGACGGCAGCGAGGTCACGGTGCTGACCATGGGCCCGGAGAAGGCGAGCGAGTCGATCCGCAAGGCGCTGTCCATGGGCGCCGACAAGGCCGTGCACCTGCTGGACGACGCGCTGGCCGGGTCGGACGTGCTGCAGACCTCGTACGCGCTGGCCCAGGTGCTGCAGCAGATCGGCTTCGACCTGGTGGTGCTGGGCGCGGAGTCGACCGACGCCCGGATGGGCTCGATGGCGGCCATGCTGGCCGAGCGGCTGGGCGTGCCGCAGCTGTCGCTGGCCTCCAAGGTCGAGACCGACGGGTCGTCGATCAAGGTCCACCGCCAGTCCGAGGACGGCTACTGGACGGTCGAGGGCACGCTGCCCGCGGTGATCAGCGTGGTGGAGAAGATCAACGAGCCCCGGTACCCGTCGTTCAAGGGCATCATGGCCGCCAAGAAGAAGCCCATGCAGGTGATGAGCTGCGCCGACGCCGGCATCGACACCTCGCTGGTTGGCCTGGCCAACGCCTCGACCGAGGTCGTCGACTTCGCCGAGCGGCCGCCGCGCCAGGCCGGGACCATCGTCAAGGACGAGGGGGACGGCGGCAGCAAGGTTGCCGAGTTCCTCGTCACGCAGAAGTTCATCTAGGAGGCACCGGCATGGCAGAAGTTCTGGTCCTGGCCGAGCACTCCGACGGCGAGGTCAAGAAGGTCACCGGCGAACTGCTCACGCTGGCTCGCCAGTTCGGTGAGCCCGCCGCGGTGTGGATCGGCGACGGTGCCGAGCAGGGCCAGCCGCGGCTGGCCGAGTTCGGTGCGGCCAAGGTCTACGTCGCGACCGGCGCCGACGTCAACGATTATGTGACCGGTCCCGAGGCCGACGTCCTCGCCCACCTGGTCGAGCAGGTCTCCCCGGCGGCGGTGCTGCTGGCCTCCACCGGGCAGAACAAGGAGGTGGCCGGCCGGCTCGCGGTCAAGACCAACTCGGGCATGCTCTGCGACGCGGTCGGCGTGGCCGCCCACGACGGGAAGATCGTCGCCGAGCAGTCGGTGTTCGGCGGGGCCACCGTCGTGCACTCGGCGGTCAAGACCGGGACCCCGATCGTGACCGTGCGGCCCAACTCGGTGGCCGCCGAGGCCGCCCCGGCAGCGGCCGACCTGCAGAACGTCGACGTCACCGTGAGCGAGGCAGCCAAGGGCGCCAAGGTCACCGACCGGATCGTCCAGGAGACCGGGGAGCGGCCCGAACTGGCCGAGGCCGCCATCGTGGTCTCCGGTGGCCGCGGCGTCGGATCGGCCGAAGGTTTCGAGATCATCGAAAAGCTGGCCGACTCGATCGGCGCGGCCGTGGGCGCCTCGCGCGCGGTCACCGACGCGGGCTGGTACCCGCACAAGTTCCAGGTCGGCCAGACCGGCACCACCGTCTCGCCCCAGCTGTACATGGCCATCGGCATCTCCGGGGCCATCCAGCACCGGGCCGGCATGCAGACCTCGAAGACGATCATCGCGGTCAACAAGGACCCCGAGGCCCCGATCTTCGAGCTGGCCGACTACGGCGTGGTCGGCGACCTGTTCAACGTGGTGCCGCAGCTGATGGAAGACATTCAGAAGCGGTCCGGCAACTGATCGCCAGTGTCCACTGGCCCAGCCCGGCCGGGCCGGCCAGGACGGCGGGCCGCCCCGGCCGGGCGGGCGGCTGCCGAACGATTGCGGACCGTGGCGGCGAGACCGCCACGGCCCGCTAGGCTGATTTCGTGATTTACCTCGATCATGCGGCGACCACGCCGATGCTGCCCGAGGCCATCGAGGTGATGACCGAGGAGCTCGCCGAGCTCGGCAATCCGTCGTCCCTGCACAACGCGGGCCGCCGCGCCCGCCGCGTGGTGGAGGAGTCCCGCGAGCAGATCGCGGAAGTGCTGCACGCGCGCCCGAGTGAGGTGGTCTTCACCAGCGGTGGCACCGAGGCCGACAACCTGGCCATCAAGGGCCTGTACTGGGCCCGGCGGGACGAGGGCCGCCGGGTCCTGGTCTCCTCGATCGAGCACCACGCGGTGCTGGACTCGGTGCGCTGGCTGCACACCCACGAGGGCGCCGACGCCGAGTACCTGGACGTGAACGGCGAGGGCATCCTCACCCCGGAGGCGCTGACCGCTGCCATCGAGGCCGGCCCGGCCGCCGTGGCCCTGGTCAGCGTGATGTGGGCCAACAACGAGGTCGGTGCGGTCCAGCCGGTCGCGGACCTGGCCGCGGCCGCGCACGCGCACGGGATCATGTTCCACAGCGACGCGGTGCAGGCCGCGGCCCAGCTGCCGGTCGACTTCGCCGAATCCGGCGCCGACGCGCTCACCGTCACCAGCCACAAGCTGGGCGGCCCCATCGGCGTGGGTGCGCTGCTGCTCCGCCGGGGTGTCGAGCCGGTGCCGGTCCTGCACGGCGGCGGCCAGGAACGCGACGTGCGCTCCGGGACCCTGGACGCGCCGGCCATCCGCGCCTTCGCCACCGCCGTGGTCGTCTCGGCCGAGCGTCGCGAGGCCGAGGCCAAGCGGCTGGCCGTGCTGCGCGACGACCTCATCCGCCAGATCCTGGACGCGGTACCGGGCGCGGTGCTGAACGGGCCGCCGCCCGGCCCGGCCCGGCTGCCGGGCAACGCGCACTTCTCGTTCCCCGGCTGCGAGGGCGATGCCCTGCTCATGCTGCTGGACGCCAAGGACATCGCCTGCTCGACCGGGTCGGCCTGCACCGCCGGTGTGGCCCAGCCCAGCCACGTGCTGCTGGCCATGGGCGCCGACGAGGACCGGGCCCGCGGCTCGCTGCGGTTCTCCCTTGGCCACACCTCCACCCAGGAAGACGTGGATGCCCTGGGCGCCGCCATCGGCGAAGCCGTGGAACGCGCCCGCCGCGCCGCCTCCCGCTGAGAGCGCATACCCTCAAAAACCGCATACCCTCAATGGCGATGAGTTCTCTACGCGTGCTGGCCGCCCTCTCCGGCGGCGTCGATTCGGCCACCGCCGCCGCGCGGGCCGTGGCCGCGGGCCACGATGTGACCGCGGTCCATCTCGCGCTGTCGGCCAACCCCAGCTCGTACCGCACCGGGGCGCGCGGCTGCTGCACCCTGGAAGACGCCCGCGACGCCCGCCGCGCCGCCGACGTGCTCGGCATCCCGTTCTACGTCTGGGACATGGCCGAGCGGTTCCACCAGGACGTGGTGGAGGACTTCGTGGCCGAGTACGCCGCGGGCCGCACCCCCAACCCGTGCGTCCGCTGCAACGAGAAGATCAAGTTCGCCGCGGTCCTGGACCGGGCCATGGCCCTGGGCTTCGACGCGGTCTGCACCGGCCACCACGCCCGCATCGAGGACGGCAAGCTCGTCCGCAGCGTCGACCAGGGCAAGGACCAGTCCTATGTCCTGGCCGTGCTGACCCGCGACCAGCTGGCCCACGCCATGTTCCCCCTCGGCGACACCACCAAGACCCAGGTCCGCGAGGAAGCCCGGGCCCGCGGCCTGGCCGTCGCCGACAAGCCGGACTCCCACGACATCTGCTTCATCGCCGACGGCAACACCCAGGGTTTCCTGGCCAAGCACCTCGGTGAGGCCCCCGGCCCCATCGTCGACACCGCCGGTGAAACGGTCGGCACCCACGACGGCGCCTACGCCTTCACCATCGGCCAGCGCCGCGGCCTCCACCTGGACCGGCCCGCCGAGGACGGCCGCCCCCGCTACGTCCTGTCCATCGAGCCGGTCAGCCGCACCGTCACCGTCGGCACCGCCGCCGACCTGGAGGTCTGCGACATCACCGCCCGGCACTCGGTCTGGACCGGCTGCGACCCGCTCACCGAGCCCCGCGAGTGCCACGTCCAGCTCCGCGCCCACGGTGCCGTCTACCCCTGCGTGGCCCGCCTCGAAGGCGACGACCTGCACATCACCCTGACCACCCCGGCCAAGGGCATTGCCGCCGGCCAGACCGCGGTCCTCTACGACGCCGACACGGTCCTGGCCAGCGCCACCATCACCGCCACCCACGCCGCCGTTCCCGCCTGACCGGGCGTGTTCTCGTGGACGACGTTCGACGTGACCGGGATGCTGCCGTCTGGCTGGCAGCCGGACGTGCTGGCCGTCGCGGCCGGCTCTGACGACCAGGCCTTCCCGCGCACCCCGGTCCTCTCCCGGGAGGCGGCCGACGTCCAGCACGTCACCCGCGGCCGGGTACACGCCGGCCAGGTCGTCCGCGGCCTGCCCTGGCTACGCGAGCTGTACCGGTTCCAGTTCCGGGAACTGGCCGAGCAGGCCACCAGTGGCGAGGTGTACGCCGCCGTGGACGAGCGCTACGGGACGGTGCTGAACGTCCAGCGCGGCCGGGACATGCGGTTCGAGTGCCACGTGGACTCGAACCCCCTGACCGGGTTGCTGTTCTGCACCGACCACGGGCCCATGGCCGGTGGCGAACTGGTGATCGCCCACAGCGAGGCCGCCCGCAGCCTGGCCGAGATCGAGCGGGCCTGCTCGGTCATCCGGCCGCAGGCGGGGCACCTGATCTTCTTCGACGGGCGGGATCATCCGCACTACGTCCGGCCGCTGCGGGCTGACGCCGGTCTCCGGGTGGTGGCGGTGATGAACTACTACACCAGCTCATACCCGGAGTCGACCCGGCCGGCGGTGCTGAACCGTCACCTCTACGGCGATCAGTGAGACGGGTACGAGACCAGCGGCTCCATCGGGCGGAACACCGCCTGGTAGTCCCGCCTCCGCTGGTTGGTGCTCCGCTCGAACAGCGCCCGTGACGGGTAATCAGGATCCTCGGCCAGGTCCCGGAACTGGAAACCGAGGTGCTGGTAGTAGGCGTGCAGCCGCCGGTTGGTCGTCCACACGTCAATCCGGATCCAGCGGGCCCCGTGGACCCGGGCCGCGACATCGGCGGCCCAGTCGAACAGCAGCTCTCCCAGGCCCGCGTAGGAGCGGCGGACGATCACCTTGCGTACGTAGACCGCCTTCTCCTGGCGCGTGTGGGCCGGCCAGACACCAACGTCGGCGGGATCGAGGGTGATGGTCCCGGCGACCTCTCGGTCATCCAGCACCAGCCAGGTCTTGCCGTCGGCGAGGTCACGGGCAATGCGCTGGTTACGGCCCGCTTCGTCAGGCCAGGGCCGGGCCCATTGATCAGTGTCCTTGCCCTGAAGCCAGCGGACCGACTCGCTGAGTAGGTCCAGTATGACGCCAAGCTCATCGGGCGCTGCCTGACGAAGCGCCATTGGCAACCTTCTCATTACTCCAGATTCGCCCGGTTTTGACCGACGGCGCGCGAACGCGTGGTTCATTTCGCATGAGTAAAACATGACGAAACGGCCACGGCAATCGGCCGCCGGGCGAACCTCGTGAGCACCTAACGCCCCTGAGAATGGGCTTATTTAAAGGTGCCAAAGAGGCTGGAGTGGTCGACATCGCTGGGCCGGCATACACCGGCCCAGCGACATCGGAAAATCGCGGGTCTCCCCGCCCGGCTCAGCTGCGCGACAGCGCGTCGTCGAGACCGTCGCGCAGGTCCGCGACCGACCGGTACTGGTGCTGCGGCTCGCTCACACCCGCCCGCAAGCGGTTGAACAGGTCGTTCCCCTGCGGGAGGACGCCACCACCCAGGTACTTCGTGTCGGACAGCACGGTCCGGACCCCCTGGTGACCGCTCTCGAAGCCGCCCATCCGCCAGCCCGTAACCTCATCCCACACGAGCGCGAATTCCTTGCCCGGCACGCCTGCGGTGGGGTCGGTGTAGACGAAGGTGGCGTCCCGCGGGCCCATCGGGTCGAGCCAGCTGTCCTGCACGTACAGGCCGCTGGCCACCAGACCCTCGAAGGTCGTGGTCATGTAGGGGTGGAGCCGATCGACCCACGGGTGCGGGTGGTGCCGTGGGCCGCTTATTCCGGTCATGTTCGGGTTCCTTTGTTCAGGTATCTGATCACTGTGAGGACACGTATTGCTGGATATGGTCGACGCTCGGTGTACGCAGGTGGCCGGCTCGGTGGGCCGGCCACCTGACATGCACCGTTCCGTGGCCGGACACTCATGGCGTCGGCCGAGGAGGTATGAAGTTCTGGTCTGCTAGAAAATCTCCGCCGAACTGCCGCCCCTGCTGGGGACTTCTCCTGAGTTGACGACGAACTGGTTCCGGTCGCACGGGAAGACGCTCTCCGTGAGCCGGAACGGCTCCGGTCCGTCGCTGCCCTGCGTAAAGCCGGTGCGCAGGATGACGTAGACCGACACCCTCCCGTCGCCCGGCAGCTTGAAGAATGTGGTCTCGTTGGCGTCGGGTGCGCGCACGGCGATCAGGTCGCGGAATCCGACCTGGTCAATCTGCAGCGTCTCCCTCAGGTACTTGATCGTGCCGTCCTTGAGGTCGTCGGTATCGAGCAGCCGGTTGGCGCCCCGGATCACGAGATCCATCGGGTAGTAGGACGTCTGCATCGACCAGGGCTGCTCGTCTATGTAGCGCTCCTGATGCCGGCTGACGACGGCGCTGCCCACGGCGACCTGCAACCGGTCCGCTATGTAGCCCTCGGCCTTCTTGACCCCGACGTCGGGAACGGACACCCGGGCCTTCCGATCGCGGGCTTCCACCTCTTTGAGGGCGGCCAGCCCTTCGCCCCCACCCAGGCCGGATTCTTCCTGCCAGTCGCCGGACAGGGTGGTCACGAACGGGACCGGGGGATCGACCACGAACGTGCCCTGGCCGGGCCGGGTCTCCACCAGGCCCCGGTTGATGAGCCACTTGACCGCGTCGCGGATGGTGTTCCGGGATGCGCCGAACTGTTTGCTCAGCTGTTCTTCGGTCGGCAGCCTGCTGTTGGGGGTCAGGCGACCAGTCGTGATCGATTCCCCCAGCTCGTCGGCGATCAGCCGATATTTGGCTTCAGCCACCATTCCTCCCGTACCAGCCGGCCAGCCCGTGACACCGCGCCCAGGCGGCGAGAAGAGTATTCGCCACCGTCCGCACGACCTTGATCATTTGGTACCCCCAGCATGACCGGCCCAATCGGAAGAGGTTGGGATGACCAGGATGATGCGGGTGAGGCTAGCAGGCCCACTGCTTCCATGCGGACCGACAGACTGAGTTGTTGCGAAAATGTCGGCCGCTCGGGCCGAATCGTTACCCGGGGCCGCCCCGGATCCGGGCAAGCTACCCGATTCACGCCATCTAGCTGGTGCGATAGCACGCAGTCGACCACGGTCGGCCGACGTCGAGCGCTCGCTGGCCGGGGGCTCGACCACGGCCTGCGGACCGGTCGAACGTCCTGGTTCGCCATGGTTCCTCCCTTCCATGCCAATGAAGCCAGCTTGACAGATGAGATGCCTTATGCAAGTCAACCCAGTCATACCAATGACAGGAATATTCGGCATCAGTTAGGTTTCAGCGTCTTTGAGGCCGGGGATCCTCTCGATGAGCGGAGAGGTTGGTATGACCAGAATGACAGGGTGTATAGGAATCAGACTACCAGTCTGGGCCCTTGGTAGCACATGGATCTTGCAGGCAAGGCCAAGAGCACCAACAACCCGGGTTGTACCAGCCAAAACGTGACCAGGGGATCGGTCGCACGGATCGTGTTGGGGAGGCCATCATGGCCGGTTATGTGGGGCTCGTAGCAGTCGTCGCCATCGTCATCTTCATCGTCGGGATCCTGGCTGGGATCTGCATCATCATGGCGGCCGGTATCCGGGCCGCGGACCGGACCTCGATGCGCCGGAGAGACCGGGCGCTCGTCCTGCGGGATGAGCCCACCAATCCGGCCGAGCGAGGCATCCGGCGCCTGGCGGGCGTCGGCCAGCGGGTCGGGCCGGAACACGATCACCGATAACTGAGCCAAGCCCTGGTGGCGGAGTCTGGGCCGCCACCAGGGCCACCGGGTCCCGGCGTGATCGGGCCTGGGCGCCCGCAACGGCGCGGGTCGAGAGGGTTGGGCAGGCGGCGGGGGAGTGTCGCCTTGGACGGCGGGAGGCCGTCAGATGGCGGGTGTGGTCACAGCAGTCGTGCTCATCAGCCTCGTGTTCGTGATCGGCGCCGTATTCGGGGTCCTGGTCACCATCGGCGTCAATGCGTATCGCCACGGAGCCGGCCCCGGCCCTCGCGGGGGCGGCCGGGGCTCCGGGGGGAGGGTGAGATGACCACCTATCACCCGGACGGGCTGGGGTGGCCTCGGCAGGAAGCCGGGCCGAGGCCACCCGTTCCCGGATCGCCGGACTCGGCCGGGCGCGGCCGGGGAGCCCAACTGCACGTGCATTGGGCCTTGCGTTTGCACAAAGCACTCCGGCAGGATGGGCCTCATGCGCTGAGGAAAGTGGCAGCGGGAGGCGCTATGGTCAGGCGCGACGCGGTTCACCATGCGGACGCGGTTCACCGCACGATCATGGTGGTGGACATCGCCGAGTCCACGCACCCGGTCCGGACCAACGATGACCGTCTGGTGATCCGGGACGCGATGTACGACGCGCTGGCCACGGCCTTCGGGCGGCACGACTGGCAGCGCTGCCGCTGGGAGGACCGCGGCGACGGGGTCCTGATCCTGGTGCCGCCGGAGATTCCCAAGGCCCGGCTGGTGACCGGGCTGCCGGACCGCCTGGAGGCCGCGCTGGCCCGGCACAACTCGGCCATGGAGGATCGGGGTGGCGAGCGGGCCGCCGCCACCCAGATCGGCCTGCGGGTCGCGGTGCACGCCGGCGAGGTCACCTTCGACCGGCACGGCGTGGTCGGCGCGGCCATCGACCACACCTTCCGGCTGGTCGACGCCCCGCCGCTCAAGACAGCGCTGGCCGGCTCGATGGACGCCTGCGCGCTGATGGTCTCGGACTGGTTCTACAGCGACGTGGTCTACCACCACCAGGACGCCCGCCCGGGCATCTACCAGAACGTCGGCTGCGAGGTGAAGGGCACCCGGTTGTCGGCCTGGCTCCGCGTCCCCACCCCCCGCCTGGCCCTGGAGCGAACCGCCTTAACCGAAAGCAGCGCCTCCTGACCAGGGCGACGGGTCAGGCATCTGGTCCCAGCCGGGGTGCCGGGACGGCTCCCACGTCGACGATGAACTGGTTCCGGTCGGCGGGAAACACGCTGACGGTGACCCGCATGGGCTGGCCGTTCTGGTCAAAAGCGGTGCGGAAAAACTCGTACACCGGTACCCGGCCGTCGTCCGGCAGCGCGAAGAAGACCACCTCGTTTGTGTCGGGAGAGCGAAACGTGATCCAGTCCCGGTAGCCGACCTGCTTCAGGCCCAGCGTGTCCTTCAGATAGGCCACGGTGCCCTCGGCGATCTCCGACGGTTCGATCAAACGGCGGGCGCCCTTGAGCACGAAGTCCATTGGGTAGAACGAGGTCTGCAAGGACCAGGACTGTCCGTCAATGAACCGCTGCTGATGCCGGCTGACCACCTGTGCGTCTTCGGCCAGCCGCAGCCGGTCCGCCACTGCCCCGGTCGCCACCTGGATCTCCACCCGCGGTGCGCTCATAGCTGGCGCGCGGTGCTGGGCGCTCACTTCGGAGAGGTAGGTGGCACCTTCACCGCCGCCGAACCCGGACGCCGGGTCGGCGGACAGGGTGGTGACGAGCGGATCGATCCGCCGGGTGACGAAGGTGCCCTGGCCCGGGCGGACTTCGACCAGGCCGAGGCTGATCAGGGCCTTGACCGCGTCCCTGATGGTGTGGCGCGAGGCGTTGAATTGGTCGCCGAGTTCGAGCTCGGCCGGCAGCTGACGGCCCGGCTGCAATTCCCCGGAATCGATCTGGCCGCGAAGCTCGGCGGCGATGCGCCGATAGAGGGGTTCGGCCGACATGGTCAGTCCTCCGGCTCGCTCGGATCGGTGTCCCATTAGTACCAACAAGCCGAATCTGTGGTGCCGTCCGGCACGGCTGGACTGAGGGTCCAAGGCGGCTCATTGGCCCCGCGAAATACTCAAAAATAAGGCCGAAGGTCCTGGTCAGCGGGGCACCTTGGGCCATAGGAGACACCCGCCCGCGGTGCCAGAGTAGAGGCCAGACCGGCGGAGTGTATGCCGCCGGGTAGTGCGGGAGGCCGGATCATGGCCAACGTGGACTTGTTAACAGCGGTGGGGGTGGCCACCTTCGGGGGCGGCATCTTCTTCGGGATCATCCTGGTCGTCGCGGCGGGGATCCGGGCCGAGGGGCACCTGGCCTGGCGCCGGGGCGCGGTCACCCTGCGGGACGATCCGGCCAGCCGGCTGGCGCAGGGCATCCGGCGCATCAACGGGGTCGGGATACGGGTGCTGGACATCGACGGTCGGCCCAGTGTCCAGGTCGACCAGGCCGAAGCCGAGCCGAGGCTCTCCGGGGAGGTCGTCCCGAGGCTCTAAGCTCGGCAGCGTGACTGAGAACGGGGCCAAAGGTAAGGACTTCCCGTGGGAGCTGGGCAGCGCCACGGGCATCGGGTCGATGCCGGGCACCGACCCGGCCGAAGCCGCCCGGACCGTGGTCGACGAACTCCCGGACTTCCCGTTCCTCCCGGAACTGCCAGCCCGCGGGCCGGGCGCGGACCTCATCGGGCGAACCGCGGCCCTGCTCATCGACATGCCGGTCGAGACCGTGCCGGCCGGGTGGCGGATCGCGGAGCGGCCCGGCCGCGTGATGCGCACCGCCCAGAGCATGCTCTCCAGCGACCTCGACACCATGGAAGAACAGCTGGCCGGGTTCGAGGGGCCACTCAAAGTAAGCCTCGCCGGGCCCTGGACTCTCGCGGCCGGCATCGAGCTGCCGAGGACGCTCAACCCGGCCTTGTCCGACGTGGGTGCCGTCAACGACCTGACCGCCTCGCTGGCCGAAGCCACCACCAGCTTCGTGGCCGACGTGGCCAAGCGGGTTCCCGGTGCCAGGCTCATCCTCCAGCTGGACGAGCCGGCGCTGACCGCGGTGGTCAACGGCGAGATCCCGACCGCCAGCGGGCTGTCGCGGATCGCGGCCCCGGACCAGGCGGTCATCTCCGACCGGCTGGGAACGGTCCTGGCCGCCGCCCACGGTTACACCGTCGTTCACTGCTGCGCCAGCTCACCAGCCTTCCAAATAATCATGGCGGCGCGGCCGGATGCGATCTCCTTCGACCTCAGCCTGGTACGGCGGGAAGACGGCGACGCCATCGCCGAGATCGCCGACACCGGCGCGGGCATCTTCGCCGGCGCGGTGCGCACCATCCTGCCCAGGAACACCAAGGACGATCCGCCCGCCCAGACGGCCAGAAACATCCTCAGGTTCTGGCGCGCCCTCGGCATGAACCCAAGCCAAGCCGCTCACCAGGTCGTGGTCACCCCGGCCTGCGGCCTGGCCGGCGCGAGCCCGACACGGGCCGTCGAAGCACTGGCTCACAGCCGCGAAGCAGCGAGAATAGTCCCTGAGCTGGCCGAAGAAACGACGGGGGATGACGAATGACGGATGGCCCGGTTGACGCCAACGAGACGCCGGTCGAGGCGCGCCAGCGGCACGCCGACCTGAGCGCGCAGGTCACCGAGGCGCGGCACCGGTACTTCGTGCTGGACTCGCCGACCCTGGCGGACGCCGAGTACGACCGGATCATGCGCGATCTGGAGGGGCTGGAGGACCAGTACCCGGAGCTGCGCACCCCGGACTCGCCCACCCAGCAGGTCGGCGGGGCCGTGTCGACCCTGTTCACCCCGGTCGAGCACCTGCAGCGACTGCTCAGCCTGGACAACTCGTTCTCGGCCGAGGAACTGGACGCCTGGGCCGAGCGGGCCGCCCGCGGCGGCGGCACCGGGCCGTACCTGTGCGAGCTGAAGATCGACGGCCTGGCCATCGCGCTGGTGTACCGGAACGGCCGGCTGATCCGCGGCGCGACCCGCGGGGACGGGCGCACCGGCGAAGACGTCACGCCCAACATCCGCACCATCGACTCGATCCCGGCCCAGCTCAAGGGAACCGGCTACCCGCAGACCCTGGAAGTCCGCGGTGAGGTGTTCCTGCCGGTCAAGGCGTTCGAGGAGCTGAACGAGCGGCTGACCGAGGCGGGCAAGCCGGCGTTCGCCAACCCGCGTAACTCGGGAGCAGGCTCCCTGCGGCAGAAGGATCCACGGGTCACCGCCAGCCGCGCGCTGGACGTGATCGTGCACGGAGTGGGCCGGGTTGAGGGTTTCCCGCCGGATACCGGCCCGCCCGAGACCCAGTCCGGCTGGTATGACCGCCTGCGCGAATGGGGCCTGCCGACCAGCGACCGCATCAAGGTCGTGCCCGACCTGGCCGCGGTGCACGAGTACATCGGCTTCTACAACGAGCACCGGCACGACCCGCCGTACGAGATCGACGGCGTGGTGGTCAAGCTGGACCGGCTGGACGAGCAGCGCGCGCTCGGCGCCACCTCGCGGGCGCCGCGCTGGGCCATGGCCTTCAAGTACCCGCCCGAGGAGGTCAACACCCGGCTGCTGGACATCCAGGTCAACGTGGGCCGGACCGGCCGGGTGACGCCGTTCGGGGTGATGGAGCCGGCCAAGGTCAGCGGCTCGACGGTGGAGATGGCCACCCTGCACAACGCCGACGAGGTCAAGCGCAAGGGCGTGCTGATCGGCGACATGGTCGTGCTGCGCAAGGCCGGCGACGTGATCCCGGAGATCGTCGGGCCCGTCCTTGACCTGCGCACCGGGGATGAGCGCGAGTTCGTGTTCCCTACCCACTGCCCGGCCTGCGGCACTGAGCTGGTCCGGCCCGAGGGCGAGGCCGACACGCGCTGCCCCAACACCCGGGCCTGCCCGGCTCAGCTGCGGGAGCGGCTGTTCCACCTGGCCGGGCGGGGCGCGTTCGACATCGAGGTGCTCGGCTACGAGGCGGTCACCGCGCTGCTCGACGACCACCTGGTCACCGACGAGGGCGACCTGTTCACCCTGACCGAGGACCAGCTCGCCACCTCGCCGTTCTTCGTCAACAAGGAGGGCACGCTCAAGATCAACGCCGGGCGGCTGCTGGCCAACCTGGAGGTGGCCCGGCAGCGGCCGCTGTGGCGCATCCTGGTCGCGCTGTCCATCCGGCACGTCGGCCCGACCGCGGCCCGGGCCCTGGCCACCGAGTTCGGCTCGCTGGACGTGATCGCCACCGCCAGCGAGGAGCAGCTGGCCCTGGTCGACGGGGTGGGCCCGACGATCGCGGCCTCGGTGGTCGACTGGTTCGGCGTGGACTGGCACCGGGCCATCGTGGACAAGTGGCGCGCGGCCGGTGTGCGCATGGAGGAAGAAGGCTTCGACCCCAACCGGACCACCCAGAAGCTGCTGGCCGGGGTCACGGTGGTGATCACCGGGTCGCTGCCGGAGCTGAGCCGGGACGAGGCAGCCGAGGCGGTGCGCGCGGCCGGGGGCAAGGTCACCGGGTCGGTGTCGAAGAAGACCGGCTTCGTGGTCGCGGGCGACAACCCGGGCTCCAAGTACGACAAGGCCGTCGAGGTCGGGGTCCCGGTCCTGGACGAGGCCGGGTTCCGCGTCCTGCTGGCCGAGGGCCCGGACGCCGTCCGCCCGCCAGAACCGGAGCCCGAAGCGGCCGAGGAGCCGGCCGCCGCTGACGAGCCCGAACCCGCGGAGAGTTAACGCCACGTAAATGGGTCGGGGCGGGTAGCCAGTCCTTCTAGGATGGCGGCATGTCCATTACCCGCGACGAGGTCGCCCATCTGGCTCGGCTGTCGAGGCTTGCCCTCAGCGACGAGGAACTGGATCACCTCGCGCCCCAGCTGAACCAGATCATCTCGGCGGTCGCCCGGGTCCAGGAGGTCGCCGCCGAGGGTATCCCGCCGACCTCGCACGCCCTGCCGCTGACCAACGTGTACCGCGAAGACGAGCCCAGCCCCTGCCTGCCCGCGGACGTGGTGCTCTCGCAGGCCCCCGCGGTCGAACAGCAGCGGTTCAAGGTCCCGCGGATCCTGGCGGAGGACTGATTCACGATGAGCAGCGAACTCACCCGCAAGACCGCCGTCGAGCTCTCCGAAGAACTCAGAGCCAAGAACGTCTCCGCCGTCGAGGTGACCGAGGCCCACCTGGACCGCATGGCCGAGACCGAAGGCCACGTGCACGCGTTCCTGCACGTGGCCCGCGAGCAGGCGCTGGCTGCGGCCCGGACCGTGGATGACCGTCGCGCGGCCGGTGAGGAGCTCGGCCCGCTGGCCGGCGTACCGGTCGCGCTCAAGGACGTGCTCACCACCGCCGACATGCCGACCACGGCCGGGTCGAAGATCCTCGAAGGCTGGCAGCCGCCCTACGACGCGACCGTCACCGCCCGGCTGCGCCAGGCCGGGGCCATCATCCTGGGCAAGACCAACATGGACGAGTTCGCCATGGGCTCGTCCACCGAGAACTCGGCCTGGGGCCCCAGCCACAACCCCTGGGACCTGGACCGGGTGCCGGGCGGCTCGTCCGGCGGGTCGGCCGCCGCGGTGGCCGCGTTCCAGGCCCCGCTGGCCGTGGGCACCGACACCGGGGGCTCGATCCGGCAGCCGGCCTCGGTGTGCGGGATCACCGGGGTGAAGCCGACCTACGGGGGCAACTCCCGGTACGGCCTGATCGCGTTCGCGTCCTCGCTGGACACGCCGGGCCCGCTGGCCCGCACCGTGCTCGACGCGGCCCTGCTGCAGGAGGCCATCTCCGGCCACGACCCGATGGACGCCACCTCGATCCCGGAGGCCGCGCCCCCGGTGGTGGCCGCGGCCCGCCAGGCCGACGTGGAGGGGCTGCGCATCGGCGTGGTCACCGAGCTGTCCGGCGAGGGCTACCAGCCCGGCGTGCTGGCCCGGTTCCAGCAGGCGGTGGAGCTGCTGGAGTCGCTGGGGGCCAAGATCACCGAGGTGTCCTGCCCGCACTTCACCTACGCGCTGTCGGCCTACTACCTGATCGCGCCCAGCGAGTGCTCGTCCAACCTGGCCCGGTTCGACGCCATGCGCTACGGGCTGCGGGTCGGCGACGACGGCACCCACAGCGCCGAAGAAGTGATGGCCCTGACCCGCGAAGCCGGGTTCGGCTCCGAGGTCAAGCGGCGCATCATGCTCGGCACCTACGCGCTGTCCAGCGGCTACTACGACGCCTACTACGGCAAGGCCCAGCAGGTCCGGACGCTGATCGCCCGGGACTTCGAGGCCGCCTTCGGCCAGGCCGACGTGCTGGTCTCGCCGACCACGCCGACCACCGCGTTCCGGATCGGCGAGCGGGCCGACGACCCGATTGCCATGTACCTGGCCGACCTGTGCACGATCCCGTCGAACATGGCCGGCAACGCGGCCCTGTCGGTGCCGTGCGGCCTGTCGCCCGACGACAACCTGCCGGTCGGCCTGCAGATCATGGCCCCGGTGCTGGCCGACGACCGGGCCTACCGGGTGGCGGCCGCCGCCGAGGCCGCGTTCACCGAACGCTGGGGTCACCCGCTGCTGGACGACGCCACCGGGCCAGCCAGCCTTACCGCGAAGGGAGCGGGCCGGTGACGACCCCCACGCTCGTGCCGTACGCCGAGGCGGTGTCGCGCTACGAGCCGACCATCGGCCTGGAGACCCACGTCGAGCTGGGCACCTGGACCAAGCTGTTCTGCGGCTGCCCGGCGGTCTTCGGCGGCGAGCCCAACACCCAAACCTGCCCGACCTGCCTGGGCCTGCCCGGCTCGCTGCCGGTGCCGTCCCGGACCGCGATCGAGTACGCGATCAAGATCGGCCTGGCCCTGAACTGCTCGATCGCCGAGTGGTGCCGGTTCGCGCGGAAGAACTACTTCTACCCGGACATGCCCAAGGACTTCCAGATCTCCCAGTACGACGAGCCGCTGTGCACCAACGGCTGGCTGGACGTCACGCTGGAGGACGAGAACGGTGTCGAGCAGCAGGTCCGGGTGGGCATCGAGCGTGTGCACATGGAGGAGGACACCGGCAAGTCGCTGCACGTGGGCGGGGCCACCGGCCGCATCCACGGCGCCGACTACTCACTGGTCGACTACAACCGGGCCGGCATCCCGCTGGTCGAGATCGTGACCAAGCCGATCACCGGCACCGGGCCGCTGGCCCCGCTGGTGGCCCGGGCCTACGTCACCGAGCTGCGGGACGTGCTCCGCTCGCTCGGCGTGTCCGACGTGCGGATGGAGGAGGGCTCGCTGCGCTGCGACGTCAACACCTCCATCGCTCCGCTCGGGTCGGCCGTCCTCGGCACCAGGACCGAGACCAAGAACGTCAACTCGCTCCGTTCGGTCGAGCGGGCCGTCCGCTCCGAGATCGAGCGCGAGGCGGGTGTGCTCGACAGTGGTGGCGCGGTGGCCCTGGAGACCCGGCACTTCCACGAGGACACCGGGATCACCACCTCGGGCCGGAGCAAGGAGGAAGCCGAGGACTACCGGTACTTCCCCGAGCCGGACCTGGTGCCGCTGGCCCCGCCGCGGGAGTGGGTGGAGCAGATCCGCCGCTCGCTGCCGGAGCTGCCGTCCGTGCGCCGCCAGCGGCTGCAGGACGAATGGGGCCTGTCCGACAAGGACCTGGCCGCGCTGCGCAACGCCGACGCCATCGACCTGGTGGCCGAGACCGTGGCCGCCGGGGCCAGCCCGGCCGACGCCCGCAAGTGGTGGCTCGGTGAGCTGTCCCGCCGGGCCCACGAGAGCAGCACCGAGCTGACCGCGCTGGCCATCACCCCGGCCCAGGTGGCCCGGGTGGCCGCGCTGGTCGGGTCGGGGGCGCTGAACGACCGGCTGGCCCGCCAGGTCATCGACGGCGTGCTGGCGGGCGAAGGCGACCCGGACGACGTGGTCAAGACCCGCGGCCTGGCCGTGGTCAGCGACGACAGCGCCCTGCTGGCCGCGGTCGACGAGGCCATCGCGGCCAACCCGGACGTGGTTCAGAAGATCCGCGACGGCAAGACCAGCGCGATCGGCGCCCTGATCGGCCCGGTCATGAAGGCCACCCGCGGCCGCGCCGACGCCGCCCGGGTCCGCGAGCTCATCATCGAGCGCCTTAGCTGATGTTTCGGCGGTGGTCCGGCGTTCCTCTTACCGGGGGAACGCCGACCGCCGCCAGCCGGCTGAGCTGGGCGAAATCGGTTCCCGCATCAGCCGGCTCTTGTCCGCCCATATGGAAGGTGGGTGGGCCGGGGCTTGCCGCCCCGTGCTCCTCCTGGTGCGTACGGCCAGGACAGCCAGGATGGCGGCGACTTCCTCGGGGGTGGCGTCGCCCCGGATGATCTGGAGCGCAGGCTGGCTCGGCTGGTCGGGCACCGGTCCAGCTTACGGCCGCAGGCCGAACTCGCGGTGCAGGCGCCCCCAGAACGCGTCCCGGAGCCACTCCCGGGCCTCCTGGTAGGCGCGCAGCGACAGGCCCAGTTCCTTTTCCGCCTCGACCAGGAGTTCCTTGTCGATGACCGGGGGCAGGATCGGGCCGGGCAGCAGGTCGCGGATGTTGTCGGTGCCCCGGGTCAGCAGCCACTTCTGGGCCACGTGCTCGCCGGCCTCTTCGACCCGGATCCGCTCCGGGCCCAGGCGGGAGGCCAGCTCCCCGTTGGTGCTGGCCGCCCCTTGTGTCTCGTGCGCCTCGTGTGCGGCGGGCGGGCCCGGCGGGCCGGCGGCCGGGATCTGGCTGCCGGGCGCTTGTGGGCCCGGCACCGGGAAGGCCAGGTGCGGGGTCCGGCTCGGCGGGCGGGGCGGCGTCCGGTCACCGAACAACTGCGCCGGGGACGGCACGGTGCTGCCGGGTGTCTCGTCCGGGGCGGCCGAAGGCTGGCGGGTGAAGTACGGGCGGACGAACGCGGTGTCCAGCACTTCGACGGTGTCGGACTCCCAGACCAGGCGTTCGGCCTGGTTGGTGCCGTAGGGCGGGTCGATGCCCCACAGGTGGACCCGGACCCCGTAGGCCTGGGCCGCCTCGACCGCGGGCACCATGTCCTCGTCCCCGGCCACCAGCACCGCATCGGTGATGGCCCGGTGCCGGGCCAGCGCCTCCATGTCGGCGCGGATCTGGGCGTCCACGCCCTTCTGCTGGCCGCGCGCGTTGAGGTTGCCCAGGCGCAGCTTGACCTGGGGCAGCTGGGCGATGACCCGCTGGTCGATGGTGGGCACCCGGTCCCGGGCCGCGTCGTACCAGTAGACCCGGAGCAGCTCGCCGCGCACCAGTTCGTCGGCGTGCTTGCTGATGGCCGAGATGAGCGGGACCGCGTCGACCCGGAAGTCCCGGCGCGAGCTGGTACCCAGCAGCAGCTCGCCCGCGGCAGCGAAAATGTAGCCCACGTCGACCATCACGGCGTAGCGGGCCAGCAGTGGGACCGGTGCTCCGTATTCGCTCATCTTGTTCCGACTCTAGGCCAGGACCCGTGGTGGCCGGGCCACCGGCACGCGGCGCGCCGGACCGGGCCCGGGATTGGCCGCCGGATGGAGTCAGGAATCGGTGACTTCGTAACTGGCTGGGTCGAACCTCCGGGTTTGCCAGGCAAAAGCCCAGGTGAAGTCGGGCCAGAGCGTGACGTTGCGGCCGTCGGCGTCCAGGTACCAGCTGCGGCAGCCGCCGGTCACCCACACCGTTTTCCGCATCTTCCGCTGCAGGGTCCGGTCGTAGGCGGCCTGGGCGCCGGGCCGCACCTCGACCCGGGCCGCGCCCCGCTCCCGCGCGTACCGCACCGCGGCGGCCACGTACCGGATCTGGGCCTCGATCATGAAAACCTGAGAGTTGTGGCCGAGCCCGGTGTTGGGCCCGGTGAGCACGAACAGGTTCGGGAACCCGGGCGCGGCCGTGCCCCGGAACGCGTCCGGCCCCCTTCCCGGTGCGCCGCTGGTCCACTGCTGGGCCAGCGAGACACCGGCCTCGTTCCAGATCCGCTGGGCCACCGGGAAGTCGGTGACGTGGAATCCGGTGCCGAAGATGATCGTGTCGGTCTCCCGCTCGGTGCCGTCCCGGCTGACGACCGATTTGTCCCTGATCTCGGCGATCCCGTCGGTCACCAGCGACACGTTGGGCTGGGTCAGCGCGGGATAGAAGTCGTTGGACAGCAGAATGCGCTTGCAGCCCATCCGGTACGACGGGGTCAGGCGGGCCCGCAGCAGCGGGTCGGGCACCTGCCGGGCCAGGTGCCGGTGGGCGATCCGCTCGGCCGCGCGCATCAGGGCCGGGCGCTTGGTGAACCCCAGCGCGTAGCTCTCCCGGCCCCAGTAGATGCCGGTCCGGGCCGCCTTCTGGGTCAGCGGCAGGTTCCGGAACAGCCACTGCTCGGCCGGGGTGATGGCCCGGTCCCGGCGCGGGATGATCCACGGCGGCGTGCGCTGGTACAGGTCGAGCCGGCCGGCCTGGGGCTGGATCCGGGGCACGAACTGGATGGCCGAGGCGCCGGTGCCGATGACCGCGACCTTGCGGCCGGCCAGGTCGTGCTGATGGTCCCAGGTCGCGGAGTGGAACACCGTGCCCGCGAAGTTCTCCAGCCCGGGCAGGTCCGGGATCATCGGGTCGGCCAGCGGTCCGGCCGCGCTGACCAGGAACCGGGCCGTCAGCGGGCGGCGCCCACCGGTTACACTGCGGATGTCCAGGTGCCACAGGCTGCCGGCCGCGTCCCAGCGGGCCGCGGTGACCTCATGGCCGAACCGGATGTGCCCGGTCACTCCTTCGGTGGCCGCGACCCGGTTCAGGTAGGCCCAGATCTCCGGCTGCGGGGAGAAGCTCCGGGACCAGCCGGGATTCGGCGCGAACGAGAAGCAGTACAGGTGTGAGGGCACGTCGCAGGCGGCGCCGGGGTAGGAGTTGTCCCGCCAGGTGCCGCCCAGCGCCTCGTCGCGTTCCAGCACGACCAGGTCGTGCACGCCGGCCCGCTTGAGCCGGGCGGCCATCCCGATCCCGCCGAAGCCGGAGCCGATGATGGCCACACTGAAATCGGGCATCATGCGGCGGGCCCGGCGGCGGGCCCGAGCAGGCCAGCCTTGCGCCAGAAGTACCGGGCCGGCCGGGAGGACATCAGGCCCGCGGCGGTGAACGTCTCCACCGCCTGCCGGGCGAACCAGGTCTTGGACTCCCGCCAGTGCGGGTTCGCGGCCGCAACCTTCCGGGCTTGCCTGGGGTCGAGGCCCACCGTGGCGTAGCAGCCGGGGTGGATGAGCCGCTCGGTGGCGTGCAGGGCCACCAGGGCCAGCGCCAGCCGGCTGTAGGCGCGGGTCAGGGCCCGGCGCTTGGGCCAGTCCCGGATCAGTTCCTCCCGGGCGTAGCGCATGTGCCGGGCTTCCTCGGTGACGTGCAGCCGGGCCACCGCCCGGGTCAGCGGCTCGAGGTCCTCGTCGACCATGATCTCGCGCTGCATCTGGTCCAGCAGTTCCTCCACGAACAGCGCGGCGCTGAACGTGAGCGGCCCGCTGGAGGTGGTCTTGAAGAACCGGCCCAGGAACCGGCCCACCCGGTCCAGCGGGTAGTAGGGCGCGCCCATCCTGGCCACGAACCGGGCGAACATCACCGAGTGGCGGCATTCGTCGCCGATCTCCGTGTACGAGTACTGCACGTGGTTGGTGGTCGGGTCCAGGTCGTAGGCGTGCCGGATCAGCATCTGCATGAGGATGGCCTCGAACCAGATGCCCACGCAGGCGATGCTGGCCACCTCCTGGCGGGACAGCTCCTTGCGCTGGCCTTCGGTGAGCTGGTCCCACAGCTCGGTGCCGTACAGCGACACCCGGTGGGGCGGGATCGCGTACCGGTCGGGGTCGACCGGCGTCTCCCAGTCGATCGTGGTCAGCGGGTCGTAGGACGCCTTGGCCGAAGAGCGCAGCAGGCGCCCGGCGATGTCCTCGCGGTCGGTGGTCCGGAGCGTGGCGGTGGTGCTGGCGTTCGTGGCGTTCATGCCGGAATTTCCTCCCGGTGCTGGTGGCGGTCGCGCAGGCCGGCGGCCAGCGCGGCTCCCGAGAACTGGTCGTGGCGGGCCAGCCGGCCGACCCGGGCCGCCACGGCCCGGTCCAGCAGGGCGGGCGCGTGCCGGGCCAGCAGCCGGGCGCCGGTGCCGGGCCCGGTGGCGGCCACGTCGCGCGGGGGATGCGCGGCCGCCGCGGCCGACACCGCGGTCAGCACGGTGTTGCGGACCTGCTCGGCCGGCACCAGGCCGTCCAGCGACACCCCGGCCGCGCGCGACCGGTCGTGGATCGGCGTGTCCACGTAGCCGGGGTAGACCGTGGTCACGTCCAGGTGGGTGCCGTACTCCAGCCGCAGCACGTCGGCGTAGGCGGTCAGCGCGCGCTTGGACACGGTGTAGGCC
Organism: Streptosporangiaceae bacterium; assembly: GCA_036521155.1. GTDB lineage: Bacteria > Actinomycetota > Actinomycetes > Streptosporangiales > Streptosporangiaceae > Bog-532. The sequence goes on from DATDIH010000311.1 coordinate 23,620, forward strand.
GCCGTGAACGGCATGGTCACCCCGGCCAGCAGGGACGCGGTGATCACCACCCGGGCCCGGCCACCCTGCCGGCCGGGGGCGCTCCCGGCCAGCAGGGCGGGCATGGCGGCGGCGGTCACCCGCCAGGGACCGAGCAGGTTGACCTCGAGGGCTTCGTGGACCTGGGCGTCCGGGGCCCGGCCCACGTCCACGGCAGGACCGACGCCCGCGTAGTGGATGAGGATGTCGAGGTGGCCGCCCAGGCGCCTGGTCGCCTCGCCGACCGCCGCCGTCACCTGCTCGTCACTGGTGACGTCGCAGGCCAGCACGTCGGGGCCGGGGACCCGGTCCAGTCCCAGGGCGCCGGCCCCGAGGAACTTGAGCACCCGCAGGGTCGCCGACCCGAACGCGCCCGAGGCGCCGGTGACGATGGCGGTCCGCCCGGTCAGGGCCTTACGGCCGGCCAGGCTAGCCAGGGTTTCTCGGCTCACGGGGCTCCTTCCCTACGCCCGGCCTCCGCCAGGCTCACACCCTCTAGGTCCGTCCCCCTCTTCGAAACGTTACAATGATCATTGTCTCAATGCAATGAGTAAATGTTCAGCCTGCGTAAGGTTGTCTTCATGGCCGAATACCGGATCGACGAGCTGGCCCGGCAGGCCGGTGCCACCGTGCGCAACATCCGGGTGTACCAGGACCGGGGCCTGCTACCACCGCCGCGCCGCGACGGCCGGGTCGGTATCTACACCGACGCCCATCTGGCCCGGCTGCGCCTGATCGGCCAGTTGCTCAAGCGCGGCTACACCTTCGCCACCATCAGCGAACTGCTGAGCGTGTGGGAGCGCGGCGGCGACATCGCCGAAATCCTCGACCTGGAGTCCGCGGTCGGCCTGCCCTGGTCCGATGAGGTTCCGGCCTACGTGACCGTGGCCCGGCTGGGTGAGTTGTTCGGCGACCAGTCGACCCCCGCCAATATCGCGCGGTCCGTGGATCTGGGGCTGCTGGAGCCGGACGGCGCCCGTTACCGGGTGCCGAGCCCGCGGCTGCTGAACGCGGGGGCCGAGCTGGTGGCGGCGGGCATGCCGCTGCCCGCCGTGCTGGACCTGGCCGAACGGCTGCGCGCCCAGGTCGACGCGGCCGCCCGGGACCTGGCCGGGACCGTGACCCGGTACGTGCTGGCCGACCGGCTCCAGGACGGCCTGCTGCAGGGCCAGGACATCGCCGAGGTGGCCGCGATCACCCGGCGGTTGCGCCCGCTGGCCCAGGCCGCGGTGGACGCGATGCTGGCCCAGGCCATGTCGCAGCACGTTCCCGAGGCCCTGGGTGATCACTTCGCCCGCGTGCTCGATCATCTGGAACGCGACAGATCGGCCTCGGCCGGCTGACGACGCGGTCCCGGGGTAGCCACGGCCGCGCACGCGACCCGGCCACCTC
>DATDIH010000312.1:0-2242 GCA_036521155.1 Streptosporangiaceae bacterium
CGCGGTCGGGCAGAGCGTGCTCGAGTCGTACCTGCGGATCACCAACCAGATGACCAATGGCCGGCAGGTGGCCGTGTTCGGCTACGGCGCGTGCGGGAAGGGCGTGGCCGCCAATTTCCGGAACGCCTGCGCGTCAGTGGCTGTGGTCGAGATCGACCCGGTCACGAGGCTGGAAGCCAGCCTCGACGGGTTTGCCGTCCCCGGCCGCGAGCAGGCCCTGCGGGCCGCGGACGTGGTCATCACGGTGACCGGGGCCGAGTCGGTGATTACCGCGGACGACCTGGGGCTGCTGAAGGACGGCGCGGTGCTGATGAACGCGGGCCACTTCCCCCGGGAGATCGCTGTCGACGACCTGGCCGCCGCGGCGTCCGTGGTGGAGCGGTACCCGGCGGCGGACGGGATCGAGACGTTCCGCCTGGCGGATGGCCGGCGATTCCACCTGCTGACCCGAGGCCACATGGCCAACCTGGCAGGCCCGCGGCCGCTGGGCAATTCCATCGAGTCGATGGACCTCGGGTTCGCCCTGCAGGCGCGCTGCCTGGAGGCCGTCGCGGCCGGTTCGCTGGCCGGCGAGCACACAGTGGTGCCGGTCCCGCGGTTCATTGACGAACTGGTGGCCGTGTCATTCCTGGACCGGTACGGCCGCTCTGGCGAGCCCGCTCGGTCTGGCGGGCCCGGCTCGCCAGGCGGGCCCGGGTCAGGACCGGGCGCGCGGGCCGCGGGCGGAAACGGGCCCGGTGGACTCGCGGATGACGAGGGCGCTGGGCAGCACCTTGCTGCGGGGGGCGCGCCCGGTCCGGATGTACGTGCCTAGCAGGGCCGCCGCTTCGGTGCCCAGCCGGGTCGCGAACAGGTTCACGGTGCTCAGGGAGGGCTGGGTCAGCTCGGAGTAGGGCAGGTCGTTGAAGCCCACCAGGGACAGGTCACCCGGGATGTCCAGGCCCAGCGACCGGGCGGCCCGCAGCACCCCGTAGGCGTGCAGGTCGTCCCCGCACACCACGGCAGTCACGCCCGCCGCGGACCAGCCGGGCCAGATGCGCCGGAAGCCCTGGTAGGCATGATCGATCGTCATGCCCCCGAGGACCAGATCGTCCACGGCCAGGCCGGAGCCGTGCTCCAGCAGCCCGGCCTGCAGCTCTTCGCGGCGGTGCTGCAGGGAGACCTTCTTCTTCCGGCTGACCCCGACGTAGGCGACCCGGTCGTGGCCGAGTGCGGCCAGGTACCCGGACAGCTCACGGACCGCGCTGCGCAGGTCCAGGTCGACGCTGGGCAGCTCCCCCGCCGTCCCGCCGGCGTCGAGGATCACGGTCGGGCAGGTGGGCACGAAGCTGGCCAGGAACTCGGTGCCCGGGGTGGCCAGGATCAGCCCGGCGAGGTTGCCGGCCAGCGCCCGCTGCACCGTGCTGAGGTTGTAGTCCTCGCCGCCCTCGGGCATCAGCACCGTCAGCGAGAAGTCGCGATCCAGGTGCCGGGTGAGCCCCTCCAGGACCATGGAGAAGAACGGGTTCGTGGGGTCGGGACCGACGAAGCCGACCGATTCGAGCTGCCCTCGCGCCAGGGCGCTGGCCGTGGAGTTGACCCGGTAGCCGAGGTCCGCCGCGGCCGCGAAGATGAGGCTGCGCAGCTGCGGGCTGACCCGCCCCGCATCTTTGCCGGTGAACACGAGTGACACGGTCGACGCGGAACAGCCGGCCCGCTCGGCTACGTCCCGGGCGGTGGCGCGGCGGCTGACCGGGTTTGTCGTCACGCCTTGAGATTCTGGCACGCCGGGCGGCCGGTCAGGGGATCCCCAGCCCCGGGCGCGGAATCCCCGCCGGCCTGGGAGCCCGGCCGGGGGCCCGGGGGGGGCCGGCCGGGGGGACCCGGCGCGGATCCGCTAGGGCAGCTGGCCCAGGCGGCCGACGACCAGCCGATGGCCGGCCCGCTGCCGGTAAGCCATGAGCATCGTGACCCCCAGCACGACGAGCGCGGCCTCGATGACCAGCGACACGGTGCCGACCCAGTAGCCCCAGTCGCCGACGTCGCCGTGATCAGCCGGAAGCCCCACGGAACGGGACACGACGTAGGCGATGAACGGCCCCGTGCCGAGCAGTGCGGCCACCGCCCACCCCACCCAGGCCGACCACGGAACGAGCAACGTGACCGCCGTGACCACGGCCCCCACCTCGATGAGCCGGTAGCCCCAGCCAATCCAGTCCGGTGACGCGAAGCTGCTGATCCCGCCCTGATCCGCCACGTGCAC
>DATDIH010000313.1:0-2516 GCA_036521155.1 Streptosporangiaceae bacterium
ACCAGGATCGCGGAGCGGCTGGGGATCGGCGGGCTGGTGGACGACCGCCCGGCCCGCCTGTCCGGCGGCCAGGCCCACCGGGTCGCGCTCGGCCGGCTGCTGGCCAGCCGCTGTGACGCGCTGCTGCTGGACGAGCCCTACACCGGGCTGGACGCCAGCCTGACGCGTGACCTTACCGACCTGGTCCGCGAGGTGGTGGCGGCCCGGCAGGTGCCGTCCGTGCTGGTCGCCCACGAACTCGAGGCCGCGCAGGCGTTCGCGGACCGGATGGCCGTGCTGGACCGGGGTCAGATCCTGCAGCTCGGGTCCCCCGCCGAGGTGGTGGCGGCGCCCGCGGCGCGCCGGGTGGCTGAGCTGGTGGGGTACCGCGCGTTCGTGCCGCTGCCGGCCGACCCCGGGACGGTGGCGGGCGTGCACCCCGACCGGGTGGTCCCGGGGCGGCAGCCAGGCCGGGGCGTGGTGCTGGCTGGCCCGGTCCGGTCCTGCCGCCCGGCCGGGGTCGGCTGGGAGGCCACGATCGAGATGGTCGCTACCGGGGCGGGCGGTGCCGAGAGAACCGGTGCCGGGACGGGCGGTACTGAGAGGACCGGTGCCGGGGCGGGCCGGACGCTGGTGCCGGTCCGGCTGCGCGAGGCGCCCGCCGGCGGCGGGGACTTCACGTTCACGGTGCTGGCCCCGCCGTGCTTCCGGCCCGACGGGACCCGGGTCACCCGCGCCGAGGAGGTGCCGACGTGACCGCGATGGCCGCCGGGCCCGGCCCGGGCGGCGCGAAGCTGCGGGTGCTGCGCCAGGCCCGCGGCTACTCCCAGCAGCAGCTGGCCGGCATGGCCGGGGTGTCGCGGCAGGCCGTGTCGGCGGTCGAGGCCGGCCATTCCGACCCGTCCCTCCGGGTTGCCCTGGCCCTGGCCACCGCGCTGGGCGTGACCGTCGAGGAGCTGTTCGGGCCGGGGATTCCCGCCCCGGTGGTGGGGGCCCGGCCGGTGGCGCCGCTCGGCGGCGAGGGAGCCCGGGTCACCCTGGCCCAGGTGGGTGACTCGTTCGTGGCGCTGCCGCTGGCCGCGGAGTCCGCGACCCGGGCCGGGTTCCTGCCCGCGGGCGGGCTCGTCGCGATGCCCTCCGGCCCGGCCCCGGCGACCCCGGTGCGGCCGCTGGGCCCGCCCCGGCCGACCCTGGTGGTAGCGGGCTGTGATCCGGCCCTGCCGCTGCTGGAGACCCCGCTGGCGCTGCTCGACCCCCCGGTCGGGTTCAGCTGGTGGCCGTGCAGCAGCGGCGAGGCACTCCGGCTGGCCGCGGCCGGGCTGGTCCACGCGGCGGGCGCGCACCTGCTCGGCAGCTCCGGTGAGTACAACACCGGCCCGGCCGGCCGGGAGCTGCCCGGTGGCGGGGCGGAAGTGGTCGGGTTCGCGTCCTGGCGGGAGGGGCTGGTGCTCCGGCCGGGACTGGACGGCAGCGTCCGCGGGCTCGGCGACCTGGCCGAGCGCGGGCTGCGGGTGGTCAACCGGGAAGAGGGATCCGAGGCGCGCCACGTCCTGGACCGGGAGCTGGGCCGGGCCGGCCTGGAACCTGACGCGCTGAACGGCTACGGCACCCGCGCCGCCGGCCACCTGCAGGTGGCGTCGGCCCCGGCCGCCGGCCTGGCCGACGCCGGGGTGGCCAGCGAGCCGGCCGCGCTGGCTTACGGGCTGGGGTTCGTGCCGTTCACCGACGAACGCTTCGACCTGGTCATCCCGGCCGCCCAGCTCGGCTCCCGGGAGGTGGACGGCCTGCTCCGGGTGCTCTCCTCGCCCTGGCTGACCGCCCAGCTGGGCAGCCTGCCCGGCTACGACGCGGCCCGCTGCGGCGAGCACGTGGCCACACTCTGACCCTCTCCGGTTAAGGTAAGCCCGTGTACGACCACGATCAGGGTGAACTCGAGGACCTCGGCTGGGAAGAGTTCGTCCGCCGCCAGTGGGATGCCGTGTACACGGCCTACCGGACCGGCCGGGGACGGCGCACGCTCTGCCGCGGCTGGGCCGACCTCCTCGAAGCGGGCCTGGCCTGCCCCCAGGACCTGGCCGACCAGCTCGTCCGGCTCGAGATCCTGGACCGCGCCGACCGGGACCTCGAGGGCACCATGGACCCGCGGGCGCTGGTCACCGGGATGACGCAGGTAATCGCGGACGTCCGGGTCGACCTGCTCAGCCTGGGCCCCGAAGAGCTGGGCGCAGCCTTGCCCAGGCTGCTGGACCGGCACGCCGCGCTGCAGGAATTCCTGCGTGACTACGCGTTCGTGGACGACCTGGGCTGAGCGCTCAGCGCCGCCGGGCCAGCCACATCCGGGTCTGGTACGGCACGATCATCGTGGTCCCGGGGAAGTGCGTTCCCAGCAGCTCCTCGATCCGGCGCAGCAGCCGGTCCCGGACGGGCGGGGCCAGCTGCGCGATGTAGGACTTGCTGCGCTCCTCGGCCATCCAGGTCCCCACCTCCACCTGCCGGGTCCACGGCACCACGATCAGCAGGCCGGGCTGGAACCGCCC
>DATDIH010000314.1:0-4108 GCA_036521155.1 Streptosporangiaceae bacterium
TATCAGCCCAGCCGCTTCCTCCAGCACCTCATCATGGCTCGCACGCCAACCTGTACCGCACCCGGTTGCGGCCAGCCCGCCGCGCGCTGCGACCTGGACCATACGGTGCCTTACGACCAGGGCGGTCCGACCTGCGAATGCGACCTGGGACCGCTGTGCCGTCACCACCATCGCTGTAAACAGGCTCAAGGCTGGCGGCTCGCCCAGCCCAGCCCGGGCGTCATGTGCTGGATCACCCCGGCCGGACGGTGCTACTTCGCCGGCCCCGGTTCATCGCCCGCGAGCGAGTTGCCCTGAAGCTTGGCCAGGGTGAGCACCTCGTCGCCGATGCCCCAGCCGCCGTCCTGCACCTCCTCGACCAGGACCATGGTGTTGGCCCGGGCCCGCTCGCCGTAGAGCTCGGCGTACAGGTCGGTGGTGCGGTGGACGATGGTTTCCTTCTGCTCGGCGGTCAGCGTGCCCGCAGGCACCTTGAAGTTGGCGAACGGCATGATCTTTCTCCTTTGACGCCGGGGTTCCTGCGCAGGTTTGATGCGAGGGTTTCTGCGCAGGGTTCTGTGCGGGATTACAGGCTGGCCTGCTCCGGCAGCAGCTCGGCGATGCCGATCCGGCGGTAGAACTCGGCCCGGATCCGGTCGTAGACCACCGAGACGACCTCGCTGCCGTCGTGACTGGGGTCGATGTGGGTCCGGAACGGGCGCTGACCCGCGGGCAGGTCCACCACCCGGACGATCTCGTCGGCGACCTCTTCGGCCCCGTGGCCGGCCGGGAAGATCTCGGTCAGGCTGCGGGCCATGCCCTCCCGGAGTTCGCCGTAATTGGCGTCGTAGGCTGCGGCCCGGCCGGTGTCGGCGGGCTGGCCCGCGTGCGCGAAGTGGTTGGTGCCGCTGGTGTAGGCGCCCGGCACCACGATGACGGTGTCGATGCCGAACTTGATCAGCTCGGCCGCGTAGCTTTCGGCCAGTGCGTCCATCCCGGCCTTGGCCGCGAAGTACGGGGCCAGGAACGGCGGGTGGCCGCCGCGGCTGCTGGAGCTGCCCACCCACACCAGCAGCCCGTGGCCTTGGCTGCGCAGGACCGGGAGCACGGCCCGGTTGACCCGCTGGGTGCTGAGCACGTTCACGTCGTACAGCTCGGCCAGCTGCTCGGGGGTGAAAGCCTCGGCCGGGCCGAGGACCATGTGCCCGGCGTTGTGCACCAACACGTCGATCCGGCCCTGCTCGCCGGTGATGGCCGCGACCGCCGCGTCCACCGAAGCCTGATCCTGAACGTCCAGCTCGATACCGCGGACGTCGATCTTCTCGGCCTCGGCCAGATCGGCCAGCTCGGTCATGGCCGGAGCGTTGCGGCCGGTGCTGGCGCGCATACCCGCGTACACGGTGTGCCCGGCCCGGGCCAGGGCCCGGGCGGCCAGATTGCCGAAGCCGCTGGAGGCCCCGGTGATGACGATGACCTGCGCGTCGCTCACCGGGCTCACTTCCCGTGCGGGTCGGACGCGTTCAGAGTCGCGACCACCTGGTCGTAGTCGCCGCGGGCCTCGCCGTAGCGGAGGAACTTGACCCGCTCGACCTGGATCTCCTTGGCGTCGGGCTGGGACGCCAGCAGTCCCACGGCCTCGCTGATGAACTCGTCCAGCGGCATGGCCTGCTCGTTGGTCTCCTGGCCGGGCATCAGCTCGGTGCGGACCGACGGCGGCTCGAGCTCGATGATCTGCACGCTGGTGTCGGCGTACTGCAGCCGGATCGCCTCGCTGAGCAGGTGGATCGCGGCCTTGGCCGCGCTGTAGCTGGGGGTGACGGCCAGTGGTGTGAAGGCCAGGCCGGAGGACACGGTGACGATGGTGGCGGCCGGCTGGGCCTCGAGGTGCTCGATGAACGCGGCGATCAGCCGGATCGGGCCGAGCAGGTTGCTGGTGATCACCGCTTCGGCCGAGGCCAGGAAGCCCTCGGGCTTGTGCCAGTCCTCGGCCTGCATGATTCCGGCCATCGGGATCAGCACGTTCAGATCCGGGTGCCGGGCCAGCACCTGCTCGGCCGCGGCCGCGATGCTGGCCGGGTCGGTGGTGTCGATGACCACGGAGTCCAGGCCGGGGTGTTCGGCGGTGATCTGCTCGAGCCGGTCGGTGCGACGGCCGCCGACGATGACGGTGTTCCCCCGGGCCTGCAGAGCCAGGGCCAGCGCGAGGCCGATGCCGCTGGTGGAGCCGGGGATGAAGATGGTGTTCCCGGAGATGTTCATGGCTCCAGCCTGGGCCCTGCGGCCGGGCGGGGGCAGAGAGCGGTTATCGGGGGATCGGGGATCCCTGGTTGCCACTGCGACGCTGGCCGGATAATGGATCCATGGACCGAGCAGCCCTGGCCGGCTTCCTGCGGCACCGCCGCGAAGCCCTGCAGCCCGAAGACGTCGGGCTACCCGCTGGCGTCCGCCGCCGGGCTCCCGGGCTGCGGCGCGAAGAGGTCGCCCAGCTGGCCCTGATGTCCACCGACTACTACACCCGGCTGGAGCAGCGACGCGGCCCGCAGCCCAGCGCGCAGATGCTGGCCTCGCTGGCCCGGGCGCTCCGGCTGACCAGCGATGAGCGCGACTACCTGTTCCGGGTGGCCGGGCACAACCCGCCCGCCGCGGTCACCGCGGCCAGTCACGTGGCCCCGGCGCTGATGCGGGTGCTGGACCGGCTGGACGACACCCCGGCCATGATCTTGTCCAGCCTGGGCGAGACCCTGGTCCAGAACCGGATGGCGGTAGCCCTGTTCGGCGACCGGTCCCGGCACACCGGCCCGGCCCGCAGCGAGATCTACCGCTGGTTCACCGACCCGGCCGAGCGGCTGATCTACCCCGAGGACGACCGGCCCCGCCAGAGCCGGGCTCAGGTGGCCAACCTCCGCGCCGCCTACGGCCTGATGGGTCCGCGGTCCGCCGCCGGCGACCTGGTCCGGACCCTGCAGAAGGCCAGCCCGGAGTTCGCCGCCCTGTGGGACCGGCACGAGGTGGCCAAGCGCTTCGCCGATCACAAGATCCTGGTCCACCCCGAGCTGGGCCCGATCGAGCTGGACTGCCAGGCCCTGTTCACCGAGGATCAGTCCCAGCTCCTGCTGGTCCTGACCGCCCCGCCGCACACCGAGGGCTACGAGAAGCTCGAGCTGCTGTCGGTCCTGGGCCAGCAGCAGTTCGCCTGACCCGGCGGGCGGCCGCCTGAAGAAGATTCCGTCCTGCGGCGGAGTAGGGGTGAACACTGTCCCCCGAAAGGACCGCAATTGACTGGACATTCTGGATGACCGCCTTGGTGCGGGTGGGCAAGCCCGGGCCTGGGCCCGCCCCCGGCTCACACGCGGCCCCCGGCTCACACGCGGCCCCCGGCCCACACGCGGCCACCGGCCGAGCCACGGCCGCCACCCCGGACGCCATCGCCCGCCGGGACGCGGCCGCCGACCGGGACGCGGCCGTGGTGGCCGAGTCGCTGCACCGGCCGGAACGGTTCGCGGCCATCTACGACCGGTACTTCGCCGAGATCTACCGGTACGTGGCCGGGCGGCTCGGCCCGGACGTGGCCGACGACCTGGCCGCCGAGACGTTCACCGACGCCTTCCGCAAGCGGGCTCAGTTCCAGCCCAGCCGGGGCGCGCTGCGGCCCTGGCTGTACGGGATCGCCACCAACCTGGTCGCCCGGCACCGGCGGGGCGAAGCCCGCCGCCTGAACGCCCTGTCCCGCGAGGCCAGCCGGTCAGCAAGCGGACGGGCCGCCGCCGACCCCGGCGACCTGGCCGACCTGGCCGCGGCCCGGGTCAGCGCCCAGCAGTTGCGCCAGCCGCTGGCCCGGGCCCTGGCCCGGCTCACCGACGGCGACCGGGACGTGCTGCTGCTGGTCTCGCTGGCCGACCTCAGCTACGAGGAGGTGGCGGCGGCCCTGGGCATCCCGGCCGGCACGGTCGGCTCCCGCCTCAACCGGGCCCGCCGCACCGTTCGCACCGCACTTGAGGAGGAACTATGACGATCACCGACCCCGAAGACGCGGTGCGCGCGTTGCTGGCTGAAGCGCCACCGTCCGCCGCCGTGACCCAGCAGGGCCGCGACCGCCTGCTGGCCCTGGCCACCGAGGCCAGCACTGACG
>DATDIH010000315.1:0-8934 GCA_036521155.1 Streptosporangiaceae bacterium
GGGGTCAGGTGGCGGAGCCGGCGGCGGCGCCGGTGGGGCGGTCGCCCCAGCGGGCCAGGTCGGCGTCCAGGTCGAGGGGGGCGATCAGGTCGCCCGAGCCGAGCTCGGCTTCCCAGTCCTCGGCGGGGACGCGCCACATGACCTCGAACTCCACGCCGCTGGGGTCCTTGGCGTAGAGGGACTTGGAAACCCGGTGGTCGCTCGACCCGACCAGGGCCCCGGCCGTGGTCAGCCGGGCCCGGATGTCGGCCAGGTCGGCCAGGGTGCCCACCTCCCAGGCCAGGTGGTACAGGCCCGCCCGGGTGCCGGGGTCGGCGGCCGGGGCATCGGCCCCGGGAGCCAGCTGGAACAGGCCGAGGTCGTGGTCGTTGGCCGAGCCGGGCGCGTGCAGGAAGGCGGCCCGGCCCGGTACGTCGGTGCGCACCTCGAAGCCGAGCACCTCGCGATAGAAGCTGACCGTCCGGGCCAGATCGCGGACGTAGAGGACGGCGTGGTTGAGGCGGCGGACGGGCATGGTGGCTGCTTTCGTTCTGGGACCGTGACGTCTATCGATGTCAATGCCCACGAAAGCGGCTTGGATTCCCGTCCGGCGCGATTAAGCCGGGCCCGGCGGGTAGCCGGGCCCGGGCCGGCCGGTCAGTTGCCCAGGCTGCGGCGGCGGCGCGACTCGCGCAGCCGGCGGCGCTGGGATTCATCCAGCATCAGATAGGCAGCGGTCGGGATCGCGATCGCGGCCACGATCAGCGCCAGCGCGAGCCAGGGGCTCACGATGAGCAGGATCAGGCCGACGACGATTCCGCCGATCGCCCACTTCATGTGGGGTGTCATTAACGACTCCATCCATCCGGGCTGGGACGCGGCGCCCCGGCTCCTTGCTGGCACACCGGCCGACGCGCGCGTTGCCCCGTACTAGAAGAACGGCGTGCCCGCCTGTCCGATTCCACCTTGGCACCTTCGGGGCCGCGGGGCCACCATGCTGACGCGAACCTGACGCGTGCGCCATGATGGTCCCCGCGACCAGGAGGAACCTCGTGACGATCTCGATGCCCGTCGAACCCGCCGCCAACGAGCTGCTCAGCACCGATCCGCTGGCCCTGCTCATCGGCATGCTGCTGGACCAGCAGGTCCCGCTGGAGCGGGCGTTCAGCGCGCCGTACGACCTGTCCCGGCGGCTGGGCCACCAGCCGACCGCGGACGAACTGGCCAGCTACGACCCGGAGGCGCTGGCCGCGGTGTTCGCCGAGCGCCCGGCGCTGCACCGGTACCCCAAGTCGATGGCGGCCCGGGTCCAGTCCCTGGCCCAGCTGCTGGTGGCCCGCTACGACGGTGACGCGGGCCGGGTCTGGGGTGACGCCGCCGACGGGGCCGACCTGCTCAAGCGGGTGGCCGAGCTGCCCGGATTCGGCACGCAGAAGGCGCAGATTTTCGTGGCTCTGCTGGGCAAGCGGCTTGGTGTGCAGCCTCCGGGCTGGCGGGAGGCGGCCGGCCCGTTCGGCGCCGAAGGCAGCTACATCTCGGTGGCTGACATTTCCGACTCCGAATCGCTCGGGCGGGTGCGGGCCTACAAGCAGGAGCTGAAGGCGGCCGCCAAGGCCAAAGCGGCCGCGAAGCCGGTCCCGAAGCCGGTCCCGAAGCCGGCCGCGACCCGGGCCAGAGCCGGCGCCAAGGGGCGCTGACCCGAACCGCGGCGAAACCTGGGACACTGCTTGACTGACGATCCTGGGTAACGGGGCCCGGGGTGCGGGAGCGAGGGAGAGTCGGATGCCGCTGTTCAACCGGGGCCAGGACCAGGCCGGCGCGACCTGGGAGCCGCAGACCGCCGACAGCCGCCTGGCCGACACGGCCGGCGCGAAGCCGGGCGGGGTCTTCACCTCCGACCTGTCGGTGTCGGAGTACGTGCTGCTCGGCGAGGCCGGGTTCGAGCCGCTGGGCTTCGTGGTCGGCTCGTCCATCTACCACGTGGGCATGCAGGTCGGCCGCTGGTCGCAGAACCAGGAGCTGCAGGTCCTCAGCCAGGCCATGTACAACGCCCGGGAACTGGCCATGTCCCGGATGCAGTCCGAGGCCGATCACCTCGGCGCCGACGGCATCGTCGGGGTCGATCTGCGCCTGCAGATGTACGCCTGGGGCCAGGAAGTGCTGGAGTTCGTGGCCACCGGGACCGCGGTCAAGGCCATCGGCGGCACCGGGGCGCACCGCGCGCCCAACGGCCGGGCCTTCACCTCGGACCTGTCGGCCCAGGACTTCTTCCGGCTGCTGGCCGCGGGTGCGGTGCCGGTGGCGTTCGTGCTCGGCACCTGCGTCTACCACATCGCCCACCAGTCGGCCATGCAGGCGCTGCGCCAGGCGGGCCAGAACCAGGAAATGGTCCAGTTCACCCAGGGGGTCTACGACGCCCGGGAGCTGTCCCTGTCCCGCATGCAGGCCGAGGCCGACCAGGCCGGGGCGAGCGGGATCGTCGGGGTTTCGGTGGCCGTGTCCAACCACGTCTGGGGCGAGCACGCGACCGAGTTCCTGGCCACCGGGACCGCGATCCGGCGGCTGTCCGACGAGCACCGGCTGCCCGAGACCTCGCCCCGGCCGACCTTCACCCTCGGCCTGGACCAGTGACCGAGGCCGGCCTGGATGACGGGTACGGCCTGGGGCGGTTCGTCGAGGCCCAGGACTCGGGTGGCACCGGCGGCAGTGTCTACCAAGACGCGTTGGCCGAGTTGCGCCGGGGCCGCAAGACCAGCCACTGGATGTGGTTCGTGTTCCCGCAGGTGGCCGGGCTCGGGCAGAGCGCCACGTCGCGGCGGTACGCGATCGCCTCGCTGGCCGAGGCCCAGGCGTATCTGCGGCACCCGGTGCTGGGGGCGCGGCTGGCCGCGGCGGCCCGGGTGCTGACCGAGCGGCCCGGCGGTGACGCGGACCAGATCTTCGGCGGACTGGACGCGCAGAAGCTGCGGTCGTCCATGACCCTGTTCCACCGGGCCGATCCGGACGAGCCGGTGTTCGGCCAGGTGCTGGCCCAGTACTTCGGCGGCCAGCCCGACCCGGTCACGGACCGCCTGCTGGGCCAGGCTGGTTAAGGCGGGCCGGGTAGGGCGGGCCGGCCAGGGCGTCACCAGATGCGGGCCCGGGTCGGGGTGACCCGGATGACGTGCGGGTAGTCGTCGGAGAAGCTGGCCGCGGTCCAGCCGTAGGTGTCGAGGAACGACTGGTACTTGGCTACGTAGTCGGGCACGTCCTCGGCCCGCGGGCCGGACGGGTCGAGGCGGGCCTGGCCCTCGAAGATGACGTTGTCGCTGCCGCGGCCGTTGCCCTCCAGGTGCAGGGCAACGCGGGGGTTGGCCTCGATGCTGGCGTTCTTCGGCCGCTTGGCCGCGCCGAAGATCAGGAACTCGCCGTCGGCCCACAGGAACCACACCGGCGTGGACTGCGGCTGGCCGGCCGGTGAGACCGTGGTCAGCCAGATGATCGGCTCGGACGCCAGCCGGGCGGCGGCCGCGACGTGCTTGGGCTTGCTCTCGTCCAGGATGCTCATGGGTCTCCGGGGGGGCGCTCGGTCAGCGGCGCTTGACCGCCTGCAGGGTGTAGGTGCACGGGAGCCGCCGGGGCCGGTCGGCCAGCCGCCACTCGCCGTCGTCGCTCTGCTCCATCATGCCCGGCAGCGCCGCCCACGGCGCACTGTCGTGCTCGGCCAGCGCGGTCATTTCCAGGCCCGCGTCCATCAGCGCGGTGATGATCTCGGCCAGGCCGTGGTTCCACTCGTGGGTCAGGTTGTGCTCGAAGACCACGTCGGTCTCCACGTAGGTGCCGTCCTCGTCGAACACGGTCGGCTCGGGCCGCTCGAAGTAGGGGTACTCGACCACCAGCAAGCCGTCCTCGCGGGTATCGGCCAGCGACCACAGCATGGGGTGCCCCTCGCGCAGGAACAGCCGGCCACCCGGCGCCAGCAGCGCGCCGACCACCTCGGCCCAGCGGCGGATGTCCGGCAGCCAGCAGAGCGCCCCGATCCCGGTGTAGACCAGGCCGAACTCGCCCCGGCCGAGCAGGTCGGGTGCGGCGTAGACGTCACCCTGGACGAACGTGGCGTCGGCCCCGGTGCGCTGGGCCAGTTCCTGGGCCGCGGCCACGGCCGGGACGGAGAAGTCCAGGCCGGTCATTGACGCGCCCAGCCGGGCCAGTGAGACGGTGTCGGTGCCGATGTGGCACTGCAGGTGCACGCCCCGCAGGCCGTTCACGTCGCCCAGCCGGGGCCGGTCGAACCGGACGACCTCGCTGAGGAAGCCGGGATCGGCGGCGAACCGGTCCACCTGGTAGCCCGCCGAGGCCACGTGAGCAGGCACGCGTTCATCCCAGCTGGCCCGGTTCACGTCGCGGTAGTCCGCCATGGCCGTACCGTCTCACGGGCTGGCCCGCACCTGATGGCTATTTATTAATATCGAAGGTAGTGGCCTGGCTCTCCCTTGTATCGATACTGTGTTTGAATTAGTGTGTACAGCAGGTAATTCAATGGGAGATGCCATGATCACAGCGATAGCGGCGGGCGCGGGGCACCCGGTGGTGGCCGGCCTGCTGGGCCTGGGCTCGGCCGGGCTCGCCGCCGGGGTCGTGGCCATGACCTGGAGCGTGCACGCGCGGCAGATCCGGCTGGCCGAGGTGCTGGCCCGCCGCCAGTTCATCGCCACCGTTCCAGCGCCCGCGCCCGGGCAGGCTGACCCGGACGCCCGGCCGGACGAGGACGCGCGCCCCGCCGAGGGCGGCCGGCCGGTCAACGGGCACGCGCGGGCGGCGGTCATCGACGGGCCAGAGAGCGTGGTCACCGGGGAACAGGCCCGGTACCGGGTGCGCTCGGCCAACGACGGCAAGGTCGTGTCGTGGGCCGTGGGCGGGGGCTCGGTGGCTCAGACCCCGGACCCGTCCCACCCCGACGAGTTGCTGCTGATCGCGGACCAGCCCGGGAGCCTGACCGTCAGCGTCCGGGTCCGCGAGGGCATGGCCGAGCGGCGCGAGACCAAGGCCGTGACCGTGGTGGCCGAGGTGCCCGCACCCGGCCCGCCCTTCACGCTGCGGCTGTTCCTGCACGGCTGGGGCCTGGTGGTGGCGGCCATCCTGATCGCCGGCTTCGCGGGCGCGCTGGCCGCCCTGGGCACCCTGACTTCGGCCGACTTCATCGCCCTGGTCGCGCCGATCACCGCCCTGCTCGGCATGGCCGCCGTGGTCCGCGGCATGGGCGACTCCGGCCCGGCGCGGCCCGAGCCGCCCCGGTCGCCGTCGCGGCTGGGCTTTCATTCCGCCGAGCACCCGGACCGGCCGGCCGCGCCGCCCTACCCGCAGACCCCGGCCCCGACCGAGTCGGTCAACCACAACTGACTGAGGCCTGCACCCGGCTGTCACACGGGCCCCAGTTGCCTCCGCCGTTCACGGCTCCGGCGGGGTGGGCGAGTGTCCACCCCGGCATTCGGGAACACTTTTAGGCAGCATGTGAAAAGAAGTGTTCCCGACATCGGGGACCACGGCTTTCACGGCACCGGGCGAGAGTCAGCGGGGGCGGAGGCCTTCGATGGTCAGGTCGAGCAGGCGGCGGGCCTGCTCGCGGCCCTGGTCGGTGGCTGGGGTGCGCCACAGGAAACCCATGAGCAGGAGCACGTCGCCGGGGTCGAGGCCGTCGCGCAGGCTGCCGTGGTTCGCGCAGGCCCGGAGCAGGACCGTGACCGCCGCGATGACCGGGGCGTAGGCCTCGTTGACGACACTCTGGGCGGCCGCGGTGTACAGGGCGTCGCCCAGGCCGTGCTTGACCCGGATGTAGTCGGCCAGGGTCAGGAACCAGATCCGGAAGCTGTCCAGGGGCGGGTGCTCGGCCAGGATGTCCGGCACCGAGTCGACCAGGCGCTGCACGTCCCGCTGGTAGACGGCCAGGATCAGGTCCTCCCGGGTCGGGAAGTGCCGGTACAGCGTGCCCGCCCCCACCCCGGCCCGCTTGGCGATGGCGTTGAGCGAGGTCGTCCCGGACTCGGCGAACGCCTCGCTGGCCACCTGCAGGATGTGCTCCCGGTTGCGCAGCGCGTGGGCGCGGACCGGTCCTGGCGTGGTTCCTTGCGCGGACTGGGTCACGTCCCCTCCAGGCCTGGGCGGCTTTGGCAAAACGGAGAACTCTCCGGTATGGTCGTTCGTGCTACCGGACAGCTCTCCGGTAAGAACTACTCTAGGAGTTCCCGTGCAGTACCTCAAACTCGGGCGCAGCGGCCTGGACGTCTCCCCCATCGCCATCGGCGCCATGACCTACGGCGAGCCTGGGCGCGGCCACCCGGTCTGGTCGCTCAGCGAGCAGGACAGCCGCCCGCTGATCCGGCACGCGCTCGAGGCCGGCATCAACTTCTTCGACACCGCCAACCTGTACTCGCTCGGCTCCAGCGAGGAGATCCTGGGCCGGGCCCTGGCCGACTACGCCGACCGGGACGAGGTGGTGATCTGCACCAAGGTCCGGCACCCCATGCGGCCGGGACCCAACGGAGCGGGGCTGTCCCGCAAGGCGATCATGACCGAGATCGACCACAGCCTGCGCCGCCTGGGCACCGACTACGTGGACCTCTACATGATCCACCGGCTGGATCAGCGCACGCCGCTGGAGGAGACCCTGGACGCGCTGAACGACGTGGTCAAGGCGGGTAAGGCCCGCTATCTGGGGGCGTCGTCGATGAAGGCGTTCGAGTTCGCGCGGGCCCTGCACCGGCAGGACCAGCACGGCTGGGCGCGCTTCATCACCATGCAGGACCACTACAACCTGCTGGCCCGGGAGGAAGAACGCGAGATGCTGCCGCTGTGCGCCAGCGAAGGCGTGGGCACGATGGTGTGGAGCCCGCTGGCCCGCGGCCGCCTGGCCCGGGACTGGCAGGCTGGCACCGAGCGGTCCCGGTCCGACCCGTTCGCGGACATGCTCTACCCGGGCCTGACCGCCACCAGCGACCGGGCCATCGTGGACGCGGTGGGCAAGATAGCCGGGAACCGGGGCGTGTCCCGGGCCCAGATCGCGCTGGCCTGGCTACGGCACCAGCCGGTGGTGGCCGCCCCGCTGGCCGGAGCGAGCAGCCAGGCCCAGATCGACGACGCCGTGGCCTCGCTGGACCTGGAGCTGACCACGGACGAGCTGGCCGAGCTGGAGCGTCCGTATACGCCGCGGTACGACTTCCAGGGCGTCTCCGATGACGCGGAAATCGACCGGATCCGGGCCCAGATCCCGGGGATGAACCCATAATCGGCTCATGACTCGGGTAGGGGCGGCCGGACAGCTTGCGCGTGGCGGGCGCCGCGCGCGCCCGGCCGCCGCGGGGATCGCCGTGGCGGTGGGGCTGGTGCTGGCCGGGTGTGGCTCGGGCTCCGGTCCGGGCCGGGGCGGGCCGGACGGGTCGCCGACGTCGTCCGGCCCGGCCGGGGTGACGATGGCGCACGGCGTGGCGGCCCGGGAGCCCAGCGCCAGTCCCCGCCCGCTGGGCGCGGCCGACATCGCGTTCGGGCTGACCGTGCTGGGCGCCTGGTGCCGGACCAGGCCGCAGGCCAACCTGGTGCTGTCGCCGTCCAGCCTGGCCAGTGGCCTGGGCATGGCCTACCTGGGAGCGGGGGACGGCACCGCTCAGGCCATGGCCCGGGTGCTGCACCTGCCCGCCGCCGGCCCGCAGCTGGCGGCCCAGCTGCAGGCCCGCTCGGCCGCCCTGCGCAGCCTGGACCGGCCCGGCGTGACCGTGGCCAGCAGCGACCAGGTCTGGACCGACCCGAGCCTGACCACCCGGCGCGGCTACCTGAACGCGGTGGCCACCGGCTACCGGGCCGGGGTGGCCCGGGTGCCGCTGCTTTCCGACCCCGGGCGGGCCGCCCGGCAGATCGACCAGGCCATCGCCGCGGCCACCCGCGGCCACATCCCCCGGCTGCTCAGCGCGGACGCACTGCAGGACATCGGCTGGGTCCTGACCGACGCGCTGTACCTGAACGCGGCCTGGGCCCATCCGTTCCAGGCGTCGGCCACCAAGAGCGAGGAGTTCCAGACGGCGGCCGGACGGGAGGTCTCGGCCAAGTTCATGACCGGGGGCCAGTTCCACCAGGCGCAGGCGGCGGGCTGGACCGCGGTGTCGCTGCCGTATCGCGGCGACCGGCTGGCCATGCTGGCCCTGCTGCCGCCCGCGGAGGCGGCGGGCGGCTGCGCGCTGCCGTCCACGGGCACGATGGCTTCGCTGAATGGCGCCCTGAGCGGCGGGGGCGGCACGGCGGTCCCAGCCACGGCGGTGGCGTTGCCGCGGGTGGACCTGAGCACCAAGGCCGAGCTGAAGGGGCTGCTGGCCGGGCTGGGCATGGGGGTGGCGTTCACCTCGGCGGCCGACTTCCACGGGCTGTCGCCCCAGGCTTGCTGCATCGGCCTGGTCGAGCACGCGGCCACCTTGCAGGTGGGTGAGAAGGGCACGGTGGCCAGCGCGGCCACCGCGGTCGGGCTGATGCCGACCGACGCCCAGGCCAACCCGCCGCTGGTGTTCGACCGGCCCTACCTGCTGCTGGTCACCGACACCCACACCGGGGAGCCGCTGTTCCTGGCCCGGGTGGCCGATCCTTCGGCCCACTGACGGCCACTGACGGCCACTGACGGCCGCGGGCGGCTGCGGGCGGCTGCGGGCGGCCGGCCGCTGGGTGGCCGGGCACATCGGTGGCCGGGCACACCGGAATGTCAGTGGCCGGGAGTAGACCGGAAGCATGAGATGGGCAGAGATCGCGGCCCACGAGCCCGCGCTCGGCGCGGCCGCACACGATCGGCTGATCAAGCCCGGCGTGCTCCTGATCGGGACCACCCGGCGGGACGGATCGGCCCGGATCAGCGGGGTGGAGCCGCTGATCATGGACGGTGAGCTGTGGCTGTCGATGATGCCGGGATCGGCCAAGGTGGCCGACCTGGACCGGGACCCGAGG
>DATDIH010000316.1:0-6752 GCA_036521155.1 Streptosporangiaceae bacterium
GGTGGTAGCTCAGGGGGAAAGTGGGAGTCCTGGGCGAGACCTTCGACTAAGGAAAATGGGGCGGACGTGAATGGGGAAGCGGGACCGGAACCACCGCGGCGGGACAAGCGGCGCTACTTCGTGCTGATGGGGGTGTGCGTCGCGCTGTTCGTGCTGTCGTGGGCGGTGGTGGACCGGTACTCGGTGCTGGCGGCGGTGATCATGTCGGCGGTGGCGCTGGTGATTCCGCCGCTGGCGGCGATCGTGGCCAACCGGGCCAGCGCGGTGGACCGGCGGCGGCCGTAGGGCGGGAGCCAAGCCGGGGAGCTAGCCGGCTTTCTGCTCGGCGTAGGCGTAGCCGAACTGGAGGAAGTCTGAGCCGGCCAGCACGGCCAGGGTGGTGGCGGCCAGGCGGGTGGCGCGCGGGGCGAACACATAGCCGGCTGTGAAGCCGGTGGACACCCACATGCCGATGCAGAACGGGCAGGTGACCAGCTCGCCGATGGTCTTGGTGCTGCCGCTGCCCTGGACGTCCTCGGCCAGTTCGGCCGGGCCGGACGTGCCCTCGAACCTGGTGAACGGGGCCCGCAGCGGGGCGGTCACCGGGTCCTTGGCCAGCAGCCGGCTCAGCTTTTGGGTGGCCAGCGCGGTGACCGCGGTGTCCCAGGGGGTGATCCGGTCCGGCAGGGACCGGCCGGTCAGCTTGGCGGCGGCGGCGATGGCCGCGACCACCCCGCCGTACACCGACATGGCCCCGGCGTAGCCGCCGAGCGGGAAGTCCTCGCCGTGCGCGTAGTTCTGCTCCTGGCGGCGCCAGCCGTTGGTCACGCGCTCTTTCAGGGTCGTCAGCTCAGCCATGCCGCTCCCGTTACCCGAGATCAGCCCGCTCATGCCGGGCCAGGCGAGGCGGCGTCCGGCCGGTGTAGGGCGTACCCGGCCGGGTAGCGGGGCAGGGTTCCAGCAGGCAGACCAGGAAGGCAGGTGCAGCCGTGAGCGGCCAGGAGAACGTGGCGGTACTCGGTGCGGGCACGATGGGGGCCCCGATGGCGCGAAACCTGGCCCGGGCCGGGTTCGGCGTACGGGTGTGGAACCGGACCCGGGACAAGGCGGACCCACTGGCCAAGGACGGTGCGCAGGTCTGCGGCACCCCGGCCGAGGCCGCCGACGGAGCCGGCGTGATCCTCACCATGCTGGCCGACACCGAGGCCGTGCTGGGCGCGGTGGACGGCCCGGACGGGGCGTTCGGCCCGGCGGCCCCAGCGGCCGGATCGGGGCCGGCGGACGGGGACGGGGTGCTCTGGCTGCAGATGAGCACGATCGGGGAGGCCGGTACCGAACGCTGCGCCGACCTGGCCGGGCGCCGGGACGTGGTGCTGATCGACGCGCCGGTGCTGGGCACCAGGCAGCCCGCGGACGAAGGAAAGCTGGTCGTGCTGGCGTCCGGGCCGGCCACCGTCCGGAACCGGGTCCAGCCGGTGTTCGACGCGGTGGGGCAGAAGACGATCTGGGTCGGCGAAGCCGGGGCCGGGACGCGGCTCAAGCTGGTGGCCAACAACTGGGTCCTGACCGTGACCGAAGGCACGGCCGAGACGCTCGCGCTGGCCCAGGGCCTCGGGCTGGACCCACGGTTGTTCCTGGAGGCGATCGGCGGCGGCACGCTCGACCTGCCCTACCTGCAGATCAAGAGCAAGGCCATCCTGGACCAGGACTACACCCCGTCCTTCCGGCTGGCGCTGGCGGCCAAGGACGCGGCCCTGGTCGCCGAGTCGGCCGAACGGCACCACGTGGACGTGCCCCTGACCGGGCTGCTGCGGGACCGGCTGGCCGAAGGCGCGCGTGAACACGGCGACAAGGACATGGCCGCCACCTACCTGACCAGCGCGCCGGAGAGCTAGAGGCGGGGAGCTAGACGCGGTCGGCGCGGTCGGGGGTGAGGATGGGGTCGGCGGTGCCGCGGACGCGTTCGACCAGCGCGGCGGTGGAACGGCCGGGGAGATAGTCGACGGTTTCGATGCGGCCGCCGTAGATCTCCACGGCGAGGCGTTCGGGCAGCGTGTCGGGGTCGTGGTCGCCGCCCTTGACGTAGAGGTCGGGGCGCACGGCTTCCAGCAGGCCCGCGGTCTCGCGGTCGTCGAAGACCGTCACGTACTCGACACAGCCGATCGCGGCCACCACCGCGGCCCGGTCCTCGGCCGGGGAGACCGGGCGCCCAGGTCCCTTGAGTTCGCGCACGGTCTCGTCCGACTGCACCGCGACCACGAGCACGTCGCCGCGGGACGCGGCCTGCTGCAGGCACTCCACGTGACCGCGGTGCAGCAGGTCGAAGCAGCCGCTGGTCAAGACGATCCGGTGACCAGCACGGCGGTGCCCAGCCAGGCAGCGGGCCAGGAGGTCAACGGGCCAGATCGAATCAAGTCGCCAGTCCTCGAACCGCACGTAGAAAGCACCACTCTCGCATCGCTGTTAGCGCCGCGATACCCGCCTGCCGGCCCGGCAAACGGGTCGGAAGTCCCCTGCTCTGAACCTTCGGGGTCTTTGGGCCGGAAGGTTCAGAGCAGGGGTAGCGCGGCAAAGCGGTGTTCGGCCCACAGACGGCGCGAAGTCTCCTCCGGGTAGGCCTGATCGGTGACCGGGTCGTCGTAGACGCGGGTCAGCCGTTCCGGCGGGTGGTAGCGGGGCCAGCCGGCGGGCGGGCGGCCGGCCGCGAAGGCGGTCCAGTCGGCGCGCATGGTGTTGCCGACGGCGATGGCGGAGCCGGGGACCGGATCACCGAGCATCATCGCGCCGAAGTCGGCCTGCGGGGTGCCGAACACCAGCGGCACGTCCAGGCCGTGGCAGGCTCCGAGGGCGCCGCCGGCGCCGGGAGCCGGATAGGTGAGCTCGTACAGATAGGTGACGCCGCCCGCCTGAGCGTGAGCGTCGGCCAGGTGCACGGCCGGCATCCGGAACAGCCAGTCGGAGTAGGCCAGCTCGTACAGCCTGTTGCCGTCTGCTGCGGGGAAGGCCCGCCGGTAGGCGGTGGGCCCGGCCGGCTGGGGCGAGAAGGCGGCCAGCGCGGAGGTGATTTCGGCGTCGGCCAGGTCGTTGCCGACGGTGAACAGGCGGCACTCGTCGCGGTTGTGCCCGATGATCAGCTCAACGTCGCGGCCGCCGCGGGCCAGAGCTTCCCATGGGGCGGTGGGCAGGACCTCGCCGTCGACCACCGGGGAGAACGGGGTCAGGGTGTGGGCCACCGCGCCCCAGCGGTCCCGGCTCGCGCGGGCGCCGAAGCTGGCCAGCACACTCTGGCCCGCTTCGACCAGTTGCTGGGGGGCGATGTCCGCCAGCGCGCTGGCGTCCGGGGGCCTCTCGAAGTGGCGGGCGGCCGCGGCAGCGAGGTCGGCGGCCAGGCCGGCCGCGAAGAACGTGCCCGGCACGCTCTGGGCGATGGCCCGCTGGAAAAGCCCGGCCGCGGCCGGCATGGCCAGCAACGACACCACCGACCCGGCTCCGGCCGACTCGCCGAACACGGTGACCTGGCCGGGGTCGCCGCCGAACGCGGCGATGTTGTCCCGGACCCAGCGCAGCGCGGCCACCTGGTCGAGCAGACCGCGGTTGGCGGGCGCCCCGGTGAGCTGGGCGAAGCCCTCCATGCCGAGCCGGTAGTTGAAGCTGACCAGCACCACGCCCTGGCTGGCCAGGGCCGCGCCGTCGTAGCCGGGGGCGCTGGCCGCCCCGGCCACGTAGGCGCCGCCGTAGATCCACACCATGACCGGCAGCCGCGCCGCGCCCAGGCCGGGCGACCACACGTTGACGGTCAGCCACTCGTCCGGATCGCCGGCGCCCGGCGGGGCCGACACCGCCCGGCCC
Organism: Streptosporangiaceae bacterium; assembly: GCA_036521155.1. Classification (GTDB taxonomy): domain Bacteria; phylum Actinomycetota; class Actinomycetes; order Streptosporangiales; family Streptosporangiaceae; genus Bog-532. Next base: position 3,829 of record DATDIH010000316.1, read on the forward strand.
TGGGGCTGGGGTGGCGGGGCGCCGAACCTGTCCGCGGGGCGGGGGCCGTCCCAGGCTTCGGCCGGCTGGGGAGCCTGGAAGCGCAGCGGGCCCACCGGCGGCCGGGCGAACGGAATGCCGCGGAAGACGTTCAGGCCGTCCTCGCGGCGCCCGGTGACCAGGCCCGCGGTGATGCCGACGGGCGGGGTGGTCTCCGGGCCGGTCACGACGCGTCCGTCAGCCGCGGACGGGTTCGAGGATGATGACCGGGATCTGCCGGCTGGTCTTCTCCTCGTACCCGGCAAACCCGGGCTGGAATTCCTTCTGGCGGGTCCAGATCGGTTCCCGCTCATCCGGCCCGGCCACCCGCGCGATCACGGGGAAGGTCTCGGTGCCGATCTCGATCGTGGCCTTGGGGTTGGCCTGAAGGTTGTGGTACCAGGCCGGGTTCTCGGGCGCGCCGCCCTTGGAGGCGAAGATCGCATAGCCGCCGTCCACCGGCAGGTAGGCGAGCGGGCTGAGCCGCTGCTGGCCGGACTTGGCTCCGGTGTGGTGCAGCAGGAGCAGGTTGTTGTCGGGGAACGCGCTGACCTTTCCGCTGTTGGCGCGGAACTCGTCGATGACGCTGGTGTTCCAATCATTGGGCTGGGTCACAGTCGGTAGGTTAGGCCCTGATGAAGCTGCCGCGCGAACCAGGTGACCTGCCGTTCGGGGACTCGCTCACCCCTTCGGACGGTGTGCTCGAGGACGAGGGGCACTACGACGGAGTGCTGTTCTCCGGGCTTTCGATCGACGGTGGCCACGCGGACCTGTCCCGGTTCGTGGAGTGCGCGTTCGCCGACGTCACCCTGGACGACGTGACCCTGCGCAAGGCCCGGCTGAGCGACCTGTGGCTGCGCGACGTCCGGCTGCTGTCCGCCGACCTGGCCGGCTCCGCCTGGGTGGACAGCACGTTCATCGCCTGCTCGGGCGCTGGCATCCAGGCCTTCGACAGCAGCTTCCAGCGAGTGATCTTCTCCGAGTGCAAGCTCGACTCGTGGAACTTCCGCGGGGCGGCGCTGCGGGGCGTGACGTTCGACCGCTGTCTGCTGCGCGACACGGATTTCGGCGGCGCCTCGCTGAAGCAGGTCAAGTTCCCGGGCTGCACGCTGACCCGGGCCGACTTCTCCCGGGTGACCATGGACAAGGTGGACTTTCGCGGGGCTGAGCTGGACATCACGGCCGGGTACGAGTCGCTGCGCGGAGCCATCATGAACACGGCCCAGCTGATGTCGATCGCCCCGGTGCTGGCCCGCCAGATCGGCATCGTGGTCAAGGACTCCTGAGCCCTGGCCCGCGGGTCCGTGTCAGCCGCGCGGGGCCGTGTCAGCCGCGCGGGGGCGTGTCAGCGGGACGAGCGCGGGATGTCAGCGGCGCGGGGCTCTGGTGTCAGTGGCGTGTCAGTGACGCCGGGCAGAGTGGAGCTTGACAACGACCGAATGCCAACGAGGGAGGGCCTATGGTCGCGATGATCGAGGCCGAAGGGCTGGAGAAGCGCTTCGGCCAAACGCAGGCCCTGGCCGGGACCGGGTTCAGCGCCGAGCAGGGCACCGTCCTGGCGCTGCTGGGGCCGAACGGGGCGGGCAAGACGACCGCGGTGCGGGTGCTGGCGACGCTGCTGAAGCCGGACGCGGGGGCCGGCCGGATCTGCGGTTACGACGTGGTCAAGGACGCCGTCCAGGTGCGGCAGCTGATCGCGCTCACCGGGCAGTACGCCTCGGTGGACGACGAGCTGACCGGCAGCGAGAACCTGATGATGATCGGCCGGTTGCTGGGGCTCGGCCGAGCGGACGCCCGGGTCAAGGCCAAGGAGCTGCTGGCCCGGTTCGACCTCACCGACGCGGCCCGGCGGGCCACCAAGACCTACTCGGGAGGCATGCGGCGGCGGCTGGACCTGGCCGCCAGCCTGGTCGGCGACCCGCAGGTCATCTTCCTGGACGAGCCGACCACCGGGCTGGACCCGCGGGCCCGCAACCAGGTGTGGGAGACCATCCGCGGGCTGACCGCGGGCGGGGTCACGGTCCTGCTGACCACCCAGTACCTGGAAGAAGCGGACGAGCTGGCCGACCAGATCGCGGTCATCGACCGGGGGCAGGTGGTGGCGTCGGGCACGGCCGCCGATCTGAAGGCCACCACCGGGACGCAGACCATCGAGGTCCGGCCGGTGGACCGGTTCCGGGCCCCCGAGGTGGCCGAGGTGGTGGCCCGGCTGACCGGAGCGCCGCCCGAGGTCCGCACCGAGACCGGGCTGGTCACCGCGACCGCCGTCGACCCGGCCGTGCTCTCGGAACTGGTGCAGCAGCTCAGCCAGCGGGGCATCGTGGCGGCCGAGCTGGCGCTGCGGCTGCCCAGCCTGGACGAGGTGTTCCTGACCCTGACCGGGCACCACGCCGAAGACCAGGACGAGAACGAGAACGACGACCACGACCCCAGCGACGAGCTGGCCGACGCGGGGAGGACGGCATGACCACCCTGGACCCCACCATCCCGGCGGCCCCGTTCCCGACGCTGCGGCGCCGGATCGGCGGCCGGCAGGCGGTGACCAACGCGCTGACGCTGGCCTGGCGCAACCTGGCCCAGCTGCGACACTCGCCGGAGAAGCTGCTCGACGTCACGCTGATGCCGATCGTGTTCCTGCTGCTGTTCCTGTACGTGTTCGGCGGCGCGGTGGCCGGCAGCACCCACGCCTACCTGGAAGTCCTGCTGCCCGGGCTGGTCGCGCAGATGACGATGTTCGCCACCATGGGCCTCGGCACGGCGCTGAGCGAGGACATCCACAAGGGCGTGTTCGACCGGTTCCGGAGCCTGCCCATCGGCCGGTCCTCCCCGCTGATCGGGGCGGTGCTGGGCGACACGGCGCGGTTCCTGACCGTGATGGTGGTGCTGACCGGGTTCGGGTCGGCGCT
>DATDIH010000317.1:0-7743 GCA_036521155.1 Streptosporangiaceae bacterium
CCGCCCTCCCGGCCGCGCCGGCCCGCCGCGGGCCGCACCGCCCCGGATAGATCCCCTTCCCGCCCCGCCCAGTCCCGTTCTGGTGCTGGGTGCGGGCTGATGCCGCGCCCCGCCCGTTCCTGGCCAGGGCGCCGGGCACATCCCCCTGCCCGCGGCCCCTGTTCGGCTGGCCCCGGCCCGGATGCGCCCTTCAGGTCATCACCGGTGAAGGGAAACCACACGCCATGAACATCATCCAGCGCGGCCTGATCCTGGCCGCCGGCGCGGGCGGGATGTTCCTGCTCAGCCACACCGCCGCCCACGCGGCCGAATCACCCCCGGGCACCAGCCCACCCCCAGCCGCCGCCGCCACGACCATGACCGCCGCCCACACCACCACCCCCGCCAGCGGGGGCGGCGGCGGCATCAATGTGGGGGTGTGCGCCCTGGGCACCTGCACCCCGGCGGGCACCACCGGCACCAGCGCGAATGTCTCCGCCAGCAGCAGCGGCGTGCACGCCAGCCTCTGCGCCGCCGCCACCTGCACCACCCCCAGCGAGGGTGGCACCGGCACCGGCAGCACCAGCGCGACCGGCACCACCAGCACCGGCTCGGGCACGAGTTCGGGTTCCAGCCCGGCCCCGGGCACCGGCTCGGGCACGAGTTCCGGCTCTGGTTCGGGGTCGGGTTCGGGTTCGGGGATCAGCGTGGGGGTGTGCGCCCTGGCCACCTGCACCAGTCCCAGCACCGGAACCAGCAGCAGCGCTGGCTCCGACAGTTCAGGCACCGGCAGCACCGGCTCCGGCGGCCCGGGCTCCGGCGCCACCAGCTCGGGCAGTTCCAGCTCGGGCAGCACCGGATCCAGCACCGGCGCCACCAGTAGCGACGGCGTCAACGTCGGGATCTGCCTGGCCGCCAACTGCGGCACCACCGGCTCTGGCTCTGGCTCTGGCAGCTCTGGCTCTGGCAGCTCTGGCTCTGGCTCTGGCAGCTCGGGCGCTGGCTCTGGCTCATCCGGTACCAGCTCCCACGGCACCGGATCATCCACCTCGGGCACGAGTACCGGCACGGGCGCATCCAGCTCCGGCGTCAACGCCGGCGTCTGCGCCCTGTCCACCGGCTGCGGCACCACCGCCAGCGGCGCCACCAGCACCACCGGTGGCCTGGGCGTCGGGGTGTGCCTGGCCGCCGACTGCACCAGCGGCGCTAGCGGCGGCAGCAGCGGTACCGGCGGCGGGAGCCCCGGAACCACCTCCAGTGGCTCCACCACCAGCACCGGCGGGATCGGGATCGGGGTCTGCGCCCTGACCTCGGACTGCGGCTCCACCACCGGCACCGGCACCACTGCCACCAGTGGTGGCCTCGGTGTCGGCGTCTGCCTGCTGGCCGACTGCGGCACCAGCACGGGGGCCGGGACCACCGGCACTGGCTCGGCCGGGACCGGCACGTCCGGCACTGGCGGGATCGGGATCGGGGTCTGCCTGCTGGCTGACTGCGGGACCGGCACGGGGACCGCTGGCACGGGTCCGGGGTCCACGGGGGTGGGCGCCGGGCTGTGTGTCCTGGCGACCTGCTCCCGGAACGGGGCCGGCAGTGGCGGGATCACCGTCACCGGCTGTGTACTGGCCAGTTGCTCCGGCACGACGGGGACCGGCAGTGGGGGCGGGATCACCGTCACCGGCTGCGTGCTGGCCACCTGCTCCGGCACGACCGGGACCGGGGGATCCGGCGGCACCCCGGGCACCGGCGGGAACCCCGGCACCGGGGGCAACCCCGGGACCGGCGGCAACCATGGGTGCCCGCCGTACTGCCACCGCCACCACCACCCCGGCACCGGCGGCAACCCGGGCTCCGGGGGCAACTCCGGCACCGGCGGGAACCCGGGCACGGGCGGCAACCCCGGCGGCGGGACCACCACCACCGGCAGCAGCAGCAGCTGGTGGCGGATGCACTGCCACGAACGCCACCACGCGTGGTGCTGGTACGGGCCGGGGCACTGGTTCCTGACCAGCCAGCTACGCCACCACCGGACCCACGGCCAGCACGGTGACCGGTCCTGGCTGTCCGGCCACTACCGGCACCACGGCCGCTGCTGGCCCAGCCACCCGGCGACGCTGGCCAGCCACCGTCATCACACCTGCCGTGGCGACCATCACCAGGGTCCGGTCGCATTGACCGGCTACTACGTGGGGCGCGGCTGGCACCGGTGCGCTCACCACCACACTGTGCCGAGCGGGACGACGCTGCCGGCCACCACCACGGGCTCCAGCAGCACTACCACCGCCGACGTCAACATCGGCGGGCTGCTGAGCCTTTCGATCGCCCTCTGAAAAGGAGAGGGCGGGCCCGCTCCTCGTGCATCCCGTGGGAGCGGGCCACCATCCATCCGCCGCCCGCGGGCCCTCTCGGGTGGGACCGCGCGCCATAGAGAAGGGAGGTGCCGCTGGGCAGCGTAACTGACCACCCATGAAAACTCCTGTCGTCCCGGCGCGTGGGCGGCGTACTATGCCTGGCGCCGGGACGACGGGAGGAACCCATGACCGCGGGCAGTGACCGGGCGGGCAAGAACGAGGTCGAGCTGGGGCAAGTTCAGGAGACGCTGTTCATCCCGCTGGTGGGGCGAGCAGAAGAGACCAGGAAGCGCCGGCCGCTGCTGCGGGACCCCAAGGCGGTCGAAATTCTCGAATCAGTGGGATTCGACTGGTCCAAGTACAGCCGGACCGGGGGCTGGACGACGGTGCTCCGCTCCGCGACCTTCGATATATGGGTAAAGAATTTCCTGACTGAAAACCCGGGCGGCAGCGTGGTCGAGCTGGGCACGGGCCTCAACACGCGGTTCGAACGCGTCGACAACGGCACCGTGCACTGGATCGACCTCGACCTGCCGGACACCATCGCGTTGCGGCGGAGGTTCTTCGCCGACACCGACCGGCGGCAGATGGTGGCCGCTTCGCTGACCGACGACAGCTGGTGGGACACGGTGCGGGAACTGCCCGGGCCGTACTTCTTCCTGGCCGACGGCGTACTGCCCTACCTCACCGAGGAAGACGTCACCCGTACTCTGGCCGGCCTGGCCGAGCAGTTCCCGGGCGCGCTGATCGCCTTCGACACCTACTCCGAGCAGATGATGGCCCGCGAACACAAGCTGGCGGCCCGGCGTGGCGTAGCCCGGTGGCAGTGGGCCTGCGACGATCCGCGCTCGCTGGAACGGCTTGGCCTGCGGGTGGTCGAGATCGACATCCTGCCCCAGCTGCCCCGGGAACTGCGCGCGACCCTGCCCGCCCGGCGCCGGCTGAAGCTGGCCGCGGTACGCCCGGTGTTCGGGCGGTCGATGCAGGCGACCTTGTTCCGCGCGGCCGAGACCTCACCGCGTATCGGCGAGCCCGACTGACAAAGGATCAGCACCCGTTTTCTCATGCGTCGCCGTCGTGTTGGCTGATGGCCTCATCCAGCGGCGACACTGAAGGCCATGTCACGTACGGGGGCGGCGTGGTTCACCGTGGCGACCACCGCGGTCGTCCGGCATCTGCCGTTTGGCCTGTCCCGGGTCATCGCGCCCAGCCTGCTCGGCTTCGTCGTCATCAACGGGTGCACGTTCGCCTTGGACCTGAGCCTGCTGACGGTGTTCCATGGGGTGCTGCACTGGCCGGTGCCGGTCAGCATCACGTTGTCCTACGGCACCGCGTCCACCCTCAGCTACCTGCTCAACCGCACCCTCAACTTCCGGTCCCACGGGCTGGTCGGGCGGCAGGTCACCATCTATGTCCTGGTCGTCGCGGTCAACTACCTCGGCCTGATCCTGGGTGTCGGCTCCGGCCTGGCCGCCCTCGGGCTCGAGTACCAGCTGGCCCGGATCGCCGCCGGGGGCTGCGAGGCCGTCTGGATGTACGTGGCCATGCGCTTCCTGGTCTTCCGGGACGGGGGTCTCGGGAGCAGCGGGCGCGGGAGTGGCGGGCGCCCGGCACCGGCGGGCGAGGCCGATGGGGCCGATCAGCGGCCCGAACAGCGGTCCGGTCATGACGATGCCCTGGTCAGGCCAGATCCTCGATGATCACGTGGACCGTGCGGTCACCGGCCGACGGTTCGACGGCCCGGCGGATCTCGGCCGCGATCTCCGCGACCGGGACGCCGTAGCGGCCGACGACGTGCACCTCAATGTCCTGGCCCCGGATGACGATGCCGGTGACGCGGCGGCCGGGCAGGTAGGTGCCCACACCGCCGAGGCGGCCGCCGGACAGGGCGGCGACCCCCGGGACCGCGCTGACCGCGTCCGCGATCTGGATGGCGGACGGCTCGATGGCGGGCGGCTCGATGGTGGGCGGCCCGTCGGTGGCTGCGCCCGCCGGGGCCTGGTCGTCCTGGCGCGGCGTTGGCATCGGCTGGTAATCCCTTCCCTCGGGCCAGGTGGCTTGGGTGAAGGCCCGGGCATCGTCTACCGTGGTGCCCAGACGGCAATCTGGTATCGCGGCAACATTCCCTCAGCTCGGGCCTTCTCACTCTTAAGACACGCCGGCCGCCATCATCGTCACGCGGAAATCGCGGGCGATTTTCGCGGACGCGCGACCAGCCGAGGTGGGAGGGGATGGTGACGACGCAGTACGAGACCCGATCCTGCGCCAAATCCGGCCCGCCCGGCGATACGTTGGGCGATGAGACGCTGGTCGCGCGGGCCCGGGACGGTGACACCCGCGCGTTCGAGGCCCTGGTCCGGCGCTACCAGGGGCCCATCTACCGGCTGGCGGTCCGGATGCTGAACGACGCCGGGGAAGCCGAAGACGTCACCCAGGAGGTATTCGTCACCGCCTGGCGCCGGCTGCCCGGGATCCAGGAGGCCAAGGCCGTCCGGGCCTGGCTGTACCGGATCGCGACCAATCGCTGCCTGAACATCCTGCGGGCCCGCAAGCCGACCGCGCCGCTGCAGGAGGAGACCATGCCGGCCGCCAGCCAGGCCGCGTCACCCGAGGCGCGGGCCGAAGCGCACGAACGGCTGGTCGCCCTGCGGGCCGCGCTCGGCCAGCTCACGGCCGAGCAGCGGGCATGCTGGCTGCTGAGAGAAGTGGAGGAGCTGTCTTATGCGGAGATCGCCGGCATCCTGCACACCACACCCCAGGCGGTGCGCGGCCGGCTGGCCCGGGCCCGGGCCGAGCTGGGGGAGGCGATGATCTCATGGCAGTAAGGGAGACGGACGACGGCTACCGGCTGCCCTGCGGGCAGGACGCGGCCGTGCTCTGGGAGCACGCGACCGCTGGGGAACTGGACGAGCATGAGCTGGGCTGCCCGCACTGCCAGGCCGCTTCCGAGGGATTCCGCGCGCTGCGTGAGGCCACCGGGGATCTGGACGAAGCCGACGTGGTGCCGCCCTGGGACCTGACCGAGCGGATCATGCGGGCGGTCCGCACCGAACGGCGGCGGGACGCGTTCCTGCCCATCGCCGAGACCGGGCTGGGGCCGATCCGGGTCGCCACCCAGGCCGCGGCGGTGGTGATGCGTTTCGCCGCTGACCAGGCGCCCGGCGTGGCCGCCCGGTCCTGCCGGGTCGAACAGCTGGCCGATGAGCCGGACGGCCGGTGCGTGGTCCGCCTGGACCTGACCCTGCGCTACGGGACGGACGGGATGGCCGCGGTGGCCCGGGTCCGGGAGCTGGTCACGGCGGCCGCCCGCGAGCTGGCCGGGTTCGAGGCGGCCAGGATCGACCTCACGGTCGTGGACATCTGGCAGGAGCAGGCATGATCGTCGGCAGGACCGTGGTGGAGACCCCGGTCGCGGAGAAGATCGCCGCGCTGACCGCGCTGGCCACGCCGGGGGTGATCCGGCTCGAGCCGTCGATCAGCGCGCTCGCGGCCAGCCTCGGCCGGCGGGCCCTCGGCGGCTGGCGCACGACCGGGAACGGGAACGGCGCCCTGCCGCCGACGGCCGGCGTCCGGGCCGAGATCACCGAGGGCCAGGTGACGGTCGAGGTGGCGCTGGCCGTGGAGCTGGGCCGCTCGGTGCCGGTGGTGGCCGCGGACGCCCAGCAGCGGATCGCGGATGCCCTGCGCGAGCTGGGCAGCTTCGCGGTCGAGTCGGTCACCATTTTGGTGGTGGACGTCGACCAGCCCTGACCCAGCCCCGAGACAGGCCTGGTTAGTGCACGGGGCGGCCGGCTCGGATCCGGACGGTCGCGTCCAGCTCGTCGTCCTCCAGGGCTTCCCGCAGCCGCTGCACGGCCAGGCCGATCCGCCTGACGGCCTCGGCCGGATCGGCGTCAGCGGCCATCGTGACGCTGAGCGCCAGCCGGGGACTGGACGCGGTGCCGGTCAGCGCGGCCGTGCTGTGCCGCACGTAGGGGCTGGCCGCCAGGTCGTTCTGGAGCGCGCTGGTCACGGCGCGGGCCGGCAGGTAGGTCGCGCCGCGCCGGGCATCCGGCTCCAGTGCCACCCGGCGCAGCGTCCGGGTCTGGCCCTGGGCGGCCAGCCACCACAGGGTGAGCAGGAACACCAGCACCGACACCGCGGCCACCGTGGGCCAGAACCACGGCTGGTCCGCGACCCAGTGCCGGGTCGCCTGGTCGATAATCAGGGCGTGCGGCGCGCCCAGCAGGGCGGGCCAGACGTTCAGCCCGCGCAGCAGGCCCGCCGCCCCGCCGAGCAGCAACGCCAGGCCGATCAGCAGCAGGGCGATCCGGTTACCGCGGCCGGTCCGTCGGATCATGGCTCAGTCCCTTCTCTTCCGCACGGAGACGCGGACCCGGAGCGGGCGCAGCGGTGACAGCACGTCCAGCCGCTCGGTGACCGCGTTCTCCACCTGGGCGGCCAGGCCCTCGGTGTCCCGCAGCGATGAGGCCGCGTAGACCCGGACGCGCCGCCGCCGCACCTTCACCTTGGCCGAAGCGATCCCGTCCACGGTGGTGGCCGCGTCGGCCAGGTACCGGCGCAGCCCGGCCCGGGTCATGGCCGCCACCGAATGCGGGTCCTGGCTGGCCACTGGCACCACCCGGAACCGGCCCGGCAGCAGGGCCAGGCCGATCAGCAGCAGCCCCAGCGCACAGGCGACCCCGGAGGCGACCAGCGGCCGCGGGTCGTCCCAGTGGAACTCGTGCCCGGCCTGGAACAGCCCCTTGGGCAGCACGTGCACCTGGTGCCCCACGTACTTGGAGATCAGGTAGGCGGCGATCAGGCCGGTGGCCGCGGCCAGCAGGGCCGACACCACGATCGCGGGCAGCGCCCGGCGCGGACGGAAGGCCCGGGCCGCGGCCCGCCGTTCGGCCAGGCCGCCGGGTTCCCGGGGCCGTCCGGTTCGTACGGGCGAGGTCTCGTCGGCCACGGCCAGGTCTTCGGCGGTCACAGCACCCGCCGCCCGCGGTCGGGGGTGATCAGGGTGGGAATGTCGATGTCCACATGCCGGACGTCCAGGCCGGTCAGCTCGCTGACCCGGGCCACGACGTGCTCCCGGACCCGGCGCGTGACCTGGCGGATCGGCGCGGGGTAGCGGACCGACATGGCCAGCCGGACCGTGGCCAGGTGGCCGTCGATCTGCACGGTGACCCGGGGCGCGGCCACGCCCGGGACCCGCAGGCCGAGCAGCCGCCGGGCCGAGCCGTGGGCGTCATCCACCTCGGCCACGGCCGTCGCGGCGATCCGTTCCACCACCCGGTCCGCGATCTCGGTACTGCCTCGCTGGCCGGCCGGGGCCAGTTCGGTCCCGGTCGGAGGCGCCGTGACCGGCACCGCCGCGGTGGTCACGAACGCCTCCGCAGCAGTTCGCCGAAGTCCACCGCACCGGTCA
>DATDIH010000318.1:0-2008 GCA_036521155.1 Streptosporangiaceae bacterium
CCGGTGGCGCGGCGAAGGAACTGGCCTTCACGTTCTCGGTGCTCTCCGGCGGAACCCTCCCGTCGTGGAATCCGGCCAGGCAGTCGGGACAGGCCGCGCTCACGGCGGCCGGGGCCGGTCCCGGCCGGGCGAGCCAGTAGATCAGACGGGCCCGTGAGTCAGGGCGGCCGGTGGTTCAGGCGGCCGGTGGTTCAGAGGGAGCGGTGGTTCAGAGGGACCGGTGGTTCAGAGGGACCCGTGGTTCAGAGAGGCCCGTGGTTCAGAGAGGCCCGTGGTTCAGAGGGGCCCGTGGTTCAGAGAGAAAAGACGAGGCAGTTGCTGCTGGCCGTGGCCACCAGCCGTCCGGCGCCGTCGTGGATCTCGGCCGAGGCCAGCGCGACGCGGCGGCCGGGCTTGGTCACCCGGCCGACCGCGACCAGGGTGCCGCTGTGCACGGTGACCGGTCGCAGGTAGTTCACGGTGATGTCGATCGAGGTGTAGCCGATCCCGGCGTCCAGCGTGGTGTGCACGGCGCAGCCCGCGACCGAGTCAGCCAGCGTGCAGACCAGCCCGCCGTGGACCACGCCGATCGGGTTGTACGCGGACTCGTCTGGAACGCACTCGAACTGCGCGAGTCCGCGCTCGACCCGCGTCGGCCACATGCCTAGCAGCATGGCGATGGGCGGCGGCGGGATCTTGCCGTCCGCGAGGGCCTGCATGAACTCGAGGCCGGACTTCCCAGCCGCCTGGCCGCTGGTCAGCGAGGGGTCCCACCACTGAACGGTCCGGCTGCGGGCCGGACCCCAGTCGGGCTGCGGGTCGGGGGTACGCACAAAGACCTCCTGGGTCTGGAATCTGGACCCAGTGTAGGGCCCGGCGGGTGATCGGTCCAGATTCCGGGGTCAGGAGGCCTGGCCGCCAGGCAGGCTGAGCAGGGCCAGGGCCTGGTCGGCCAGCACGCTGGCCGGCACGGTCTCCCGCCCCGGGTCCCGGCTCAGCTGCGCATGCCTGATCATCGCGCTGCGGATCATGGCCAGGACGATCCGGGCCAGGAGGTCGGCCAGGTAGTCCGGGTCGGCCACGTCAGGGTGGGTGCGGGCCAGGCGCTCCCGGATCACCGCGGCCAGGTCCGTCTCGATCCTCAGCAGCGTGCCGGGCGGCGTCCGGGAGATGCGCGGGCCGGGCGGCCCGTCAGAGAACAGCCAGAGAGGGGTCGGCCGGGACGAGGCGGACAGCAGGGCCCCCATCTCCAGGAGTGCCTGGCGCACCGCGGTGCCCAGGTCCTCGTCGTCCGGGCGGTCCCTGATCGCGTCCAGCAGGACCGGCAGCCAGCCCAGGGCGTCGTCGATGATCAGCTCCTCCTTGCCGGTGAAGTACCGGAAGAAGGTCCGCTCAGTTACCCCGGCCGCCTCGGCGATGTCCCGGACGGTGGTCGCGGCGTAGCCCCGCTCGGCGAACAGGCGGTCCGCGGCCTGCTGCAGGGCCTGCCGGGTGGCCTGCTTGTGGGCTTCGCGGCGGCCCAGGGTTTGTGCCACATGACCAGTATCGCAGATCTGTCAGTAATGTCAGAAATAATTTGTCAGGACTGACAGTTTTTGACATAGTGACAGTCATGACAGATTCTGCGCGCACGGGCGCAGCCGCCTGTCGCGGGGCCCGGTCCCGGCCCGGGCTCCCGGCTGGGCGGCCGGGCGCCGGGCACCGGCCGGGTGAGCCGGGGGAGCGGCGCATGGTCGGCCGGCCCGGCGGTCCTGCCGCCCCGGGACACCGCGGCGACCACATCATGCTCAGCCGCCTCGGTCGTTTCGGCCGCTGGTGTGCCCGTCATGCCTGGCTGGTCGTGGCCGTCTGGGTGGTCCTGCTGGCCGGGGTGACGTTCGGCCACCGTGCGCTCGGCGGGTCCTACACCGATAATTTTTCGCTGCCCAACTCACCGTCCCAGGCCGGAGCGGCACTGCTGGCGCAGCACGAGCCACAGGCGGGCGGACTGAGCGGCCAGCTGGTGTTCACGGTCAGCCCGGGCTCCCTG
>DATDIH010000319.1:0-3537 GCA_036521155.1 Streptosporangiaceae bacterium
CGGCCTGTTCTTCTTCCTCACGCTCTTCTTGCAGGACGTCTGGGGGTACAGCGCGCTGGGCACCGGCCTGGCCTACCTGCCGATGGTCGCCGTGATCATGGCCACCTCCGCGATCGGGGCGCAGCTGGTGCCCCGGATCGGTGCCCGGCCGCTGCTCCTGGCGGGCAGCGTGGTCGCCACCGGGGGCATGTTCTGGCTGTCCCGGATCAACGAGCACAGCCACTACGCCAGCGGCCTGCTCGGCCCGATGATGCTGACCGCGGCGGGCATCGGGCTGATCTTCGTGCCGGCCTCGCTGGTCGCCCTGACCAAGGTGGCCGACGACGACGCAGGCGTGGCCTCCAGCCTGCTCAACACCGGTCAGCAGGTCGGGGGCGCGCTCGGGCTGGCGGTGCTGGGCACGGTGGCCTGGAGCGCGGTGGCCAACAGCCTGCACGCCCAGGCGGCCGCGGCGGCCCGGGCGGCCACCGCACCCCTGTCCCCGGCCACCGTGGCGGCGGCACAGAAGGCCGCGGCCAATCACGCCCTGGCCACCGGATTCTCCCAGGGCTACCTGGTCTCGGCCGGGATCATGCTGCTGGCGCTGGTCGTCACCGTGGTCGCGATCCGGGTCCGGCGCGAGGACCTGGCCGGGGTCAACCCGATTGCGGCGCCGGGCCGCTGAGGCTCCGGCGCTGGGCTACCCGGCCCGCCGGCCTCATGGCCGCCGGGCCGGGGGCTTCACATCCGGGCTCTCAGCACGTCGACCTCGGCGCCAGGTGTGAACGGATCGAAGCCGTGCTCGGCCAGCCAGCGGATCCCACGCAGGCTCCGCCACGACCACCAGCCGCGGATCACGTCGAGGTCGACGTCGGTGCCGTAGCCGGCCACCACGTCGGCCAGGTGCTCTTCGTGCCCGATCGTCAGGCTGGCCAGGTCGTACAGGGCGTCGCCGGGGGCGGCCTCGGACCAGTCGATCACGCCGGTGACCTCGTCACCCGCGACGAACACGTGGGCGATCTGCAGATCCCCGTGAATGAACGCCGGTGTCCACGGCCGGAGGGCCGCCGCGGCCACCTGGCGGTTGCGCGTGACCAGGTCGGTGGGCAGGACGCCGGTCGTGACCAGCCACTCGCACTCGCGGTCGAGGTCCGCGGTGACCTCGTCCAGGCTCCGGCCGGGCCAGGGCGGCAGCGGCGCGTCGTGCAACCTCCGGGCGGCGGCCCCGGCCGCGGCCCACGCGGCCGGCGACGCGGACGACGGCTCGCCCAGGCGGCCGAGAGCCGTCCCGGCCACCGCGGCCAGCGCCAGCACGGGCGGCTTCCGCCACAGCACCTCCGGGGTCGGGACCGGCACCCGGGCCATCGCCTCGACTTCGATCTCGGTGTTGGCCTGGTCAGCGTCGATCTTCAGGAACACGTCACCGACGCGCAGGGTCGCGCGCTCGTTATGGGCGACCACCACCTCGACCTCGTCCACGTCGGCCATCATCGCGGGGTGACCATTGCCGTCGCCATGGGTTTATCGCGGCTGGCCTTCGGGTTTGGTCAGTCCCGCCAGCCGAATCTGGAGTCGGTCGGAGTCGGGATGCATGGCGAGGCGCTGGAAGATGGCCAGCGCTTGTCCCAGCTGGGTGACGGCGGCCCTGGTCTCGCCGCGGAGCAACTGGCATTCGCCGCTGCCTTCGAGCGCGTAGGCCTCGTCGTCGGAGCGGCCGGTCTCCCGGGCCAGGCTCAGCGCCTCCAGGTAGAGGGCCTCAGCGCGCGTGGGATCCCCGGATGCGCTGATCACCGCGGCATAGCGGTTGAGGGCCCAAGCCTCGCTGCCTCCGCCGCCGATACGGCGGAACGTGCTGATGGCGGCCTCAAGCAACTCGGCCGCGCCCGGAAGATCATCAGTGGTCCGCCGGACGCTGGCCAGCCAGACCTGAACGTTGGCCTGGCCCAGCTGGTTGCCGAGATCCAGGTAGAGCTGCAGCGCCTGTTCCAGGTAGCGGGCCGCGCCTGGATGGTCGCCGGTGAGCCGACGCAGTTCCCCGAGCCCGGACAGCGTGTTGGCCCGGCCGAGCGGCTCGTCCAGCTGGGCATACAGCCGCAGGGCTTCCTCCAGGTTCTGGATGGCGCCCGCGAGATCACCGGTCTCACGCTGGGCGTCTCCCAGCGAGAGCAGCACCGCGCCCTCACCGTTACCGTGACCCAGTTCCCGGTACAGCCGCAGGGCCCGCTGCAAGAAAGGTACGGCACCTGGGTAGTCGCCGGTGTACCGCCGGATTGCGCCCAGGCGGGACAGGGCGTTGGCCTGCACCAGCCGGTCGCCCAGCTGCTGATACAACCGCAGGGCCTGCCAGATCGGCCAGTTCGTCGACCGGAACCGGCTGGTTCGCCCGCCACAGCAGCACGGCCAGCACGGTCCGCAGCCGGGGTCCGAGACCAGCTGTGGCGGGTCTGAGTCCTCTGCCGCCACGTGCAAAGGCCCCAGCACCCCGAACCGCAAGGCGTCTCCTCACCCGGAAGCCGACCGCCGTTATCACCCGATTATCACCAAGATGTCACGCTCGCATGCGACTCTCCAGACGGACAGGTTTCGTACCCGGCCAGGAGGGCTCCATGACAGCGGCCAGTGAAGGAGCACACCCGAAGTGAAATTCACCAGATCCCGCTCCCGGATCGCGCGGATCATCGTCGCCGCGTGCTGCGCCCTCGGAATCGTGGTGGCGGCGTCGGCCGCGATCCCGGCCCCGGCCGCCCAGGCGCAATCGTGCGTGGCCTATCAGAAGAGCGGCAGCAGCAACTGGTGGGTGAACTTCGGCTGCAATGCCGTTCCCATTCCCGGCTCGCACGTCTGCCAGGCCTTCGACAACGGCGAGTACGTCGACGGCGCCCAGGCGGTCGAGTGTGCCGACGTCTACGTCACCACCACCGGCGGCTACGGCACCTTCTGGGGCGAAGGTGAGTTCTACTGCCAGGGCCCGAACGGCTACATCCAGTGCGCCGGAATGAACGTGAACGTCGACTTCACCGGCACTGGCCAGACCGAGCCGGCCAAGAACTACAAATGCAACCCCGACGTCGGTGCCTGCACCACTGGCAAGGCGATGTGGTCAAGCGAGAAGTACGCCACCCTGTACGGCGGCAACATCTGCATCCCGGTCACCGGCTTCCTCCCGGCTGGCAACGTCATCTCGGTCAAGGCCGGCTACGCCGCGCTCCACGACAACAACAGGGTCTCCACCCCCAACCTGACGGTCTGCTACGCCCCCAAGACTTCATAGCCCCCGCCGCTGACGTTGAGGAGCAGGCCTGAAGTGAGAGTCAGCCAACCCCGCGGCCGGATGGCGGCGGTGATCGTCGCGCTGGCGGCCGTCGTGGCCGCGGCCGGCCCGGTGACCGCGCCCGCGGCCCATGCCGCCTCGGCCCGCACGGCCGCGGCGTCGTTCGGGCAGTTGCCGGTGATGGGGTACAACCCCTGGTACCAGTACGGGGCGGGGGCGACCGAGAGCGAGGTGCTCCAGCAGGCCCGGTTCCTGGTCAGCAGCGGGCTGGCCGCCGCCGGTTATGA
>DATDIH010000320.1:0-2074 GCA_036521155.1 Streptosporangiaceae bacterium
ACCGTCCGGACGGGTCCCAGTTGGTGTCCAGGGACGTCATGACACCGGCCGAACGGGCGGCGGAAAACAACGCCCCCAGCCCGGGCCCGAGGCAATCCTGGAGCAAGAACCACGAGCTGGCGTGCACGTGCCCCGCGTCGGCCAGCAGCTTTCCCGGGACGTCGGCCGCGGTCAGCGAGGCCACCGCGCCCAGCGCGGTCAAGATGGCCCGGTCCTCGCCGCGGGACAGCGCCACCGTCATCCCGGTGGGCGCGTCCTCGCGGACCGCCACGAAGCTGACGTCGACCCCCTCGGCGGCCAACTGGTCCCGCATGAACTCACCCGCGGGGTCGGCGCCGACCGCGGCGGCCAGCGCGACCCGCAGCCCGAGCCGCGCCGCGGCCACTGCGGTGATCGCGGCCGAACCCCCGATGACCAGCGAGATCCCGTCCACCAGCTTCTCCTGCTGGCCGAACGCGGGGTCGACGTCGTCGCCGAGGACGAGCACGTCCGGGTTGCAGTCTCCCAGGACCACCAGGTCATACCGTGACAACGTCGACCCCGGCCTCCTGCAGCCGGGCCGCGTCCACGGCGGCGATCCCGGCGTCGGTGACCAGCACGTCGATCTCGGCCGGGGTGCAGATCCTGGCGAAGGCGCGCTGCCCCACCTTGGAGCTGTCCGCCACGATGACCACCTGGCGGGCCTGCCGCCCCATCAGCCGGTTGATGCTCGCCTCGCCCTCGTGGTGCGCGGTCGCCCCGGCCACCGCGTCGATCCCGTCCACGCCCAGGAAGGCCACGTCCAGCGTGACCTGCTCCAGCACACCGGTGGCCAGCGGCCCGGTGAGCTCGTAGGACTGCGGCCGGGCCACCCCGCCGGTGGTCACGATCTTGATGTGCTGCCTGATGGCCAGTTCGGTCGCGATGTTCAGCGCGTTGGTGACCACGGTGACCGTGGGGGACGGGCCCGCCGACCCTAGATCCGAACGGATGGCCAGAGCCCTCGCCACCTCGGTCGTCGTGGTTCCCCCGTTGAGACCCGCGACCTGGCCGGGCCGGACCATGCTGGCGGCCAGCGCCCCGATGCGCTGTTTCTCGGACGGGTGCCGCTCGGTCTTGTAGCGCAGCGGCAGATCGTAGTTGACGCCCTCGGCCACGGCGCCGCCGCGGATCCTGGTCAGCATCTGCTGGCTGGCCAGCTCGTCGAAGTCCCGGCGGATGGTGGCCGCGGACACGTTCAGCGCCTTGGCCGCGTCCTCCACCTGGAGCTGACCCCGCGAGCCCAGCAGTTCGAGCAGCTCGTTCCACCGGCGATAACGGCTCACCGGCCCCTCCCTCCAGCACCCCGAGCAACCGGGCTACTTCCGGCGCGATCGCGTCACGTCCGGCCGAACCATACCTTCTCGGATCAACCACCGCGGGCTCGGCCGACAGGTAGTCCCGGACCGCCGCGGTGAACACCTTGTTCAGCTGGGTCGCGATGTTGATCTTCGTCAGGCCGGCCCGGACCGCGGCGGCCAGGTCGTCGTCCGGCACGCCGGACGAGCCGTGCAGCACCAGCGGGACGCCGGCGGCCCGGCGGAGCCTGGCGATCAGGCCGAGGTCGAGGACCGCGTCCTTGGTCAGCATGGCGTGCGAGCTGCCCACCGCGACGGCCAGCCCGTCCACCCCGGTGGCCGTGACGAAGCTGGCCGCCTGGTCCGGATCGGTGCGCGCCACCGGGGAGTGCACGCCGTCCTTGCCGCCGACCTCGCCGAGCTCCGCCTCGACCCAGATCCCCCGGTCGTGGCACCACGCGGCGACCTCGGCGGTGACCCGGACGTTGTCGGCGTACGGGAGCCGGGACGCGTCGTACATGACCGACCCGAGGCCGAACGCGGACGCCGCCCGGACCAGCTCAGCGCCGGACGCGTGGTCCAGGTGCACCGCGACCGGCACCGCGGCCGCCCGCGCTACGGCTAGGCAGGCCCGGGCGATCGGCTCCAGCGCGCCGTGCCAGGCGGCGCAGTTCTCGCTGATCTGCATCACCACCGGGGCACCGGCCGCTTCGGCCCCGGCGACGATCGCCTCGGCGTGCTCGATGCCGATGACGTTG
>DATDIH010000321.1:0-27763 GCA_036521155.1 Streptosporangiaceae bacterium
TCACCGCGGTCGAGCACGGCCAGCCGGTCGGCGAAGGCCTGGGCGTCGGCCAGTTCGTGAGCGACCAGCATCGCGGGCACGTTCCGGGCCGCCACCAGCGACACCACCAGGTCGGTGAGGGACCGGCGCAGGCTGGCGTCCAGCCCGGTGAACGGCTCGTCCAGCAGCAGCGCGTCGCAGTGGGCCAGCAGCAGGCGGCCGAGCGCGACCCGGTGACGCTGGCCGCCCGAGAGCGCGGCGGGCATGGCGTCGAGCAGCCCGGCCAGGCCCAGCGTGGCCGCGACCTCGGTCAGCTCGGCTCCGGACGGATCGGCGTTCCGGGCATAGCTCAGGTTGCCGCGCACGGACAGGTGCGGGAACAGGCCGGGATCCTGGCGGAGCAGGCCGACCCGGCGCTGCCACGGCGGCACCACCCGGGCCGGCGGGGTGGTCGAGGTGAGCACGCGGCCGCCGAGTACCACCCGGCCCCGGCGCGGGATGACCAGGCCGGCCACCGCCTCCAGCAGCGTGGTCTTGCCGGCCCCGGAGGGACCGAACAGGGCCACCCGCTCCCCCGCCGCCACCTGCACGGCGGCGTGCACGGTGAAGTCGCGGCGGTCAACCTCGACGTCGGCGTCCAGCACGGGCGCTCCAGATGTAGGCGGCCAGCGGCAGCGGCAGCGCCACGATCAGCAGGACCAGAGCGAACGGCAGCGCGGTCGGCAGCCCGGTTTCCTGCAGCGTGGTGTAGATCTGCAGCGGGATGCCGTAGGGATGGTAGGCGATGATCACCACCGCGCCGAACGCGCCCATGGCCCGGGCCCAGGCCACCGACAGGGCCATGGCCAGACCCGGCGTGGCCAGCGGCAGCGTGACCCGGCGGAAGGCCCGCAGCGGCCGGTCGCCGAGCAGCTGCGCCTGCTGCTCCAGGCTCGGGTCGACGGCGGCGAACGCGGCCTGCGCGCCGACCACGTAGTAGGGCGCGGACTCGTAGACCTCGGCGATGCACAGGGCCAGGAACGTGTTGGTGGCCGACAGGTGCAGGTGGCCGAGCAGCTGGCCGATGGGCGTGTAGGGACCGACCAGGAAGATCAGCAGCAGGCCGATCACCAGCGGTGGCAGCAGCAGGCTGCACAGCACCCCGGTCTCCCACACCCGCGGGAACGGCAGCCGGCCCCGGGCCAGCATCCAGGCCAGCGGGGTGCACAGGCCGAACAGCACGGCCAGCGTGATGACCCCGGACTCGACCGAGGTCAGCAGCGGGTCGAACGCGCCCGGCGCACTCAGCGACGTCCAGATGCCCGACCAGGACAGGTGGGTGAACAGCGCGATGACCGGGCCGAGCAGGGCGATCCAGATGATCGCGGCCCCGATGACCGAGGCAATGGCCGAAGCCGAGCGGGCCCGCGGTGCCGCGGGGCCGCCCGGCTTCAGCTCATTCGGGCTGGCCGCCCAGCTCACCCTGGCTAGCCACCCAGCTCACTGGCGATGGCCGCCGGTACCGCACTCATGCTGCCGGTCAGCTTCGGCGTGAGCACGGTGAAACCGCCGTGGGAGTACTGGGCCAGGCCCGCGCTGGACAACGTGTACTTGACGAAGGCGATCGCGGCCGCGCTGGGCTTGGCGCCGACCGTGGTGATGTCGATGACCTGCGGCGAGCCCTTGTAGGTCTTGCCGTTCTTCACCTTGACGGTGGCCTTGGCGTAGGCCGCCTTCTCGGCGGCGCTGCCCAGGTTGATCTGATCCGGCAGCTTGATGTACGGCAGCTTCAGCTCGACCGCCTGGGTGATGAACGCGCTGGCCGCGTCGAGCTGCCCGGACTGCAGGGTCGAGTCCAGGGAAGACTCGGCGTAGATCTGCGAGGAATTGGCCGTGCCGAAGTCGGAGGTGCCGAGGATCTTGGCCGCCGTGTCCGAGGGCAGGTGGCAGTAGGACTGGGCCAGCTCCACCATCATGATGAAGTCGCGGCCCTGCGGGTCGATGTTGGGGTCGGTGCGGCCGAGCTTGAAGCCGGGGGACTGCAGCGTGCTGCTGAACAAGCTGCACACGTTCTTCGACCCGTTGGCGACGGCCTTGAAGTCGGCCGCGTACTTGCTCTTGGGGTTGTAGGCCAGCACGATCGACGTGCCCGCGTACTGCACGTACCAGTTGGTGAACTTCGGCTCGATCAGCTTGATGTTGTCGCCGCCGACGCTCTCGAACACGTCCGGGGTGAGCTCACCGGAGGTGATGTCGTTGGCCAGCTCGGTGGAGGCTCCCCCGTGACCCACGAACTTGTAACCCTCCGCCTGAGTAAAGGCGGGTGAGACGATTTTCTCGTTCAGGAACTGCAGCGACGAGGCGTAGGCGACGTTCACGTTGCCGGTCGGCTTGGTCGGGGCAGCGGAGCTGGAGGCGCTCGAACTGGCGCTGGCGGAGCTGCCGCCGGAGGGCGACGAGCTGGAACTGCAGCCCGCCACGGCGACGGCCGCGGCGGCCAGTCCGGCGATCGCGGCGATACGCACGCGGGATTTCAACTGAAGATCGGCCATTTATCTGACATTAGCCAGCGCTGATCACACCGGGCAATAAGTTGTAACAGGCACTGGTCACATTGTGACCAGTACGTATCCAGCCGTGCTGCCGGCCGCGGGCCGGGGTGGCGCGGCGAGGTGGCGGGCCGCGGCCGTTACGCTGCCGAGCATGATCACCGACTTGTTCACGCTGACCGGCAAGGTGGCCGTCATCACCGGCGCCTCGTCCGGCATCGGGGTGGCCTTCGCCCAGGCCATGGCTGAGGCAGGCGCCGACGTGGCGCTGGGTGCGCGGCGGGCCGACCGCCTGGAGCAGACCCTGGCTGACGTGTGCGACAGCACCGGCCGCCGCGGCATCGCCATCCGCACTGACGTAGCCGACCCCGAAGACTGCCAGCGGCTGGTGGACACGGCCATGGAACGGTTCGGCCGGGTCGACATCCTGATCAACAACGCCGGAGTCGGTACCGCCGTACCCGCCACCCGCGAGACGCCCGACCAGTTCCGGGCCGTGCTGGACGTGAACCTGAGCGGCAGCTACTGGATGGCTCAGGCCTGCGGCCGGGTCATGCAGCCGGGCAGCAGCATCATCAACATCAGCAGCGTGCTGGGCATCACCACCGCCGGGCTGCCGCAGGCCGCTTACGCCGCGAGCAAGGCCGGCCTGATCGGCCTGACCCGAGACCTGGCCCAGCAGTGGACCGGCCGCAAGGGCATCCGGGTGAACGCGATCGCCCCGGGTTTCTTCGCCAGCGAGATGACCGACTCCTACCTGCCTGGCTACCTGGATTCCATGAAGCCACGGATCGTGGCCGGCCGGATGGGTGAAGGCCCCGAGGTGGCCGCGGTCGCGGTCTTCCTGGCCAGCGACGCCGCGTCCTACGTCACCGGCCAGACCCTGGCCGTCGACGGCGGGGTCACCATCACCTGAGCCAGGCGCCTGCAGGTCAGGGCGCCTGCTCGTCGGCGACGGTGACGAAGACGAGCTTCCCGTCGAAGTCTGGTGCCGGCGGGGTCACGCCACGATCGCTGCGGGAGCCCGCGGAGTTGAGCATGTCCTTGGCTTGCCGGTCGATCAGGCGGGTGAACAGGTACTGCCCACAGCCGAAGATCAGCGCCACCGTGAAGATCTGGGGCTCCGTGTGCACGGTGAGGGAGCTGACCAGCCCCGAGCCGGCCAGCAGTACGCCGAGCAAGCCCGTGGCGGCGCCCGCGCTGCCCTTGAGCAGCGTCTGGACCAGGGGCAGGCCGTAGGAATGCCGGTGACCGGTGTAGCTCTTCAGGGCCAGTGCCGCGCTGGCCAGCCCGGACAGGGACGCGATCACCTCCAGCTCGGGCACGTACCAGCCGCTGGGCCTGGGCATTTCTCCGGCCGCGGCGAAGACGGCCCGGAATGACTGGTCCGCCCAGCCGAGCCCGGCCACCCCGGCCAGCAGGGCCGTCAGCAGCGCGCCCATCACGACCAAGGTGTTGCGGAACGTCCGCGCGGCGCAATGCGCGCTGGCCTCAGCACTGTCACAGGCCTGCCGGATGGCGCGCAACTGGGCCCGGTCACTGTCGCCGATGCGGCGGTCCGGGTGGGCCAGGATTTCCAGGGTTTTGAGATAACCGCGCACTCGCAAATCACTTGGGCGGAAATCGGCGGCCACCGCAACCGCCATGTCCGGTATATGAGCCTTTACCGCGTCTTCCTGCTCTACCGACAGTAAAATCTGACCCGCCGTGTGCAATGCGGAATAAGCGAGGTCGATTTCGCCTCCGGCCCACCACGAAACGGTCCGCCGCCATAGTTGCCGCACGCTAGCCAGATGCTGGCCCGCCGGACGCGGCGGAGACCACTCGGCGTACCTCTTGGCGGTGTCGATCGCATGGCATATTGCCACGTAGTCGGCCTGTTGCCCGGAATTCATCCGGTCGTAGTCGGTACGGTGCAGTTCGGCCTCAAGGCGGCGGGCCGTGCTGCGGACCTCAGCCATCCAGGTGGCCATGACCCATTTATGGGAGATTTTCCGTGGCAATTCACGGCCACCCACGACACGGCCATTCCTGTTCCCGGGCCGGTATTTGTCAATGACGTACACGGTTCCCTTGAATATCACGCCGCGGGCGGTCGGCGCTGGCCGATCTGAGTGGCCTGTTCGAAAACGTGGCCGGCCTGGAGAACCTCGAAATCGGCGCGATGGGGGCCGGCGATCTGGACGCCGATGGGCAGGCCGCTGGCGCTGAACGCGGCCGGGACACTCGCGGCCGGGCAGCCGGTGGCCGAGACCAGGTAGGCCGAGCGCATCCAGTCCAGGTAGTCGGTCATCGGCACGCCGTTGACCTCGGCGGGATACTCCAGCTCGACGTCGAACGGCAGCACCTGGCTGACCGGCAGCAGCAGGATGTCGTAGCGGCCGAAGAACTGCCGCACGCGGTGAAACAGCACCGTGTGCAGCTGCTCGGCCCGGGCCAGGTCCGGGCCGGTCAGCGCCCGGCCCTGGGCGATGTTGTCGCGCAGGGTGGCCTTGAACTGGCCCGGCGACTGTGCTTCCAGCGCACCGAAGGTGGCCTCGAAGCTCCAGGCCCGCAGCGTGCGGAACACCTCGTCCGCCCCGGCGAAGCTGGGGCAGGCTTCGGTGACTTCAGCACCGAGGCCGGCGAAGACCTGGGCCGCCGACTGGACGGCGGCGGCCACCTCGGGCTCGACCGGAACCGCGCCGCCCAGGTCCGGGGAGAACGCCACCCGGAGGCGGTGAGGGCCCGCGCCGGGGTCGAAGTCCAGCGGCGCGGCGAACCGGGACCCCGGGGTCTCCAGCGCGATCGGCGACCGCGGGTCCGGGCCGGCCAGCACCGACAGCAGCAGTGCGGCGTCGGCCACGGTCCGGGCCATGGGCCCGCTGACCCCCATCGTGCTCCAGCCGAGCAGGGCGGGCCAGCCCGGCACCCGGCCCGGGGACGGCCGGAACCCGACCACGTTGCAGAACGAGGCCGGATTGCGCAGCGAGCCGCCCATGTCGCTGCCGTCTCCGATCGGGTGCATGCCGCAGGCCAGGGCGGCCGCGGTTCCGCCGCTGCTCCCGCCCGCGCTGCGGCCAGGGTCGTACGGGTTCCTGGTCGCGCCGAACAGCGGGTTGAACGTGTGCGAGCCCGCCCCGAACTCGGGCACGTTGGTCTTGCCGATCGTGATCACCCCGGCCCGCCGCATGCGTTCGATGACCAGCGCGTCGTGCTCGGGCACGTAGTCAGCCCGGACCGGCGACCCGTAGGTGGTCAGCAGGCCCGCGGTCTCGTGCAGGTCCTTGTGGGCGACGGGCAGCCCGTGCAGCACCGGCAGGTCCGCACCGGAGGCGGCCAGCTCATCGGCGGCCGCGGCGGCGTGGGCGGCCCGGTCCACGTCCAGGGTGATCACCGCGTTGATCTGCGGATTCAGCCGGCCGATCTGGTCCAGGTGAGCCTGGAGCACCTCCCGCGCCGACACCTCCCGGCGCCCCAGCGCCGCGCGCAGTTCCCGGGCGGTCAGGAAGCACAGATCGGTCATGGGACTCCTCGCGGTGCGGTTGTCGGCCCCACCCTAGTTCGCGGTGCACTACGAGGTTCCCGTGATCTCGGCGGGGCCGGGCGACGGTTAGCGTCGGGTCATGCGAGT
The DNA here is from genome assembly GCA_036521155.1 of Streptosporangiaceae bacterium. GTDB lineage: Bacteria > Actinomycetota > Actinomycetes > Streptosporangiales > Streptosporangiaceae > Bog-532. The sequence continues at coordinate 6,121 of DATDIH010000321.1, forward strand.
GGTGCTGCGCGGGCGCTCGGCCGAGCTGACGGCGGCGTTCGGGCCGCTGCGGCGGGCGGGGCGGGCCCGGCAGGGCGGAGTGCTGCTGGTCACCGGGGAGCCCGGCATCGGCAAGAGCGCGCTGCTGGCCGCGGTGGCCGCCGAAGCCAGCGCGATGGGCTTCCGGGTCGGCGCGGCCGCCGGCACCGGGCCCGGGCTGGCCCCGTTGCTGTCAGCCCTGCGCTCGGGACCGGACCCGCTGCTGACCGCCGCCGAGCTGACCGAACTGGCTGAGCTGGCTGAGCTGGCTCCGGTGCTGCTGGTGGACCGGGTAGCCGGGCGGCTGGCCGAGCTGGCCCAGCCGGCGGGCACCGGTGCACCACTGCTGATCGTGCTGGACGACCTGCAGGGGGTGAGCCGGGATGGCCGGGTCACGCTGCGGGCGCTGGCCGCCCGGCTGACCGGCGCCCCGGTGGTGTGGGCGCTGGGCAGCCGGCGAGCGTCCCGGGACTTCCTGGCCGGCCTGGACGAGGCCGGGCCGCATGAGGTCCGGGTCGAGTGGGTGCGGCTGGGACCGCTGCCCCTGCCGGAGGTGGCCGCGCTGGCCCGGGACCGGCTCGGGCGCGAGCCGGATGACGCGCTGCGGCGCATGCTGGCCGGCAGCGGCGGCAACCCGCGGCTGGCGGTGGCGGTCCTGGACGGCCTGGCCCAGGCCGCGGCCCGGGGTGAGCCGACCGACCGGATCCCGTCGGTGCTGGTCCGGACGGTACGGCGGGTGCTGACCGGGCTCGGCCCGGGACCGCGCGAGCTGACCGAACTGGCCGCGGTGCTGGACCAGCCGATGACGGTCAGCGAGGCCTGCGCGCTGCTGCCCGGGCAGACCGAAGCCGAGGTGGCCCGGGGCATCGACCAGTCCATCGCGGCCGGGCTGCTGAGCGGGTCCGGGCACGCGGCGCGGCCGAGGTTCGGCCTGATCAGGGAGGCGATCTACGGCGACCTGCCCGGGCCACGGCGGGCCGCCCTGCACTTGCGCTGCGGCCAGTATCTGCTTACAGCGAGCGGGGATCCGCGGGCCGCGGCGGCGCACGCGCGGGCGGCGGCCCGCGACGGCCGGGCGGCCGAGGCGGCGCTCATCTCCCGGCAGGCGGCCGCGGCCCTGATGCCGGACGACCCCTCCGCTGCCGCCAGGGTGATCACTGAAATACGTCGATCCCTTTCATCTAATGACGCGGGGCTGGAGTCCACGATCCACGACGCTGACCTTCTGCTCCGGGCTCAGCACGACCAGGCCGGAGCCACGGCCACCGACCTGGGCCTGGCCCGCACCGACGATCCCGTGTCCCGGGCCACCCTGCAGACCCTGGCGGCCCGGGCGCTGATCGCCCTGGACCGGCCGGGCGAGGCCGTGGACCGGTTGCGGGCGGCCACGGCGCGGCCGGGCGGGCTGGCCATGGGTCCGGTCCGGGCCCGGCTGGACGCGGCCGAGGCACTGGCGCTGGCCGTCTCCGAGCCCGAGGAGGTGGCCCGGGCCGCGGCCGCCCGGGCGCTGGCCGTGGCCCGCCAGACCGGCGACCGGCCGGCCGAGGTGCTCGCGGTTGAGGCCCTGGCCGAGACCAGCCGGCGGCATGGCCGGGCCGCCGAGGCCCTCCGGCAAGGCCGGGTCCTGCGCCAGCTGGCTGGCCCGGGCCATCCGGTCCATCTGGCCCGGGAAATCTTCGCCCTGCAGCAGGCTGACCGGCTCACCGACGCGGGCCTTTTGCTGGCCACGGCCGGCCCGGCCCTGGCCACCGTGCCCTGCCTGGTGGAGGCACGGATGTGGCAGCAGCTGGCGCTGGGCCAGCTGGCCGAGGCAGCCGGGACCGCGGCCGCCCTGGCCGAGCTGGGCCAGGAGCTGAACAGTCCGCCGTACCGGGAGCTCGGCGGCCGGGCGGCGGACGTGATCGCCTGGCTGCGCGGCGACGCCGGGGCGGAGCTGGTCCGGCTCACCGAGCCCGAGCTGCGGTCGGCGCGCGAGCAGGGCGTGCCGTGGCTATGGCAGCCCGGGGCGATGCGGCTGGTGGCCCAGCTCGGGCTGGCCGCGGGCGACCGCGGCCTGGCCGTGTCCGCGGCGGCGGTGGCCGAGGCGGCGGCGGCGCGGAACCCCGGGCTGGCGGTGACCGGCGGCCTGGCCTGCCAGGTGCGCGGGCTGATCCGCGGCGACGCCAGCCTGCTGGGCCGGGCCTGGGAGCTGCTGCGGGGCAGCCCGCGGCCGCTGGTGCGAGCGGGCGCGGCGCAGGACTACGGCACGGCGCTGCTGGCCGGGCCGGGCGCGGGATCGCGGGCGGCCGGGGCGCGGCTGCTGGACGAGGCGCGGGAGATGTTCGGCCAGATCGGGGCGGCCGGGCCGCAGCGGGCCGTGGAGCTGACGCTGCGGCGGGCCGGGAGACCAGCCCGGGCCGCGCCGCCGGGCCCCCCGGAGACCGGCGCGGGCTGGGACACCCTCACGGCCGCCGAACGCAAGGTCGCGGAGCTGGTCAGCTCGGGTTACACCAACCGGGCCACGGCCAGCCAGCTGGGCCTGTCACCGAACACGATCGGCACCCACGTGCGCTCGATCTTCAGCAAGCTGCACATTCAGTCCCGGGTCCAGCTGGCCAACCTGCGGCACGAGACCCAGTCGCCGGGGCGGCCCCTGGCTCAGTCGCCGGCCAGGATCTTACGGGCGGTCTGGGCGATCTCGGCGTTGGTGAAGGCGTGCCCGTCAATGCCCCACCCGCCGTCCGGCGCCTCCGAGATCAGCACCCAGGTCCGTTCGGCCAGCGACGGGTCCCCGGCCGCGGCCGCCACGATCTCGGTCATCTCCCGGACCACGCCGAGCTTCTTGTCCCGGTCCAGGACACCCTCCGGGGTCAGCACGCTGATCCGTACGTAGGTGTGGTCCCCGCTGGCGTTGCTCAGCGACTCCGGAGCCAGCTCGTGCACGAACGCGGCCGTGTTGTCGGCGAAGAACGGGATGTCCGGGACTGCCTCCCAGCGCATCATGCACGCGGCCAGGTCGCGGGTCAGCTTGCTGTGGTCGGCAAATGTCCCGGTCGCGGCGGTGACATCGATCATCGGCATGGTCAGGCTCCTTGAGGTTGGACGAGCTGGTACTCGCGGTCAGCCGCAGCCTGCCTGACCTGGGTGATTCGGCGCCTCACCTGAACAGGTGAAAAAGCCCGGCTCATCGCGACTTGAGCGGGACGGGCGGCACGACCGCGTCTCGCTGCTCGAGGCGGGCCGCCGGTTCGTCCGGAAATGTCAGTGGGTCCGGTTATGGTGCGAGCATGGATTGGAAACTTGAACTGGTGTTCGTACCGGTGTCCGACGTGGACCGGGCCAAGTCCTTCTACACCGATCAGGTCGGCTTCCACGCCGACTACGACCAGCAGGTCAACGAGAAGCTGCGGTTCGTCCAGCTGACCCCGCCCGGGTCGGCGTGCTCGATCGCGATCGGCACCGGGCTGATCGACTCGGAGCCCGGCATCCTGCGCAACCTTCAGATCGTGGTCGAGGACGTGGCCGCCGCCCGCAAGCAGCTGCTTGAGCGCGATGTCCAGGCCAGCGAGATCGACGTGCAGGAGTGGGGCTCGTTCGTGACGTTCAGCGACCCGGACGGCAATACCTGGGCCTTGCAGCAACTCCCCGCGAGAGGGTAGTGACGGTGGGTACAGTGCGGTGCGGCTCGCGTTAGGGAACCGCTCCCCCGGGCACAAGCGGTGAGTCATGCTCGATCATCGGCGGGCCGGGAGGGACGGTCGTGGAAATAAAAATGGTGCTGTACCTTCCGCGCGACGCGGCGAGCGTCCCGGTCAGCCGGCAGGTCCTGGACAGCTGCCTGCAGACGCTGGGCGTCAGCCCGGATACTCGCACCGACATCGCGCTGGCCTTGAGCGAGGCCTGCGCCAACGTGATCCAGCACGCTGACCCGGCCGACGAGTACGAGGTCCTGGCCACGGCCAGCAACGGCCGCTGCGTGATCGAGGTGGTCAACACCGCGCACCGCGACGCGACGGACTCCGGCGGGGACGATGGGCCCGACGGCCAGGTGTTCACGCCGCCGCGGACGCCCGTCTCCCCCACCGCCGAGCACGGCCGGGGCCTGCAGATCATCGACGCGGTGGCGGACAACGTCCGGCTGACCCGCAACACCAGCGACGGCACCACCGTGCACTTCGAGAAGGAACTGGACTGGGTGCCCGGCGCCCCGGGACGCGCGCTCTTCAGTGCCAGCTAGTTCAGTGCCAGCTAATTCAGGGCCAGCTAATTCAGGGCCAGCTAGTCCAGGGCCAGCTAGTCCAGGGCTCAGCTAACCGTTCCGGTCCGGCTCCAGGAACGGGATGAGCTCGGCCAGCAGGGCTTCGGGCTGCTCCTCGGGCAGGTAGTGGCCGCAGTTGGCGATGACCACGTTGACCGGGTCGGCCGCGATGGTCCGGCCGATCTCGCCGACCCGGGGGCCCAGGCTCTGGGCGCCGGCCAGGGTCAGCACGGGGATGGTGAGCGGGTGCGCACGGCGCCGCTCGTTCTGGGTCATGATCTCGTCGATGGCGCGGTAGAACTCGAAGCTGGCCCGGAGTGCGTCGGCGCTGCGGGCCAGAGTCTGCACGTAGAAGTCCACCGCGGCCTCGGGCAGCGGGACCGCGGCCTTGGCCGCGAACTGGTCGCCGAAGTACAGGTGCTCGCGGCCCCGGACCAGTTCCTCGTTCAGGCCCCGCTTGCGGTTGAACGCGAAATGCCAGAGCCGGTCGTTGGCCGCCTCCGGCCCGAGCAGCGGCGGCGACGGGGCCACCCCGGGGATGTTGGCCTCGGCCAGCACCAGCCGGGTGATCCGGCCCGGGTGGTCGGCCGCGGCCGCGTACGCGGTCCACATGCCGACGTCGTGCCCGGCCAGGGCGAACCGCGCGTACCCGAGCCGATCCATCAGGGCGACGAGCTCGCTGGCCAGCGTCGCGGAGTCGTAACCCTCGTACGGCTTGTCGGAGACGCCCACCCCGCGTGGGTCGACCGCGACCACGCGATGGTCCCGGGCCAGCCGCGGCATGACCAGCCGCCAGGCGTACCAGGTCTGCGGCCAGCCGCCGACCAGCAGCAGCGGTGGGCCGTCGCCGCCGGACACCGTGTGCAGCCGCACCCCGGCCACGTCGACCAGCCGGCTTTCGAACCGCTCGGCAAACCCGGCGGGCAGCCCGGGTACCCCGGTCACGGTCCCAAACCCGGTCACCGGCTCACCAGGCTGCGGCATGGCTTCCATCCTTTACTAGGGCCGGTGAACCGAGCTGATGGCGGCGGCGAGGCGGGTGACGATCTGGGTCAGGATGGGGCGGGGGGTGGCGAAGTTGAGCCGGACGTGGCCGCGGCCGGCCTCGCCGAAGGCGGGGCCGTCGTTGACCAGCACCTGGGCCCGATCCAGGAAGAACTCGCCGGGGTGATCACCCAGGCCCAGCGGGCGGCAGTCCAGCCAGGCCAGGTAGGTGCCTTCGGGCGGCCGGTAGCGGACCGCGGGCAGGTGCTCGGTCAGCAGATCGGCCAGCAGAGCCCGGTTACCGTCCAGGTAGCCGACCACCTCGGCCAGCCAGTCCTGGCCGCTGGCGAACGCGGCGATGTTGGCCACCACCCCGAGCGTGCTGGTGCCGCGCTCGTACAAGATCGCAGCCTCGGCCCCGGTCCAGGTCGCCTCGTCGGCCTCGTTGCTCAGGATCAGCTGGGCGCACTTGAGCCCGGGCAGGTTCCAGCCCTTGGAGGCCGAGGTGGCGGTGATCGCGTGGCCCGCGGCCGTGGCCGACACCGAGGCGTAGGGGACGTACCGGTGCCCGGCGTACACCAGCGGCGCGTGGATCTCGTCGGCGAACACCCGGCCGCCGTGCTGGTCCACCACCGCGGCCACGGCGCGCAGTTCGCCCGGGGTGTAGACGCGGCCCGCGGGGTTGCACGGGTTGCACAGGATCAGCAGGTGGCCGCCGGCCCGGAAGGCGGCGGCGATCCCGTCCAGGTCCAGGGCCAGCCGACCGCCGTCGGTGACCATCGGGACCTGGATGATCTGCCGCCCCAGCGCGGGCGGGACGGTAAGGAACGGCATGTAGGCCGGCGTGGGCAGCACGACCGGCGAACCGGGCCGGGAGAACAGGCTGATCGCCGCCTCCAGGCCCTTGATCACGTCGGGCAGCGGTTTGATCCGGGCCGGGTCCACGGTCCAGCCGCGCCCGGCCAGCCAGGCCGCCACCGTCACCGACAGCTCGGTGGCCGCGGCCGGGGGCAGGTAGCCGTAGGCGTGCCGGCTCATCGCGGCCCGCAGCGCGTCCTCGACAGCGGGGGCGGCGCCGAAGTCCATCTCGGCCACGAACGCGCCCAGCACCTCCGGGCCCGCGGCGGTCCACTTCAGGCTGGCGCGGCGGCGCAGTTCGGCCAGGCTGATCTGATCCAGGGCTGTGGCCAGCCCGGTCATCGGACAGCGGCGGCCAGCGCCCGGCGGATGGTGTCCGCGCCGGCCGGGCGGCCGCGCTCGTCATCCATGGGCCCGTACACCGTGCCGTACACCGGCTGGCCGGGTTGCTGCCGCCAGCTCTCGGCCAGCGGGCCGTAGTCGACGGCGCCGTAGCCGATCGAGTCCAGGAACTGGGCCACCGCGCCGGTGGCCTGCGTGTTGTCGCCCGCGATGGGCAGATAGGAGCGAGCCGGGTCGCTGGCCGGCCGGCCCAGATTCCGCAGGTGCCTGTAGTAGATGGTGTTGAACACCTTGACCACCGAGGCGCCGGGCAGGTGGCGCTGGAGCAGCTCGCTGCTGGTGACCTGCCGCGAGTCCAGGTCGGCGATGTACCCGTCCCGCCCGGGGTGGTAGTTGCAGGCGTCGAGCACGGCCTTGTCCACCACTGGCCGGACCGGGACGTGGCGGAAGGCGGCCAGCGGGGTCGCCACCACGACCAGGTCACCGTCCTCGGCCGCGTCGTTCACGGGGCAGGCCCGGGCCATCGGGCCCAGTTCGGTCACCAGATCCTTGAGCGTGTCCGGGCCGCGGGAGTTGCTCAGGATCACCATGTGGCCGGCGGCCACGCTGAGGCGGGCCACCGTGCCTCCGATCCTTCCGCTGCCGATAAATCCCACCGTCGCCATAGTCGCGATGATCTCACTGGTGCCGCTGGCCGTCCCCGGCCGGGGGGATCTGCTGGTTGCGGATGTGCTCGTAGACCACGCTGGTGCGGACGTCGGCCACCTCCGGGCGCTGGGTGAGCCGGTCGATGACGAAGGCGTACAGGTCCTGGTTGCCGCCCACCGCCACGTGGATGAGGAAGTCCTCGTGCCCGGAGACCACGAATACGCCAAGGGTCTCGGGCAGGCCACTGACCCAGTCCCGGAACCGTTCGATGTTGGTCCGGGACGGGGGCCGGATGCGCACCGCGATCAGCGCCTGCACCGGCCGCCCGAGCTGGGCCAGATCCACGTCGAGACGGGCGCCGCGGATCACCCCGCGCTGCCGGAGGCTGCGGGTGCGGTCCAGCGCGGTGGTGGGCGACACCCCCACCGCGGCGGCGATGTCGCGGTTGGTCCGCCGTGCGTCCGCCTGCAGTTCCCGCAGGATTGCCGTATCTAGTTCGTCCAAATCCATGCTGCCCGCATCTCTTCCGTACAAAGTACGGACTGTTTGCTACAGGTCCGCATGTCTGCCTAGGGTACAGCCGTATTGACGTATGAAAGGAAGAACAATAGATGCCTGAGGCTCCCGGCGTGCCCCCGCAGTTCGGCTACCAGCCCGACGAGATCATCACCAGCGAGCCGACCCGGGCCGCCCGGTACAAGTGGGCCATCGTGGTTGACACCACGGCGCCGGCCGGGCCGATGGCCAACGCGGTGGCCTGCGTGGCCGCGGCCACCGGCGCGCTGGTCAGCGGGCTGATCGCGCACGGCGGCCCGGACGCCTCCGGGTACCTCCACCCGGGCCTGCCCTGGGCCGGGTGCACGATCCTGGGCGGCTCCCCCGGGGAGATCGCGGCGGTCCGGGCCCGCGCCACCGCCGCCGAGGGCGTGCTGGTGGCCGACATGCCGGCCTCAGCCCAGACCAACCGGGTGTACGACGACTACCTGGCCGAACTGGCCAGCACCAAACCGGACGACCTCAACGTCACCGCGTTCAGCGTGATCGGGCCGCGCAACCGGGTCGACAAGATGGTGAAGAAGCTGGCCCTGCTGTAAGCGGGGCGGCCCGGGTTCGGAGCCGGGGGCGGCCGGGCCGGGGATGTCCGCGTCGGAGATGTCCGCGTCGGGGATGTCCGCGTCGGGGATGTCCGCGTCGAGCAGGGCGCTGGCGCCGGCGGCCCGGGTGGTGGCGTTCTCGCTGCGCTCGCACAGCCGGGCCAGGGTCTCGGCGTCGCCGAGCGGGAACGCCGCCTCCAGCCGGGCGCTGTCCTGCACGTCGGGCAGGTCCATCACCGCGTCGACCAGGCTGGCCCGGCGGCCGGGCGGGACCTGGCCCGCAGCGGCCCCGAGCGAAGCCTGCGCGGTACCGGTCTCGGGCGGGATCGTGACGTCGGCCGCGGCCACCGTCTGCTCGCCCTCTTTGATCTCGAGGTGGTGGTGGGTACCAGGGTCGGTCATGGCTGGCTCCCGGAGGGGCGGGGTGGCATGGCCAGCGTCCTTGTGGCCGTGAGGTCGGGTACTGCCTTGCCCGGGCGCGGGTCCGGCAAACGGCCCCGGGCGGCGGAACTCCGGGGACCGGGCGCGGGCCCAATGGCCGTGGCTACTCGGGGTCATTTCTGCTATGCAGGGCCCGGCCGGCCGCGTAAAATCTCACCGAGCGTTAAGGTGTGCTTCGGTATAAGTCATTGCCAAACCGCTTTAGCCCGCCACTACGACAGGTCATTTCATAACACCCATGGGATACCGAGCTGAGTCCGCGATGATCTCCGCGACGTCGGCCGCTCCCGGTGACAGAACGGGCGTCCCGTTCCAGGGTCCGTCGCTGTGGCCCCGGGTGCTGCCGTTCGCCGCGGTCGCGATCCTGGCCGAGGCCAGCCTGGCCCTGCCACCCGGCCCCCACTCGGCCGCGGCGGTGCTGGCCAGCGTGCTGCTGCTGGTCGCCACGGCGGCGGCGTTCCCGCTGCCCTGGTCCCGGCTCCCGGACTGGGCGCCGGTGATCGTACCGCTGCTGTACGTAGGCTCGGTGCTGGCCCTGCTCCTGGCTGTGGGCTCGACCAGCGGGGTCGGCATCGTGATCTTGATGCCGCTGGTGTGGACCGCGCTGTTCCAGCGTCGGTGGGACTCGGCCGTGATCGTGGTGGCGATCGTGGCCGTGGAGATCATCTCGTCGCTGGTGCCGGCGGCCGCCCCGGCCGGGGTGATCCTGCGCCGGGTGATCTTCTGGGCGTCGCTGGGCGCGCTTATATCGGTGGCAACGCACGGGCTGCGGCAAAGCATCCAGCGGTCACAGGACCGGACGGCTCAGCTGCAGAGCCGCCTGCGCGAGCTGACCGTGCTGGCCGACCGGGACCGGATCGCGGCCGACCTGCGGGACAAGGTCATCCAGCGGATCTTCGCGGCGGGCCTGACCCTGCAGAGCGCCGCGTCCCAGACGGCCGAGCGGGACGTCCGGACCAAGATCGGGACCACGGTCACCGAGCTCGACCAGACCGTGCGGATGCTGCGGGACGCGATCTTCGGCCTGGAGCAGCGACCCGGCGAACGCGGCCTGCGCCAGCAGATCATGGACCTGGTCGGGGGGTTGTCCCCGGCCCCGGAGATCAGCTTCAGCGGGCCGGTGGACACCGCACTGACCCCGGCGGCCCAGGAGGAACTGATCAGCCGACTGACCGCGGCGCTGGGACCGGGCGGACGGTCCGCCGGGGCCAGCCAGGTCGGCATCGCGGTCGACGGCGCGGACTGCCGGGTCGTGATCGACACCAGCACCGGACCGGACCCGATCGTCTGGTCCATCCCGGTGGATCCGGGCTCCTGACCGCCCGCCAGCTCCGGCGGGCCATGGTGGCCAACTGCCGTTGGGCCGTGGCTCACCGCGACCGCTTCCGCTACCAGCTGGTCCGGCCGATCCCGGTCGGGGCGTCCCGGGATGACCGGCCGATCATCACCGACTGCTCGGGTTTCGTGACCCTGATGGCCCGGTGGAGCGGCATCGACGACCCCAACGGCCGCGATTACAACGGCGAGGGGTGGACGGGCACGCTGCTGGAGCACCTGCCCGCGGTCGGATTCCCCCGGACTCAGCCCGGTGACATCGCGGTGTTCGGCACGTTCCCCGGCGTGCACTGCGCGGTGCTTTTGGAGCCCGGAGCCCGCCGGGCTGACCCCTGGGCTGTGTCGCACGGGGTCCCCGGCGACCCCAAGCGAACCCGGCTGTCCCGGCTGGTGGAGTACTTCCGGCCCGATGGCCCGGTCGTGTACCTGCAGCTGCCGGCGGCCGATTAGAGCGTGATGGGCCAGGTGTGGACGGGCTCGTTGGTGTGCATGTGGTCGATGTAGCGCTGGGTCATCTGGCGCAGGGCCTCGCCGCGGTCGGCGGCGCCGTGGTTGCTGAGCGCGGCGACGGTGGCCTTCTGCCAGGCGGCACCGGTCTGGCCGGTCAGGCAGCGCTGTTCGATGATCTCCAGTAGCCGGTCGGCCTGGTCGGTGGCGACCCCCCAGGCGGCCAGGCCGTCACGAGCCAGCGGCAGCAGGCGGCGGAGGACCAGCTCGGCGGCGGGGGCCTCCCCGAGGCCGGGCCAGTACAGCCGGGCGTCGATGCCGTGCCGGGCCGCCTCGTGCAGGTTCTCGGCGGCGGTGGCGAACGACAGCTGGGTCCAGATCGGCCGCTGGGCCTCGGCCAGCGAGCGCAGCAGCCCGTAGTAGAACGCGGCGTTGGCGACCACGTCGACGACCGTCGGGCCGGCCGGCAGCACCCGGTTCTCCACCCGCAGGTGCGGCATCCCGTCGGAGACCGCGTACACCGGCCGGTTCCAGCGGTAGACGGTGCCGTTGTGCAGGCTCATCTCGGACAGCAGGGGGCAGCCGCCCTGGTCCAGGACGACGACCGGATCCTCTTCGTCGCACAGCGGCAGCAGCGCCGGGAAGTACCGGATGTTCTCCTCGAACAGGTCGAACACCGAGGTGATCCACCGCTCGCCGAACCACACCCGCGGCCGCACCCCCTGGTGCTTGAGCTCGTCCGGGCGGGTGTCAGTGGCCTGCTCGAACAGCGTGATGCGGGTCTCGTCCCACAGCTGGCGGCCGAACAGGTACGGCGAGTTGGCGGCCAGCGCGACCTGCACGCCGGCGATGGCCTGGGCCGCGTTCCAGTAGTTGGCGAACTCCTCCGGGCTGACCTGGACGTGCAGCTGGACGCTGGTGCAGGCGGCCTCGGGGGTGATGCTGCCCGCGTGGGTCAGCAGCCGCTCCGGCCCGTCGATGGCGATCCGCATGTCCTCACCGCGGGCGGCGAAGATCTGCTCGTTCAGCACCCGGTAGCGGGTGTTGGCCGAGATCGTGTCCTCGTGCATGTGCTCTTCGCGCAGCGTGGGCAAGATGCCGACCATGACCAGCCGGCTGCCCACCTTGGCGGCTTTCTCGTCGGCGTTGTTGAGGCTGGCCCGGAGCTCGTCCTCGAGGTCGGACACGGCGGTGCCGCCCAGCTCCTGCGGGGGCACGTTGATCTCCAGGTTGAACTGGCCGAGCTCGGTCGACCAGGCCGGGTCGGCGATGGCGTCGAGCACGTCGGCGTTCTGCATCGACGGCTCGCCCTCGTTGTCGACCAGGTTGAGCTCGATCTCCACGCCGACCTGGGGCCGGTCTCCCTCGAACCGGTGCTCGCGCAGCATCCGGGCGAACACGTCCAGCGAACGCCGCACCTTGTCGCGGTACCGGCGGCGGTCTTCACCGGTGATCTTGATGGCGTCTATATCCCGGCCCACTCGGCCTCCACATGCCTTTATGTTCAGATTCGCACGCGAGCGCGTCCCGCGCTAGCGGCGGAACGTTGATTAGTCGTCACGGACAGTTCTGGTGGCGACCAGAGCATCGTGAATCGCGGCCGCGAACTCGGCCGGGGCCTCCAGCGGGGTGAAGTGGCCCACTCCGTTGACCGGGCGCAGGGTGACGTCGGCCAGGAACTCCTCCAGCCGGTCCGACCAGGCCCGCGGGAACAGCGGGTCGAACTCCGGCCACAGCACCGTGACCGGCAAGGCCAGGCGATCCCCGGCGGCGGGCGGCCGCTCGGCCAGCGACCGGGCCACCGCGCCCGAACCCGCCCGGTACCAGGCGATCGACGCCGTGAACGCGCCGGGCCCGCCGTACACGCCGGCCAGGTGGTCCAGGTAGGCCGGGTCCAGGACGAAGCCGGGGCCGGACCAGTGCGCCCAGAAGTGCGACAGGTAGGCCCGGACCTGATCGGGCTGGCCGTCGACCAGCTGCTCGGCCAGCGGCAGCTGGTGGAACGACTGATACCAGAACTCCCGCTGGGCCCGCGGCTCCAGCACCCGCCGGCCGATGCCCGGCAGCGGCGGCGCCACCACCAGGGCCCGGACCAGGTCCGGGTACTCGGCGGCCACGGCCTGCGCGACCCGGCTGCCCACGTCGTACCCGGCCAGCAGCACCGGGTCCAGGTCCAGCTCACGGATCAGCCCGGCCACGCTGCGGGCCTGGGCCGACGGGCTGTACTGCGCGGCCGGGTCGGCCGCGTGCTTGTCCGATTCGCCGAAGCCGCGCAGGTCCGGGACGATCACGTCGCAGGAGCTGCCCAGGGCCAGGGCCGGGCCGAGGACCCGGTAGTCGGTGCGGTCGCCCGGCCAGCCGTGCAGCAGGATCACCGGCTCACCGGTGCCGGCCCGGTCGTAGGCCAGGGAGAAACCGTCGACCGGGGCACTGTGCGGCATCGGCGCCTCCCGGGGTCAGGGCCACAACGGCTCAGCCACGCTATTTCCCGGGTCGACCCAGTTAAACGGAGGGCTCAGTGACGGTGCCCGGACGGTGAGCGGGCCCTCTCCCCCTCCCCTCAAGCGGAAGAGGGCCCTGGCTTCGTACCGTCCCCGCCCCCAAGCCAGAGGTGAGGAGCTGTGTGCGAGCGGATCCCCCCCGATCGCCGTGCTCAGCCCCTCACCTCGGCTGGCCCCAGCTAACCCGGTATTCGCGCGCGGGCCAATCCCTGAAATCGGGGATGAACCGGGCGCGAGCCCGCGTCCTACACTCCATACGGCAGCACCTGCATCCATCCGCCGCCGACCCGAGGGACCACCCGATGACGATCCAGCCCGCCACCTCGGTGACGGCGCACGTCAGGACGCCTTCGGGGCTGGTGGTGAAGGTCGCCGAGGGCAGCCGGCTGATCTTCGGCCGGGGCGCCGACGCCGACCTGACCATCGCGGTCGGCCGGGGTCTGTCCCGGCGCGCCGGGGTCATCAGCGTGCTGGCCGACGGCGCCTGGATCGCCAACATCAGCCGGACTCACGCGCTCTACACCGAGGGTGACGGCTACCGGATCCGGCTGCCCCGGATGGAAGAGGACGGTGAACCGGTCGGCGGCTGGTTCGTCCGCACCGGGACCACCCTGGTCGGGTCGCGGGCCATGCTGGACGAGGGCCAGCCGGTAGCCGTCACGATCAGCGGCAGCACCAGCTGGGACGCGGTCGATGACGACGGGAGCCGGGTCCGCCCGGACACCGAGACCACGCTGCTCCCGCTGTACCTGGACCCGATGACCAAGATTTTCCTGGTCGCGCTGATGTGGTGCCGGCCGTGGCTGCTGGATCCGGCCGCCACCACCCCGCTGCCGCGGACCCCCGAGATCGCCCGGGCCGCACTGGAGGTCACCGGGGCCTACCACGAGCTGGAGCGCTTCGACACCGACTCCGAGTTCCGGGACCGGCTGTCGTCCCGGGTCGCCGAGCACATCAAGGTGATCCGGCGCAAGATCGCCGAGCGCGGGCTGAGCACCGGCAACATGCGGCTGTCGGACGAGGTGGTGGTGCGCATCCTGATCGAGCACGGGATCATCACCCGCGGCGACCTCGGGCGGCTGAACGACCCCGCCTGGTGTTCCCGCCAGGAGGACCTGTGGTGGACCCAGCAGGCCTGAGCTGGCTCAGCCTGCCTGCTCGCCGTTGTTCTGGGGCGGCTGACCGGTGGGCGGTCCCCCCGGCGGCGGCGTGCCGGTCGGCGGCGATCCTTTCGGCGGCGGCTGCACCACGGTAAAGGTCGTCTGGGCATGACGGTGGCCAGACCCGGTGACCACCACCGTGTAGTGGCCCACCGGGATGGCACCGCGGAAAAAGACGTGGCCCTGGTCCACGGTGTAATTGAACGTTCCGAAGTGATCCGCCCGCGGGTGCCAGGAAGACATGCCGTGCCCGGCCAGGGACACGGAGACCGTGGACCCAGGGACGAAGCCCATGCCGTGGATCTCGAACCCGCTCGCCCCCTCACCCTGGTACTGGCTCATGACGAGTTTGGGGGTGGTACTGGTGCCAGTGGGCAGCGTGCTGGGCGGCGGGGCCGGCGGCGGCGCGTAGCCGCCGCCGGACGTGGTGGACTGCCGGAGCGACGGGTCGACCTTGGGCGCCAGGAACGCGCCCGCGGCCACCAGGGCGGCCGCGCCGACCACGCAGGCGCCGGCGATCAGGCCGATCCGTACCCGGCGATCCCCCAGGCCGCTCCCGGTCCGGGTCGGCGGTGCCGTCCCGGGCCGGGCGGTCGCGGTCTTGGTCAGCGCGGTTTTGGTCAGGCCGTTCTTGGCTTCCTGGCCCGCCTTGCGGCGGCGGTGGCTGCCCGGCACGTAGGACGCGGGCAGCGCGGTGTGCGAGGCCGACGTCAGCTCATCGCTGCTCTCGTCGTCGGGGCTGGTGTCGATGACCCCGGGCTGCGGGCTGCGGGCGTAGCTGCCGATCAGGCCCATGGCCGATTCGGGCAGGTAGCTGTGGCCGTCGGCGGGGCCGGCCGAGCTCTCCACGAACGAGCCCAGCCCAGCCAGCAGCGCGGCCGAGGTGGGCCGGTCGCGCGGGCTGCGGGCCAGGCAGGCGGTGATCAGCGGGACCAGGTCAGCCGGCAGCCCGGACAGATCCGGGCCCTCGGAGGCCAGCTTGACCAGCACGTCCATGACGGTGTCGCCCCGGTAGGGCGCGTGCCCGGTGGCCGCGTAGAGCAGGGTGGCCCCGAGCGAGTACACGTCGCTGGCCAGCGTGGCCGCCTGGGAGTCGCGGGCCTGCTCGGGGGCCATGTAGGCCGGGGTGCCGACCGCGCCCCGGGTCACGGTCAGCGCGATCCGCTCGGCGGCCCGGGCCACGCCGAAGTCGATGACCCGGGGCCCATCCGGCGCCACCAGCACGTTGGATGGCTTGAGGTCACGGTGCACCAGGCCCGCCAGGTGGATGGACTCCAGGGCCTCGGCGCAGCCGGCCGCCAGCCAGCGCACGCTTTCGGCCGGCAGCGGGCCGGTGGCCCGGACCAGCTTGGTCAGGGAGGGGGCCGGGATGTACGCGGTGGCCAGCCAGGGCAGGTCGGCGTCGGCGTTGGCCGCGACCACGGCGGCGGTGAACACGCCGCTGACCCGCCGGGCCGCCGCGACCTCACGGGAGAACCGGTCCCGGAAACCGGATTCCTCGGCCAGGTCGATCTTGATCGTCTTGACCGCTACCAGCCGCCCCGCGGTAGAGCGGCCCAGGTAGACCTGGCCCATGGCCCCGGCGCCCAGCCGGCCTAGCAGCGTGTACGGCCCGATCTGCTCGGGATCCCACCGCCGCAGCGACTCCAGCGTGGGCTGCGACACTATCATTGGCCTCCCAAATGGCCTGTTCCCGGCGACTACCTTCCATGATGCCGAATTTCGCGACCCCCGTGTTTGATTCTGAGATGGCGAAATGGGCCTGACCCGCGCGGAAGGCGCGGTTACGGACCGGCCGACCCAGATCCGGGAGGGCCACCAGGCAGGACGTTCGGCGCACGCTCCTGGCCAGCCCGGTCATTGAGAAACGCAAAATGTTTCTGACCAGTAATAACGCGGTGCACACAATTCACGGGACGCGGCCCGAGACCGCCAGAGAGCCATCCGGGCCCATTGTCGGGACTTCCGTCCTTTGTTTCGGCAAACAAACCTGCTGGTATCGACCGGGTGTCACCCGTTTCCCGGGGCGGGCGGGGAAGAAGTACGCGGCCGGGTGGGGGGTGGGCGGCGTGGCTGGCGTGGCTGGTGGGAGGTCCGCGGCAGGGCGGGTGCGCGGCCGGCCGGGCCGGCGGAGGGTGCGTGGCCGGTCCAGGGGGCAGGCGGCCGGCCGGCGGGGAGCGCACGGCCGGGCGGGTCATCGGGCCGGGCGGGAGTGAGCGGGCGCCAGGGGGAAGCGCGCGGTGGGGCGGGGGAGGATGAAGCCCATGGACGAGACAGCTGAGTCCGGAGGCGAACCGCCCGTGCTGGCCGTGGTGGGGGCGCCGGCCGGGGCGCCATCGGCGGGACGGCTGGATCAGTGGCCGGGGTACCGGGTCCGCTTCGTGCCCACGGGCCCGCAGCTGGCCGCCGGGGCCGCGGACGCGGAGATCGTGTACCTGTGGGACCGGGTGGACTGGCTGCGTGAGTGGTGGGGCGGCTGGAGCCACCGCGTGCGCTGGGTCGCCGCCCCCACCGCAGGGGTGGACTGGCTGCTGTTCCCCGATCTGGTCGACAGCGACGTGGTGGTCACCAACGCGGCCGGGGTGTTCGACGACGCCATGGCCGAATACACGCTGGCCCTGGTGTCGGCGATCACGGTGGATCTGCCCGGCACCCTCCGGCTGCAGGGCCGCCGGGAATGGCGGCACCGGGAGACCCGGCGGCTCGCGGGCACCCGCGCGGTCATTCTCGGGGCGGGGGGAATCGGGCGCGCCATCCACCGCGTGCTCAGCAAGAACGGCCTGTCGGCAGTTTGCGTGGCCCGCCATGCGCGGGCCGATCCGGAGGTGGGCCCGATCGCGGCCCTGGCCGACCTGCCCGGCCTGCTGCCGGCGGCCGATTTCGTCATTCTCGCCCTGCCGCTGACCAGCGTCACCCACGGACTGATCGGCCCGGCCGAACTGGCCCGGATGGACCCCGGCGCCTGGCTGATCAATGTTGGCCGCGGCGCCCTGGTCGACGAGCCGGCCCTGCTGGGCGCCGTGGGTTCCGGCACGATCGGCGGGGCGGCGCTGGACGTGTTCACCGATGAGCCGCTGCCGCCCACCTCGCCCTGGTGGGACCTGCCCAACGTGATCGTGTCGCCGCACATGTCCGGCGACTTCTGCGGCTGGGAGCAGGCGCTGACCGGTTTGTTCACCGATCAGCTGCGCCGCTGGCAGGCCGGCCAGCCGCTGCTCAACGTGGTCGACAAACGGCTGGGCTTCGTCGCCTCCCGCTAGCGCAGGCCCGCGAACAGGTCAGACTCGGGCTCCGGGGCGCCGGTGGTGTCGCGGACGCGGATGAAGTCCTCGAAGCCGAACGTCTCCTCGGCCAGGTCGGGCGGGAGCTTGGCGAACCAGGAGTCCTGGATCTGGCTGACGTGGGCCATCAGGGCCTCGCGCTTGCGGGGCAGCACGGGGCGGATGTCGACGGTGGTGGTGATGGCGGCCTCGGCCGCGGCCACCTGGGCCTGCTGCTCCTCGGTGAGCTCCAGGTCCGGCACGTCGACCCCGGCCTCACGCAGGGCCTCGCGGAGCTTGCCCCAGCGGCTACCGCGGATGGTGGACAGGTACAGCTTGGCCGGGATGCCGGTGGCGGCCACCGCGGCCTGGGCCATCTGGCTGGCGTACACGTGGTCCGGGTGCTGGTACAGGCCCTTGTCGTCGTAGGTGATGACGACCTGGGGCCGGTAGTGCTCGATCAGCCCGCTGATCCGGCCGGTCACCTCGGCGGCCGGGATGTTACAGAAGGCGTCGGGCCGGTTCTTGTAATCCCACTCCGGCATGCCCGAGTCGTGGTAGCCGAGCAGTTCCAGGTCGGTGACGCCGAGCAGCTTGGTGGCCTGGCGCAGCTCGGCCAGCCGGATCTGGGCCACGGTAGCTTCGTCGTGCCCGTCCTGACCCGGCTTGATGCCACCCGGCGCGTCACCGAACTCGCCGTTGGTGCAGGTCACCACGACGGTGCGGATGCCTTCGGCGGAGTAGGTGGCCAGCACGCCGCCGGTGCTGGAGGATTCGTCATCGGGGTGCGCGTGCACGGCCATCAGGGTCAGCGAGTCTGCCATGATCCAAGCCTGCCCGATACACGGCCGTTACCGGTAACTGATTAGCGCGGTCGCGGAGCCGCTCGAGCGCCTTGCGGGCCTGCCGCTGGGCGGTACGGGCGTCTCGGGACCGGCGTTTGGCGTCGGCCAGCGCGTCCTGCGCGTCCTCCAGCTGGGTCTCGAGCCGCCGGACGGTGTGCTCCCGGTCTTCTTCGGCCGCGTGCGCGGCGTCGACGGCCTGGTCGGCCTCGGCCAGCGTCTGCTCGGCTTCGCTGATGGCCTGGCGCTGGCGTTCCAGCTCGGCGCGAGCCCGCTCGGCCCGCTCGCGGTCGGCCCGCTCCCGCTCGGCCTTCCGCTGGCTGCGCGGCGGCCCAGGGCGGGTCCGGGACTCCGGCACGCGACCTTCGGTAAATTGATCATCGTCCGCCTGACCGAAACCGAATCCACCGGGCTGGACCGCCTTGACCAGCTGCCCCGCGGCCACCGCGGCGGCCACCCCCGGATCGGCCAGGGCCGCGCCCAGGGTGCCGGTCACCTCCTGCTGCAGCGCGTCGGCCGGATCGGCGACGTCCGCGCCGTCCAGGGCCTGCCGGGTCAGCTCGGCCAGCAGGTCCCGGCGCGTCCGCGACAGCTCCCGCAGCTGATGGCCGTCCAGGGCGCTCTCGGCCGCACGCAGCTGGTCACCGAGTTCGGTGATCCGGTTCACCGCGGCCGGGTCGGCGCGGGCCAGCCGGTTGACCACCCAGGCGGCGCGGGTGGGCCGGCGCAGTGCACCGATGGCCCGGGCGGCGGCCTTGTCCCCGTCCGCGCGGGCCCGCGCGGCCAGGTCGGCGCGCTGGTCGGTGAACTCGGCGGGATCGGCGGCGTACAGCTGGTCGGCCGCGGCCCGCACCCGGTCGTTGTCGGCCACACCGTCATCGTTCCCCGCCCGCGCCAGTTCATGATCACGCCAGGTCATGATCGCTGGTTCATCATCCCGGGGCCGGGCTGGCTTGAACGATCACTCAGCCAGCGGGGGCGGGTTTGGCGGCCCGGACGAGTTCGGACAAATCGGACCCGCATACCCGACCGTGGTTCAAAGTGAGAAAACCAGCAGGTCATAGCGGAGGTACGGATGCCATAGGCCCGCGTACGCAGCGGGGCAACCAGCCTTCTGAGCAAAGGAGCAGTGATGGCCGCTGTGGACTCAAGCGCCAACGAATCCGGACGGGCCGGCACCGTCGAGGTCACCGAAGCCGAGGAACTGACCGAACAAGCCGCGACCGGCCCGATGTTCGGCGATCCGCTCATGCTGGGTCTACCCGTCTTCATCGCCGGCGCCACGGCCCTGGGCCTGGTGCTGGTCGGGGTGGTCCCCGCCACCGCGACCGGCGCGTCCCTGCCGATCATCCTGGCCTCGACCGCCATTGGCCTGCTCATCTCCACGATCTGGGCCGCCGCGCTCGGGCAGAACGCGGTGGCCGCCGTGCTCGGCATCTTCGCCGGTTTCTGGTTCAGTTACGCGGTCCTGGTGCTGGGACTCACCCACAACTGGTTCGGCATCACCGCCGCCGCGGCCCAATCAACCCAGGAGCTGTTCCTGGTTGCCTGGCTGGTGACGATCGTCATGCTCACGCTGGCCACGCTGCGGCTGCCGATCGCATACACCGCGCTGTTCGTCGTGGTCGACGTGGCCCTGCTGCTGGTGTTCCTGGGCGTCAACGAGGCCTCGACCGGGCTGCTCAAGGCGGGCGGCTACGCGGTGCTGGTGTTCACCGCGATCGGCGTGTACCTGTTCTTCGGCGCGGCCTCGCTGGCTACCGGCGGGCCGGCGATGCCGCTGGGCAAGCCGCTGCTGCGCAGCTGACGGTCTCGGTGAACTGGGCCAGGGGAGGCTGGCCCAGCTCCCTGGGGCTGGCATCATCGAGCACATGACCTTGATAAAGATCAACGCTATCGATGTCCCCGCCGGCAGCGGGGACGAGCTCGCGCACCGGTTCGCGGCCCGCGCGGGCGCCGTCGACGACCAGGACGGCTTCGAGGGGTTCGAGCTGCTCAAGCCGACCGACGGGCGCACCACCTGGCTGGTGCTGACCCGGTGGCGGGACGAGGACTCGTTCCAGGCCTGGGTCCGCTCCCCCGCGTTCGCGCACGGGCACCGGTCCGCGCAGGAGCGCAGCGGCGGCGACGCGCCGCCCCCGGTCGGCACCCACAGCGAGCTGTGGTCATACGAGATCGCGGGCGGCTCAGCCGGTCAGTGAGCCCGGTCATTGAGCAGGGCCGCGGATCAGCTCGCCGTACGCCCCGAACAGTTCCCCGGTGGCCCGGGCGGCCGCCGGCGACACCTGCACGAGGCCGAGGAAACCGTGTACCAGCCCGGGGTGCGGGCGGTAACGGACATCGGCGCCGCCCGCCTTCATCGCCCGGGCCAGCGCCTCACCTTCGTCATGCAGCGGGTCGTGCCCGGCGGTCGCGATCACCGTCGGCGGCAGGCCGCTCAGGTCGGCCTGCAACGGGCTGACGGCCGGGTCGGCCCGGTGGGCCGGGTCGGGTACCCACTGCTCGACGAACCAGCGCAGGTCGTCTTCTTCCAGGCCCCAGCCGTGGCCCTCGCGGGTGACGCTCGGCTCGGCCAGCGTCATGTCGGCGTTCGGGTAGGCCAGCAGCAAGGATGCGGCGGGGGTGCCGGCGTCGCGCAGCCGGACCGCCGCCAGCACCGCCAGCGCGCCGCCGGCGCTGTCCCCGGCCAGCCCGATCCCCCACTGCGGGTCGCCGCCGAGCATGGCCAGGTTCTCGGTGGCCGACGCGAAGGCCAGGGCGACGTCGTCCACGGCCGCCGGCCCGGGGTGCTCGGGAGCGAGCCGGTAGTCCAGCGCCAGCACGGCGACGTCGGCGGTGCGGGCGAGCTGGCGGCAGATGCCCGCGTGTGAGGTCAGGCTGCCGATGGCGAACCCCCCGCCGTGCAGGTAGATGACCAGTGGCCGCGGGCTGGGCGACGACCGGTACAGCCGGGCGGCCAGGTCGCCGATGGCCAGGTTGCGGACGAACGGCAGCTGCGGGCCGGCCGGCCGGGAACCGTCCCGTTCCCGGGAAGCGGCCCGCAGCCGGTGCACGCCGAGCACCCGGTTGGGCGGGGCCGGGGACCGGCGGACATCCGCCAGCCAGCCGGCCAGCCCCTCGTCAGCCACCTCGGAAAGAGCCAGATCGCCAAATTCGCTCGTGGACATGTGATTAATTCAACCAACCAGGCCACGCGCGTTCACTAGCGCGGTCGCAGTTATTTGCGTAGAACTGGTCTTCGCTGGAAAGGGGTGATGGACGTGGAGCCAGGGCGCCGGCCCGAGTGGCGGCCGCTGAAACGGCACGAAAGCCACGAGGCCGAGGAAATGGTCGAGCGGGCCGCGGGGCTGGCCAAGGACTCCCGCGCCAAGACGCGGCACGCCGCCGTCCTGGTCAAAGACGGCAGCATGGTCGCCTGGGGCACCAACGGGGTGCCGTTCCCCGGCGAGGACCACTGCTACTGCAAGGTGGCCGAG
>DATDIH010000322.1:0-10678 GCA_036521155.1 Streptosporangiaceae bacterium
TCGGCGGCGATGTCCTCGGCCCGGCGCAGGTGCCGGGCCAGCGTGTCGTCGGTGTGTTCCCAGGCCAGCACGTTGCCGGTGGGCAGGTGGTGCAGCTCGACGCGGTGGCAGGTCCGGCGCAGCGAGCGGGCGGCGGCCACCGCGTAGACGGCCAGGGCCAGCGAGCTGCGGGCGTCGTCGGTGGTGAGCAGGTGGCGGCCGGTCTTGTAGTCCACCACCACCAGCTCGGCGCCGTCTTCGGGCACATCTTCAGGAAACGGGCGCTCGTCCAGGCGATCGATGCGGCCGGACACCGCGATGCGGTCGGTGCGGGTGGCGACCGTGCGCTCCACGCCCCGGGGCTCGTCGGCCGGGTCCAGCGTGGCCACGTAGGTCTCGACCATGCCCCGGGCCCGTACCCGCTGCCGGGCGGACTGGGCCTCGTCGGCGAAGCCCTGGTTGATCCACCCGTTGTCCAGCAGGTCACCGGCCACGGACACGGTGCGGCGCTCCAGTGGCAGCCGCCACCACCCGGCCAGGGCGTTGTGCACGCTGGCGCCGACGCTGTTGTGGGCCCAGGCCGGCCCCTTGGACGGCGTCGGCCGGTCCAGGTAGTTCATCCGGTACCGGCGCGGGCAGTCCAGCCAGGTGGTCAGCCGGGTCGGCGTGCAGGAGTACAGCTTCTGCGGCATCCCGCCGAAGCTCAGCTGCTCCATGGTGTCGCTGGTCACCTTGTCTCCATTGCTTTCCGCCCGGTTCGCAAGCTATCAGCCGGTACCGACAGTTCGGTGACGGTCTCGCTACTGGGAGGGAACCCCCAGGTCAGTGCTGGTCCAGTTAGGCCTGCTTCACGAAGGCGAGCACGGCGGTGGCGATGAGCTGGACGGAGATGGCGGCCAGCAGCAGGCCGCTGATGCGGGTGAGCAGTTCGACCCCGTTGTCGGTCAGGACCCGCTGGATCACGGTGGAGAACCGCATGGCCAGCCAGACCACGACGAACACGGCCACGATGGCCAGGGCCAGCGCCACCAGGTGACCGAAGCCGTGGACCTGCCGGACGAAAAGCATGGTGGCCACGATCGCGCCCGGCCCGGCCAGCAGCGGGGTCCCCAGCGGCACGAAGGCCACGTTGGTCCGGGCCCGTTCCTCAGAGGTGGGCTCGTTGGCCTTGCCGGTCAGCAGTTCCAGCGCGACCAGCAGCAGGAGCAGACCGCCCGCGCCTTCCAGGGCGGGCAGGCCGACGCCAAGGTAGTGCAGGATCGTCTGCCCGAACAAGGCGAAGACCACGATCACGCCGAAGGCCACGGCCGCGGCCTGCCAGGCCAGCTTGTGCCGGGTCCGCGGCGACCGGCCCCGGGTCAGGCCCAGGAACAGCGGCACCGTCCCCGCTGGATCGATGATCACCAGCAAGGTGACGAAGACTTCGGTGAAGAACTTCACGGGATGACCTTGACACATCGAGGCGCGGGTTGGCTCACGGGTTGACCTGCGTCGCCCTCGTCATTGCCCTGATCGCGAGCGCCGGCCTCACCTGGAGGTTGATCCACGGTCGGCGCCGGCCAGCCGGAGCCTCAAGCCGTAACGTCCGGCGCGGCCGACCCCCGGTCCGGGTCAGCCGCCGACCGCGGTGGCGTCGGCCAGGATGGCGACCACCGCGGCCACGGCCGGTTCGGCGTCCGGGCCGGTCGCGGCCGCGGTGACCTGCTGGCCGCTGGTGGCGCCCAGGCCCATCACGGCCAGCACGCTCTTGGCGCTGACGGTGCGGTCGCCCACGGTCAGCGACACGTCGGCGTCGAACTTGGCCGCCGCCACCGCCAGCTGGCCGGCCGGGCGGGCGTGCAGGTCCCCGGTCAACGTGATGACCTGGGTGACGACCTGCTCAGAGCTTGCGGGCATGCCACGCCTCCTCGGCCGCGCCGCGCACGGCGGCGATGTCGGCGCCCGCGGCCGCGGTGACGGTGGCCGCGACCACGCCCTCGATGAACGGCGCGTCCACCAGCTCGACCGGCCCGGGCAGGTCCTCGGGGTCGGCCAGCAGCGCGCGCACGGTCAGCACCGCGCTGCCCAGGTCGGGCACGATCAGCACGCCGGCACCGCGGTCGGCCTGCTTGATGGCCCGCTCGACCTTGGCCGCGCTGGTGCCCAGGCCACCATCGTCGGTGCCGCCGGCCGGGATGACCGGCACCGTCCCGCCGGCCACCTGGCTGGCCAGCTCGGCGGCGCCTTCGGCCAGCGCGGCGCTGTGTGAGACGAGAACGATCCCTACTGTGGCGTCGGGGTTCATGACCTATCCTGAATGGTGTTCGACATTGCCGAAAGGTTCGCATGATTCAATCGGTGGACCGCGCCGTCCGCATCCTGGCCGTGCTCGGCTCCGGGCCACCCCGGCTGGGCGTGACCGAGATCGCCGACCGGGTCGGCCTGGCCAAACCCACCGTGCACGGGCTGCTGCGCACGCTCGAACACCACGACCTGGTGGCCCAGGACCCGGACACCGGCAAGTACAGCCTCGGCCCCGGCGTGGTCTCGCTGGGCAACAGTTTCCTGGGTGGCTCGGAACTGCGGGCCCGGTCGCTGCGGTGGACCGAGGTGCTGGCCAGCAAGGCCGGAGAGGCGGTCTGGGTGGCCACCCTGTCCGGGCCGCGGGTGATCGTGCTGCACCACGTGTTCCGCCCGGACGACACCGTGCAGATCCTCGAGGTCGGGGCGACCATCCCCTGGCACGCCTGCGCGCTGGGGCACGCCATCGTGGCCCACCTGCCCGCCCCCGAGCAGGCCCGCGCGCTGGCCAGCGACCTGGTCCGGCTGACGGGCCGGACCCGGACCACCAAGGCGGCGCTGCGCCGGGCCCTGGCCCAGGTGCGCAGGCAGGGCCTGGCCGTCGAAGACCAGGAAGCCACCGTGGGCGACGCGGGCATCGCCGCGCCGATCTTCGGCCGCGATTCGGTGGCCGGGGCGGTCGGGGTGGTCGGTGCGGCCGACCGGCTGCTCATTCCGGCCGCGGGCCAGCCGGACCTGGACCGGCCGGACGCCGTCCGGCCCGACACCGCCGGCCCGGACGTGGCCCGGCCCGACCTGGCCCGCGCGGTCCAGGAGGCGGCCCGGGCCATCTCCCGTGATCTGGGTGCGGGTCGCGGCAGCCCATTGGGGCCGGTGCTCTCCGCCCTGAGCTGACCGGCACTGGGCTGACCGGCACTGAGCTGACCGGCACTGAGCTGACCGCACCACCGGGCCACCGGTCACGGTGAGCTCACCGGGGCGGATGGTGCCGCGGCCAGCACGGCGGCCGTCTCATCGGCGCAGCGGGCCGAGTCAGCCCCGGCCACCCAGGCCGCGACCTGCGGCACCCGGGCCGCGCCCACGCTGAAGGTCCGGATCCCCAGCCCCAGCAGCAGCGGCAGCACGGCCGGGTCGGCGGCGGCGTCCCCGCACACCGACACCGGGACCCGCGCGGCCGCGGCCGCCGTGGTCACCCGGGCCAGCAGGGCCAGCACCCGCGGGTCGGCGGCCAGCGCCGGGCTCATCCGGGGGTCGGCCCGGTCAATGCCGAGCACCTCGCTGGTCAGATCGTTGGTGCCCACCGAAAAGAACCCCGCGGTGCTGGTGAACGCGCTTACCCCCGCTGCTGTGGACGCGACTTCGACCATCATGCCAAGGACAAGACCTTCGATATCATCCTGAGCCGCGACACCGGCCAGCAACGCAGCAACGTCGGTCAGCTCGCGGACCGCGGTGACCATCGGAACCATGATCCGCAGGTCGGTGTCCCGGCCGGTGGCCAGGATGGCGCGGAGCTGATCGCCGAGCGCGTCCGGCGCCGCGAGCAGGCTGGTCAGCCCGTTCGCGGGCTTCGGGCCGGACGACCCGGCCAGGAACGGCGGGACCTTGTCGCCGGAGAAGTCGAGCAGCCGGACCACGGCCGGGCGGCCCGCCAGCAGGCTCAGCACCGGGCGCAGAGCGGCCTCGTGCTCGGCCTGGGTGGGCCAGGCGCGGGCCCCGACGAACGGGATCTCGGTCCGCAGCAGCCCGACACCGGCCGCGCCCGCGGCCAGCCCCATCCGTACCTCGCGGGCCGAGGCCGCGTTGACCAGCAGCGTGACCTCCTGGCCGTCGGCGGTGCGGTGTACCGGAGGGGCGCTCGTGTCTGATGAGGCTGATGTGACTCGTGGCGCTGGTGATGATGGCGGGGCCTGGGTGGTTGGTGGGGCGGCGGGGATTGGAGCCTCGGGAGCTGGGCCGGCCGGGGCGGCTGGATCGGCTGGGTCGGGGTCGAGGATCAGGCGGGCCTGGGTGGGGTCGGGCGCGTCGATCAGGACCGGGCGGCCGGCCGGGAGGTCGAGCACGGCCGGGTCGACGCCGGCCAGCATGGGCAGGCCCAGGCCGCGGGCGATGATCGCGGCGTGCGAGCTGGCCCCGCCGGTCACCGACACCGCGCCGGTCAGGCCCTCGTCGGCCAGCCGGATCAGGTCGGCCGGGTCGACCTCGCGCTGGATCAGGATGAAGTCCCCGGCGGGCGGGGGCACGGTCGCGGCCGAGGTCAGCTGGGCCACCACCGCCTGCCCGACCTGCCGGACGTCATCGGCGCGGGCGGCCAGGTCCTCGTTGGGCAGCGCGGCCAGGATGTCGGCCTGGGCGGTGGCCGCGCCGCTCACCGCGGCCACCGCACCGGTCCCGGAGGTCACCGCGGCCACCGCCGCCTCGACCAGGGTCGGGTCGCCCGCCATCAGGCCGCCGATCTCCACGATGGCGGCCTGGTCGTCCCGGCCTTCGGTGCGGAGCCGCTCGGCCAGCGCGAACCGCTCGGCGGCCACGGCCGCGAACGCGGCCCGCACCTCGTCCGGCGTGCCGGGACCGGCCGGGACCGCACCCGCCCCCACCGTGACCGCCTCGCCCAGGTAGACCTGGCCGGTGGCCACCCCCGGCGAGACCATGCGGCCCGGGTAGGTAGCGCCCGGGCTCAAGGCGCCGCCTTCATTGGGCCGCCAGGATGGCGTCCCGCAGCGCGCCGAGGATCAGTGCCGACGACGCCGCGCCGGGATCCTCGTGGCCGACGCTGCGCGGGCCGAGGTAGCTGGCCCGGCCCTTGAGCGCCTGCATGGAGACGGTGGCCTCGGCTCCGGACTGAGCCGCCGTCACCAGCGCGCCCAGCGCGTCGGCGGCGGACTGGCCCTCGGCCACCGCCTTGCTGAACGCGCTGGTGGCCGGGGCCAGCACGTCGACCATGGTCTTGTCACCCTCCTTGGCCGCACCGAGCTGCTGGATCCCGCCCAGCGCGGCCTCGAGCGCGGCCGCCAGCGCGGCCAGGTCGACGTCGGAGGCGTCGCCCAGCGACTTGCCGGCCCGCCGGAACGCGGTGCCGTAGAGCGGGCCGGACGCCCCGCCGACCTTGGAGATCAGCGTGCGCCCGGTCAGCGTGAGGACGGCTCCCGGGGTGGCCGGCGAATCCGCTTCCAGCGCGGCGACCACGGCGGTGAACCCCCGGTCCAGGTTGGCGCCGTGGTCCGCGTCGCCAATGGCCGCGTCCAGCTGGGTCAGGTGGTCGCGCTGGTCCCGGATCACGGCCGCGATGTCCGTGATCCAGGCGCGGAAGACGTCAGCATCCATGGTTTCTCCTCCGGGCGGCGCTGGTGGCGGTGCTTACCCTCAGCGTCCCCAGCGAAGCCCGGGCGTGTCCACTGGCGCGTCCCACAACCGGGTCAGGTCGTCGGTCAGCTGGGTGACCGTCACCGAGAAGCCCTGCATGTCGAGGCTGGTGATGTAGTTGCCGACCAGGTTCCGGGCGATCCGGGCGCCGTGGCCCTCGATGTAGCGCTGGACCTCGGCGAACATCACGTAGAGCTCCATCAGCGGGGTGCCGCCCATGCCGTTGACCATGACCAGCAGGTCCCCGGCCAGCGGCATGTCGTCGCCGATGGCGTCCAGCACGGTGCCCGCCAGGTTGTGGGCGGTGGTGATCGTGGTCCGCTCGCGGCCGGGCTCGCCATGAATGCCGATGCCGAGCTCGATCTCGGACTCGGCCAGCTCGAAGCTGGGCTTGCCCACGGCCGGCAGCGTGCACGAGGTCAGCGCGACGCCGAACGACCGGGAGCGCTCGTTGACCTCACGGGCGATGGCGGCCACGGCGGCCAGCGGGGCGCCTTCCTCGGCCAGCGCGCCCGCGATCTTCTCCACGAACACGGTGGCGCCGACGCCGCGGCGGCCCGCGGTGTACAGCGAGTCCTGGACGGCCACGTCGTCGTTGACCACGACCGAGACGACCTCGATGCCCTCGTCGTCGGCCAGTTCGGCGGCCATCTGGAAGTTGAGGATGTCGCCGGTGTAGTTCTTCACGATGTGCAGCACGCCGGCGTCGCCGCTGACGGCCTTGGTCGCGGCCAGCATCTGGTCCGGGACCGGTGAGGTGAACACCTCGCCGGCGCAGGCCGCGTCGAGCATGCCGTAGCCGACGAAGCCACCGTGCAGCGGCTCGTGCCCGGACCCGCCCCCGGACACCAGCCCGACCTTGCCCGGCCGGGGGGCGTCGCCGCGGATCACGACCTTGTTCTCGGCGTCAAGACGTAGCGACGGGTGCGCCGCGGCCAGACCGGCCAACGCATCGGTGACCACATCGTCGGGTGCGTTGATGAGCTTCTTCATACGGTGCTCTCCCAGATCGGGCCCGGTAGATCGGGCCAGCCCTGAAGCGTGTTCGATATCGTCGAACACGGTTCTGGTGGCAACCTATGGCGGCCGGGCAGGCCCGTCAAGGGCCCCCGTCACGGGCTGGGCCACGGCCCCGGCCGTGGGCACGGGCGTGGGCACGGGCGTGGGCGTGGGCGCGGGTCAGCCCCAGGGCCGGGCGGACCGGGCCGCCCAGTACTCCTCCGGCGGCTCGGCCAGATCCAGCTCCGGCCGGGCCGGCTCAGGAAGGGGGCCGACCGTGAGCGCGTCCAGGTTGGACTGGAGCTGACCGGGGGTCACCGCGCCGGACAGGACCACGGTGGCCCAGGGGTTGGCCAGCACGGCGGCCAGGGCCACCGCGTCCTCGGTGACGCCCTGGCTGGCGGCCAGTTCGGTGAGCGCGGGCGGGGCCTGGCCCGGCACCAGCCGGCCGTTGGCCACGGCCTCCTTGACCAGGATCGGCCAGCCCGCGGCGGCGGCCTCGGCCGCGGCCGGGCCCACCGACGGCTCCAGCAGGTTCCAGGTGACCTGGGCCGCGCCGAACACCGGCTGGCCGTCCACGGAAACGGTCAGGGCGTGGCGCAGGGTGTCGGCCTGGCCCGGCCCGCTGGTGGTCAGCCCGACCAGCACACCGTCCGCCCGCAACTGGGCCAGCGCGGCCAGCAGTTCCTGGTCCTCGAACAGGCCCGACTCCAGGGTGGCCGAATGGACCTGGTACAGCGCGATCCGGTCCCCGAGCCGGGCCCGGCTCTCGCCCAGCTGGGCGGTGAACATGGCCAGCGAGTGTTCCTTGACCTCATGCTGGTCCGCGTCCAGCTGCCAGTCGCCGACGTAGCGGTAGCCCCACTTCGAGCCGACCACCACGTCGGGGTGGTCGCGGGCGGTCAGCCACTGGCCCAGGAACTCCTCGGCCCGGCCGTAGGACCGGGCCGCGTCGACGTAGCGGACCCCGGCCGCGTAGGCGCAGTCGAGCACGAGGAACGACTGGTCGCGCAGCCCGTCGACGCTGCGGTTGGGCAGGTCACCGGTGCGGCCGGCGGTGATGTAGGCCGGGCGGCCGAGCGCGGCCAGGCCCAGCCCGATGCGGGAGACCAGCGGGCCGCGCGGGCCGAGGGTCGTGGTCGGTATCGGCATCATCCCTCCTGGATGGTTGCTTGGCCGTCGCGTGCGGCGCCCTTCCGGGCCCCCCGGTAGCCGGGGTGCACCCCGACGGCGAGCCCCTGCGTCTCGGCCAGCCGGGTGAGCAGCCCGTGCAGGACATCCTGCTCCTGCGGGCTCAGCCCGGTCATCAGGTCGGCCTCGTGGGCGCCGCCGATCCGGCCCAGTTCGGCCATGAACCGGACGCCGTCTTCGGTCAGGTAGAGGGCATGGTGCCGTCGGTCGCCGGGGTTGCGGCGGCGTTCGATGAGGCCCCGCTCTTCCAGGCCGTCGACCAGCAGGACCAGGCGGCTGGGCGGGGTGCCGAGCTGCCTGGCGATGGCCTGCTGACTCTGGCCCGGTGACCAGGCGACCAGGCGGAGCAGGCCGGCCTGGGCCGGGGTCAGGGACAGTTCGCTGATCCGCTGGGCGAATCGCTGGCCGGCGTGCGCCCCCAGCTGCGCCAGCAGGAATGAGTTCCCGGGCCCGCGTCCGGGCGGGCCGGCTTGCGGGCCAGGTTCCGCGCTGGGCCCGGGATCGTGCGCGGAACTGGTCTGCGAGCCGCGTTCCCGTCCGGGCCTGGGGTCACGCGCCTGGGTCGACATGCCCCCCATCGTATTCGCTTGACAATGATGTACAGCGCATAACTATTCTTCTTTTTAACGATTATCGAAGGTCACGAATGGGAGAACATGATGAGTGACACCTCACGACCGTCCGGGCTCTCGGCCAGCCCACCGGATGGGCCTCCGGCCGACCGGCCGGACCGGCCATCGACGGGACGCCGGCCCGGGCCCCAGGGCGGACCTCCGCTGCTGGCGCCCGCCCTGGCCTACGGGGCCCTGATGATCGCCGGGGTGATCCTGTCGGCCCGGACCCCGCAACCGTCGGCCGCGGCCACCGACGTGCTGAGCTACGTGCGCGCCCACCACACCGAACTCCAGGTGGCCGGGTTCCTGAGCTTCGGCGCCGCCGCTCCGCTGGCCATCTGGTCCGCCACCGTGTACCGGCGGTTGCGCACGCTGGGCATCACCGCCCCCGGCGCGGTCATCGCCCTGGCCGGCGGCCTGCTGTCGGCCGCCTCGCTGGCCCTGTCCGGGCTGATCGGCTGGACCAGTGCGCAGTCCGCTTCGGTGGCCGACCCGGCGCTGGCCAAGGCCCTGGCCTACCTGGGCTTCGCGGCCGGCTCGGCCGGGTTCGTGGTGCCGCTGGGGCTGCTGCTGGCCGGGGTCAGCGTGCCCGCGCTCATCCAGCGGCTGACGCCCCGGCCGTGGGCCTGGTTCGGCCTGGTGGTGGCGGCGGTCTCGGTACTGTCCACGGTCACCCTGCTGACCAGCGCGCTCGACCCCACGCTGCCGGTGGGGCGGTTCGGCAGCCTGGTCTTCCTGGTCGCGGTCAGCCTGCTGCTGCCGCGGTCCCGGCATGCGCTGCGCGGTTCGGTGGCCTGAGCCGGTGGCCGCGATTTCGGGGGTTGGCGGAAAGAAAATCTCCCGGCGCGGTGAGATTTGGCCGTTCCGGCGGTCTGTATGGGTGACGGCACCCGCCGTCCACAATGACCTGCCTGTGTTGACCTGCGTGGGGGGAGGCGGCGTGCGCATCGAGTACCGGTTGCTGGACCGGGCCGTAAGGTACGCGCTGTCCGCGGCCGGCCACGCGACCCCACGGCTGCTGCCCGCGGCGACGCCGTGCGCCGAATGGGACCTCGGCCGGCTCCTGGCCCACCTGGGCGACTCACTGGACGCGCTGGCCGAGGGGCTGTCGGCTCGCTCCGTCGGTCTCGGTCAATGCTGTGGCGCGGAGGGCCCCGCGGGGGCGCCTTCCGCGCCCGGAGCCGGTGACTCCGTCGGCGCCGGCGCCGACGGCGAGGGGCTGATCGCCGGGCTGGCCGTCCGGGCCGCGGTGCTGCTGACCGCGTGCGCCGAGGTCCCGGGCGGGCAGGAGCCGGTGGCCGTGGGCGACCAGCTGCTGACCACCAGCGTGGTCGCGATCACCGGCGCCATCGAGGTCGCCGTGCACGGCTGGGACATCTCGGTGAGCTGCGGCGACCACGAGCCGGTACCGTCCCGGCTGGCCACCGAGCTGCTGCCGTACGCGGCGCTGCTGGTGCCCCGGCACACCCGCCCCGGCCTGTTCGCCGACCCGGTCCTGGTCCCCCGGCGGACCAGCGCGGGTGACCGGCTGGTCGCGTTCCTGGGCCGCCAGCCCGCCGGGACAACGGTTGCGGCCCCGGGATCCGACGGTTGGTGACGTTCAGGCCGGGCCGGTGGGCTGGACGGCGCCGCTGGCCTGGGCGATGAGCCGGTCGAAGTCCTCCGCCGGGGTGGTTTCGGCGCCGAGGATGTGGCCGCTGAGGGCGCCGTGGTCGTCGCTGCCGCCGGTCGGGACCAGGCCGAGTCCGGCGGCCAGCACCCGCAGGCGGCCCCGCATGGCGGGCGCCTGGTCAGGGTGCCAGACCTCGAGGCCGGTCAGGCCGGCCGCGGCCATTTCCTCGATGACGTCGTTGGCCACCTCGTAGCCGTCGGAACGCGGGTGGGCCAGCACGCTGACGCCGCCGGCCGCCCGGATCAGGGCGATGGCCTCGGCCGGGTCCAGCGCGTACTTGTCCTCGTAGGCGCGGCCGCCATCGCCGATCCACTCGGCGGTGAAGGCTTCGGCGGGTGAGCCGATCGTGCCGGTGTCGGCCAGGGCGCGGGCGATGTGCGGCCGGCCGACCACGCCGTCTCCGGCGATCGCCGCCACCTGGGGCCAGGTCACCCCGGTACCCAGCGCGGCCAGCTTTTCCACCATGACCCGGGCCCGCCGGATCCGGTCGTTGCGGATGCTGTCCATCGCCTCGGCCAGGGGCGGGTAGGCCGGGTCGAACAGGTAGGCCAGCAGGTGCAGGCTCTGGCCGCCCTGGGTG
>DATDIH010000323.1:0-3688 GCA_036521155.1 Streptosporangiaceae bacterium
GCAGCCGTGATGCAAACACCTGCCCGGACGTCATCGCGGTGACCGCCTCCCTCCCCCACCGGGTCGCCCGTCCTGGGCGCTGGTACCCGGACCTATTCTTGCCTAACGGATGTCGTACAATCCGTGGGGGCAGCCAGCCGCGCAGTGACAACGAATGGGACGACGAATGGAGGTGGTGGCCGTGTCGAGTGAACCTCCTAGTCCGGTCTCCCACCTATCCGTCTCGTCACCTGCCGTGCTGCCCTCCTGAGGGGTTGACTCTCTGAGCTGAGCCGCGCGCGGGTGTCTACTGCTGTGGAGCCCGCGATGGTCACTCCTTCACCGCGCCGGCTGATGGCGCCGGCCGCCGACGCACTACGACGCCGCAACTCCCGCCTGACCACCCGCCGGGCGGTCCAGCAGGCCATCGTCAGCGTGGCCAGCCTGGTCGGCGCGCCCGTGTTCAACCAGCGCGGCCAGCGGGTCGGCAAGCTCGTCGACCTGGTGGCCCGGATGCACGGCCAGGACCAGTACCCGCCGCTGACCGCCCTGCTGGTCCGCATCGGGTCCCGGAACAGCTTCCTGCCCATCGAGAGCGTGGAGAACATCGCCCACCAGTCGGTGTACCTGCGCACGGCCCGGCTCGACCTGCGTGAGTTCACCCGGCGGCCCGGCGAGGTGCTGCTGGCCAAGGACATGCTGGACCACCAGGTGGTGGACCTGGACGGCCGCCAGGTCATCCGGGCCGCCGACCTGTACCTGGCCCCGGTGGCCGGGCAGTTCCTGCTGGTCGGGCTGGACGTCAGCCTGAACACGCTGCTGCGGCGGCTGGGCCCGAAGCGGTACCGTGGCCGGCCCACCCCGGAGCGGGTCATCGACTGGGACGCGGTGGCCCCGTTCTCCGACGAGCTGACCAGCACACCCCCGGCCGTGCAGCTGAGCACGAGCGATGAGCAGCTGCGGCGGCTGTCCCCGGCTGACCTGGCCGACCTGCTGGAGGACCTGGGCCGCCCGGGCCGGCAGGACCTGCTGTCCCGGCTGGAGAACGACACCGCCGCCGACGCGCTGGAGGAGATGGACCCGGACGAGCTGGAGGCCCTGCTGCGCGAGGCCCGCCCGGAGCGGGCCGCGGCCCTGATCGCGGCGATGGAGCCGGACGAGGCCGTGGACGCGCTGCGCGACCTGTCCGACGACGAGCGCGACAAGATCCTGCGGCACATGGACGCGGCCAAGGCCGGCGAGCTGTCGGCGCTGCTCAGCTACCCCGAGCGCGAGGCGGGCGGGTTCATGACCACCACGCTGGTGCAGGCCGGGCCGGACAGCACGATCGGCGAGGTCAAGCGGGCCGTGGCCGACCTGGCCGGGCACCGGGAAGAGATCGACGCGGTGGTGATCTGCTCCGCCGACGGCGACCTGCTGGCCGACCTGCCCCTGTTCGACCTGGTCACCCACGCCGACGACGTGGCGGTCAGCGACGTGCTGGCCGCGGACGGGGCGCCCGAGCCGCTGACCGTGCCGCCGGACGCGTCCGTGGGCGACGTGGCCGACCAGCTGGTCCGCACCCGGCACTCCTCGCTGCTGGTGGTCAGCGAGGACGGCCGCCCGCTGGGCCGCATCCTGGCCGACGACGTGCTCGACGCCCTGCTGCCCGAACGCGGGCGGCTGCACTTCCCGAGGCTGCTCCAGTGACCCGGCCGGATGAGGCGGCGGCCCGGCCGGACGAGGCCGCGGTGACGCCGCAGCACGAGGTGATCGCGGAGACGGCGGCCCCGCCCCGGTCCGCCGAGCACGGCGGCCCCGGGTCGGCGCTGCGCCACCGGGCCGGCCAGGTGATCCGGCGGATCCCCGGCGGGCGCCGGACCCTGGCCTACCTGGCCGTGGCCGGGCCGGGGCTGGTCGCGGCCAACGCCGGCAACGACGCGGCCGGCATCGCCACCTACTCCAGCGCGGGCTCGCAGTTCATCTACCGGACGCTGTTCTTCATGCTGCTGGTGACGATCGCGCTGGTCGTCGTGCAGGAGATGGCCATCCGGCTGGGCATCTTCACCGGCAAGGGCATCGCCGCGCTGATCCGCGAGCAGTTCAGCCTGCGGCTGACCGGGGTGGCCCTGTTCTGCGTGCTGCTGGCCAACACGGGCCTGGTGGTCAGCGAGTTCGCCGGGATCGGGGCCGCGTTCGAGCTGCTCGGGGTCAGCCGGTACTGGGTCATCCCGCCCGCCGCGGTGCTGATCTGGGGGCTGGTCCTGTTCGGCTCGTACCGGTACGCCGAGCGGATCTTCCTCATCTTGTCCCTGGCCTTCTTCACCTACCCGGTGGCCGCGATCCTCGGCCACCCGCACTGGGGCGCGGTCGGCAGCAACCTGGTCATCCCGCACTTCCTGGCGACCAAGGGCTTCCTGCTGCTGGGGGTGGCCCTGATCGGCACCACGGTCAGCCCGTACATGCAGTTCTACGCGGCGGCCGGGGTGGTGGACCGGGGCGCCGGCCCGGCCAACTACCGCAACGCCCGGCTGGACGCGGTCAGCGGGGCCGTGTTCGCCTGCATCATCAGCGTGGCGATCATCATCGCCACCGGGGCCACCATCGGCGGCCGCGGCGCCCTCGACTCGGCCAAGGAGGCGGCCGAGGCGCTGCGGCCGGTGGCGGGCAACGGGGCCGAGTTGCTGTTCGCGTTCGGCCTGCTCGGCGCCAGCGCGCTGGCCGGGGCGGTGGTCCCGCTGTCCAGCAGCTACGCGATCAGCGAGGCGGTCGGGGTGGAGCGCTCGGTGTCCCGCCGGTTCGCCGAGGCCCCGCTGTTCCTGGGCCTGTTCACGCTGCAGACCGCGCTGGGGGCCGCGGTCGCGCTGACCCCGGTCAACCTGATCACCCTGCTGATCGGGACCCAGGTCCTGCAGGGCCTGGTCACCCCGATCGTGCTGATCTACATCCTGATCCTGGCCAACCGGCGCGAGGTGCTCGGCCGCCACGCCAACGGCCCGGTGCTGCGGTTCGTGGCCACCGTGGTCGTGGTCGGGATCAGCATCATGTCCCTGCTGCTGCTCGGCTCGACCATCCTCGGCTGGTTCGGCATCGGCTGGCACTGAGCCCGGCCCGGCATCGGCCGGCACTGAGCCTGGCCCGGCATCGGCTGGCGCTGAGCCCGGCCGGCATCGGCTGACCAGGGGTTGGGAACAACTTCGCTGAGGCGTACTGTTACCCGTGTCGGGCAAATCTATTTTGCCGACCGATTAGATGGGTATATCCCGGCAAGGACGCCGGAACCGGCCTCGGACGCTTCCGGCACGTGCGCTCGTGCCTGCGGGCGGACCACGACTTACTGGAGGCTCATCCGTGACCACGGCGTCCGCCACCGCGCTGGCCCCGCGGCTCAGCACCGCGGCCGAAGCGCTGGACGAGGTGACCCGCGAACCACGGGACGCGGCGGCGGCCGCCCGCGGCTCGATCGCGGTGGCCCCGGCCAAGGCGTTTGGCAGTGAAGTGGCGGGAGAGGTGGCGAGTGAACTGTTCGCACTGAGCGGCGCCAGTGCCGCCGACGAGAAGTACGACCTCAGCCGTCACTGGCGTAACGCGCGTACCCAGGCCAGCCACGATCCG
The DNA here is from genome assembly GCA_036521155.1 of Streptosporangiaceae bacterium. Lineage (GTDB taxonomy): Bacteria > Actinomycetota > Actinomycetes > Streptosporangiales > Streptosporangiaceae > Bog-532. The sequence goes on from DATDIH010000323.1 coordinate 3,574, forward strand.
GTCGATTGGAAATATCACCACGTCGGAAATTACTTGCTCAATAGTGTGACCCCGCCGAACCATGGACAGATCTGACGATGACAACCTTCACCGACGCTGACATGGACATCTCCAG
>DATDIH010000324.1:0-8435 GCA_036521155.1 Streptosporangiaceae bacterium
GTCCGGCAACCAGGAAGCTACCGGCGAGTAAGACAACGTTTCCCACAAAATCCCACCTGGACACCGGGGCGTAAATAACGCAAAGGTCACATTTACCTAACCCCAGCCTCATGCGTCCCAGCACCCAGCGGCCAAGGGCGCGCGCCAATGTCGCCAATGTGGTGTTGCCGCCGCTCCGGGCGGTGGCGGAGCGCTCCCGCGGCCGTCCGGCGCGGTGGTTCCCGTTGGCAGCTATGGACCGCCCTCGACACGGGTCGCCAGGTCGAAGACGGTGGCGATCTCACTGGCGTAGCTGTCGATGTCGAACTCCGGGTCCAGAGCCAGCAGGGGCGACGCGGCCTCGATGGCGGCGCGGATCGTGATGGCCATGACGTGAGGGTCGAAGCCGGGGCGGAACTGGCCTGCTGTCTGGAAGCCAGACAGCAGGCTCTCCAGGGCGCCGACCGCGTTGACCACGGCCGTATCGCCGGAGAAGATGCGCCGCCCCTCCGCGCTGCGCGCGATCTCAATCATGGCGATCACGTTGTTGCGGTGATCTCGCATGAACGCGAGGTTCGCTGCGATGTAGGCCCGCAGCATGGCGGGACCGGCTGACTCGGCGAGGACCCTCGGACGTATGTAGGCGATGGCCTGTTCGGCGGCCTCGTGGACAACCTGCTTGATGAGGTCGTCCTTGCCGGCGAAGTGGTAGCTGATGAGGCCACGGCTGATCCCCAGTCGCTCAGCGATACGGGCGAAAGACGCCCCCGCATAGCCGACCTCGGCGACGGTGTCGATCGCCGCCCCGGCGATCTGCGCCCGCCGGGCGGTCTCGATGAACGTCCGCTCCGGCTCGTCCGGCGCCCCTCCTGGCTGCATGACCAAAAAATTAGCAGGTTGGCCAGCCAGGCTGTTAACGTTTGGCCGTCGACCTGCTCGCGTGGCGTCTCGTGGCCGCGATGTTCGACCGCGAACGGCTCGTGACCGGCAGCCGTGGATGACCGACGCCGGCCCGTGGCGTCTGTCGCCGGAACACCCCGAAAACGCCGTTCACAACCAGGAGGAGATCAGCAATGTCCGCAACGCTGAAGCTGACCCACAAATCGATCGGAGCGGAGGTCCGCCGCGGCCCGTACGACATCGTGCTCGACGGGAAGCAGGTCGGGTCGGTCGAAATGAACGCCACGTTCGAGACGCCCACCGAACCGGGGCGTCACACCCTGCAAGTCCGCAGCGGCCGCAACTCAAGCCGGACCAGGACCTTCGACGCCGCCGACGGCGAGACCGTCGCCTTCCGAACCACCGGAAAGAGCATCCTGCCGGTCTTTCTCTTGTCCTTCGTCGTGCCCAGCCTGGCCCTCACGCTCCATCGCGAGTAGCGGCCCTGGGGTCAGGCGCGGACCTCCCGGGGCACCGCGAAGTCGGTCATGTGCACCTCGCCCGGGGTCAGATCCGCCCACTCGCCCTGAAAGTCCAGCACGGCCACGGCCGCGGTCGGGAACTTCTCCCGGGCCCGCTCCAGCGGCTCACCCTCCGGGCCGTCCGCCATCTGGGCCACGCCGATGGCCAGTTCCGCGATCCCCGGGTTGTGCCCGATGAGCATGACCGTCCGGAAGCCGTTGCCGCTCTCGCGCAGCAGGTGCAGCAGGCTCAGCGCGGAGGCCTCGTAGATGCGCTGCTCGAAGCGGACCGGCGGGTCGGCCCCCAGGACCGGCGCCAGCAGATCCCAGGTCTCCCTGGTCCGGCTCGCGGTGGAACACAGGACCAGGTCGGGTACGTAGCCACTGGACTGCAGCCAGCGCCCCATGACCGGGGCGTCCCGCCGTCCACGGTCGTTCAGCGGCCGCTCGCTGTCGGGCACGTCCGGCCACGCCGATTTGGCGTGCCGGATCAGCAGGAGCCGCCGCGGTTCTTCCGCACCCATGCCTTCAGCCTGACACAGGTTGACCTTGTGATTCACCTGGACGCCGGCCTCAGAATGGTCACCGTTCGCGTGCCGGACACCGGCCGGACGCCCGCCGGACGAACGGCGGGGCCACCCGCCAGGCGACCTGAATCAACATTTACCCAGCCAGAACGCGTCATTCAAGGCGCCGGCGTCGTACGATCCGGTCACCGGGGCGTTCCGTCCCCCGAACCGTCGCGGAGGCGAGCGCCATGGTGTGGCTGACAACGCGGGTACGCCGGGTCCTCGCCGGTGTGGCGGTGCTGGCCCTGGCCGCCGGGTTCGCGCTGGCCGTCACCGGCCCGCACGCGGCCGCGGCCACGCAGACCAGCACCGCGAGGCTGGCTCCGGCCGGGGACAGCCCGGCCGGCTTCTGGTACGGCACCGACAGCTGGCCGATCTCCATCGGCGGTAACCCGTACCAGGAGCCGAAGAGCCTGGGCAACTACGGCGGCTACATCGGGATGACCGGCAGCTGGGCGCACTGGTACGGCTGCAAGGGCGGCTTCGTGGCCTGGTCGTCGGCCAACAGCGCCGAAGCCAACAGCAACTACGCCAAGGGCATCGGGATCGGCACCGCGGTCTACTGGTTCATGGGTGGCCCGGGAGTGGACCCGCACTACAACGGGACCGCCAGCGAGGCCTACACCTGGGGCCAGCGGCAGGCCGAGCGGGCCATCGCCGACGCCAACGCCGAGGCCGTCAAGTACAAGGTGCTGTGGATGGACATCGAGCTGCCCGGGGTGGCCCCCGCCGACGACAACGGCTGGAACTCGGTCCGCGCCTCCACCTGCAGCAGCACGAAAAAGGCGACCTCCGTCCCGGCCAGCGTGGACCGCGCCGACTTCAACGGGTTCTGGGCCTACGAATCCAGCCACGGCTGGACGCCCGGGGTGTACTCGGACGCGAGTGTGTGGGCCTCGATCTTCGGCACCGGCAGCGCGGCCTCGATCCCGGGCACCGACGAGTGGACCTACGAGCCCGAGACCACGAACTTCAGCGCCGCCCCGGTCGGCTGGTGCCTCAAGGGCTCGACCAGCTGCGCCACGTTCTTCGGCGGGGTCACCCGGTCCAGCGCCCACGCGCTGATGTGGCAGTGGTCCGGCGGCGGCGGCCTGAGCAACGGGATCGGCGACTTCGACCAGATCGACGCCAGCGCGGTCAAGTAGCGACCCCGCGGGTGACGCGCAGCAGGTACTCCTTGCGGTGCAGCGGATCCTGGTCGGTCCGCGGCCGGGACGGCGCCGGCCCCCGGACCAGCCGATAGTGCCCGAACGCGCAGTCCAGGATGGCTTCGCCGCGGGTCAGACCGGGCAGGGCCTGCTCCAGTGGGTTTACCTGGGCGGCCGGGATCTCGCCCTCCAGCGTGCACACCGGCCCGCGCACCACCGACGTGCGGGCGATGCCCCGCAGCTTGGCCAGCACCGGCAGCACGGCCCCGGTGACGTCGGCCGGGATCTCCAGGCTGAAGCGCTGCAGCGGCTCGTACACCCGGGTGCCCGCCCGGCGCAGCGCGTCCATCAGCACCAGCGGCGTGAGCTGGCGGAAGTCCCGGCCCGTGCTGGACATGCTCTTGTCGAAGCTCTGGTGCGCATGGCTCTGCCGCGGCCAGTAGCCGGACCGGATCAGCGTGACCGCGCAGTCGGTGACCGCCCAGCCCCGCAGACCCTGGGCCAAGGTCTGCCGCACGGTGTCTTCGATGGCCCGCAAAAAGGCGAGCGGCAACGCCCCCAGCTCAATTTCGATATCGAAGGTCACGCCTGCCCCTTCCGGCGCCGGCTCGACGCGCAGGCCGATCGTGGCCAGGAAGGGATTGCCGGGGGTGTCGCCGATCTCCACCGCGGCTCCGGTGCCGGCCGGGCGCTCGATGCAGATCGTGGTGCTCTCCCGGAACGACACGTCGAGACCGAAGTCACTGGCCAGCGTGGCCTGGATGACCTCCTTCTGGACCTCGCCGTAGAGCGAGACCAGCAGTTCCCGGCGGATCGGGTCCAGCCGCAGGTTGATCAGCGGGTCCTGCTCGGCCAGCTGGGTCAGCGCGACGTGCAGCGCGCCCCGGTCACGGGGCCGGGACGGCACCACCACCGTCTCCAGCGTGGGCGGGGCGAAGTGGTGCGCGGCCGCCCCGGGGAGCGGCGAGCCGATCACGTCACCGATTTGGACCCCGGGCAGCCCGCGGAGCTGGCCGATCTCCCCGGCCCGGACCCGGTCCCGGCGGACCGGGCCGCCGTCGTGGAACACGCTGATCGCGGTGATCTTCGGCGCCTGGCGGCCGTCGCCGACCCGGTCCCGCACCCGGAGCTGGCCGGAGAACATGCGCACGTAGGCGACCTTCTCCCCGGCGGGCCCGCGCTCGACCTTGAACACCGTGCCCGACATTGGGCCCGACATCGGGCCCGGCATCGGGCCCGGCATCGGGCCCGGCCGTGGGCCTGACATTGGTCCCGGCATCGGGCCCGGCTGACCGCCGTCCGGGTCACCGCCAGCCCTGGGCAGCAGGCCGGTGATCGCCCCGGTCAGTTCGGCGACGCCGGCTCCGGTCAGGGCCGAGCCGGCCAGCACCGGGTGGACCAGCCCGGCCCGGGACTGCGCGGCCAGCGCGGCCCGCAGCCGCGGGTAGCCGACCGGACGCTCGTCCAGATAGGCGGCCAGCAGGTCGTCGTCGTGCTCGGCCAGTTCCTCGGTCAGCCGGGCGGCGAAGGCGGGATCGCCTGCGCCGTAGGGCACGAACGCGGCCCGGCGCTCACCCGGGTTCCGGGTGCCGCCGAGGGCGATGGCGGCCGGGGTGAGCCGGGCCCTGATCTGGTCCAGCACCCGCCCGGGGTCCGCCCCGCGCCGGTCGATCTTGTTGATGAAGATGACGGTGGGGATGCCCAGCCGCCGCAGGGTCCGCATCAGCACCCGGGTCTGTGACTGCACGCCTTCGACCGCCGAGATCACCAGCACGGCGCCGTCGAGCACGCTGAGCACGCGCTCCACCTCGGCGATGAAGTCCGGGTGGCCCGGGGTGTCGATGAGGTTGACGGTCACGTCGCCGATGGCGAACGACACCACCGCGGACCTGATCGTGATGCCGCGCTGCCGCTCCAGCGCGAGCGTGTCGGTCTGGGTGCTGCCGTCGTCGACCCGGCCGATCTGGCCGATGACCCCGGCGTCGAACAGCAGCCGTTCGGTCAGGCTGGTCTTACCGGCGTCGACGTGCGCGAGAATGCCCAAGTTCAGAATGCTGGCCAAGCGTCATGTCCTTCGGATGAGTAACTGCTCCTTCCTGGCGGGACACTGACGCTGCGCGCATGGTGCTGGGCTCCTGATCCGGTCGGGGACTGACGTCCGCTGGTCGCTGGAAGTACAGCACCGCCGCCGTCGGCGGGCAACTGATTTTCACCCGGTGGCCATCTGCTCCCCATTGTCTGGTTATGGCGAGTTATGTACGCTCGCGGCAGCTGACCTCAACGGGGAACGGGGAAGGGCCTCATGGCAGCACGGCGAGTTTTAACAGCACTGATCCTGTCGGCCAGCGCGGGTCTGTGGGGCGCGGCCGGGGTGATCCCGGATGCGGCGGCGAGCACCCCGCAGCCGGTGTCCACCGCGTCCATGGCCGACCCGGGGGTCCTGCTCAACGGCGGCCACTTCTACGCGTTCTCGACCGGGACCGGCCTACGGGAGTCCACCGCCAGCATCGCCGGCGGCCCCTGGAGCGCGCCGGCGAATGAGATGAGCAGCACGGGCCTGCCGTCCTGGATCGACACCAGCCAGGGCAACTGGGCGCCGGACATGATCGAGACCACCGCGGGCACGTTCGTGGTCTACTTCGCGGCCGCCCTGCCCGGGACCAGCGGCAACCCGACCGGGAACGACTCGGCGCCAGCCAGCGGCGCCCGGTGCATCGGCTCGGCCGAGTTCCACCCGCCGCCGACGTGGAAGAGCGGCGACCCGATCGGCCCGCTCACCGTGGACCCGAAGCCGGTGGTCTGCCTCAAGGGCTACGGCGCGTCCGACGACATGACCAGCGACCCGGGCAACCGCACCCTCGGTGAGGGGGTCATCGACCCGAGCCCGGCCTTCGTCACCATCGACGGCGCCCAGGAGCTGTTCCTGCTCTACAAGACCCAGGGGCAGGAAGGGAAGTCCACGATCCGGATGGTCCGGCTGGCCGACGACGATGGGACGACCGTGCTCGGCGACAGCCACCAGCTGCTGAACTACGTCGACGCCCACGGGAACTACCAGGACACGATCGAGGGACCGTCGCTGATCCAGAACGGCAACTGGTTCATCCTGTTCGTGGCCCACGGCAACTACGACACCTGCGGCTACGGCACCGAGTGGTTCAAGTCCCAGCACATCTGGGCCTGGACCAGCACGGCCGGGACAACGTTGCTGGATCAATCGAGCACCGGCCTGTGCGGGCCGGGCGGAGCCGATGCCACCGCCTCGGAGGTGTCCGGACAGGACCGGCTGTTCCTGCATGGCTGGGTCAAGCCCGGCACCACCACGCCCTCCGGCGCCAACAACAACAACGAGTCGGCCGCCGGCCAGGAGCGCGTCATGTACGCGGCCGTGCTGACGTTCGGGTCTGACGGGTACACGCCCAGCGTTTCGTTCCTCGCCCCGTAGACGTAGCCCGCGCACCGTGCGGTACGCGCGGTACGTCACGAGGACCGTCCAGTCTGCGGCATTCTTGTCTCCATGGCAGCTGAGCAAAAGCTGAGTCGCCGGGCGTTCCTGGGCGCCGCCGCCACGGCCGGCGTGGCCGGGGCGGCCGCGGCCACCTCTCCGCTGTGGTGGCCGGGCGGCTCGTCGGGGACGCCCGCCGCGGCGCACCCGGCCAACACGCTGCGGCCCACCCCGCGGCCGACCGGGACCCCGACGGTGGCGGAGAACTCCCGGCCCGGCGACCCGCACTGGGTGATCCGGCACCTGGGCGCCGAGCACGAGATCGAGGGCTACGCGGGCCGGTCCAGCGTGCGGCGGGGCGAGTCGTTCCCGCTGTTCGTGTCGACCACGTCAGCGGGCTACCGGGTGACCGCGTACCGGCTCGGCTGGTACCAGGGCATCGGCGCGCGGCGGGTGTGGCAGTCCGGCGCGCTGCACGGGCACACCCAGGCCCAGCCGGTCCTGGACGACGCCACGAAAACGATCCGCACGTCCTGGGATCCGGTCCTGAGCGTGCCGACCGACGACTGGCCACCGGGCTCGTACCTGCTGCTGCTGGACGCGGACTCCGGGGCCCAGCGGTACGTGCCGGTGACGGTCCGGTCGGCCAGCACGGCGGGCAAGGTGGTGATCAAGAACGGCGTCGAGACCTGGCAGGCCTACAACACCTGGGGCGGCTACGACCTGTACAAGGGGCCGCAGGGGGCGTATGCGGACCGGTCGCTGGTGGTCAGCCTGGACCGGCCCTACGACGGCAACGGCGCGTCGATGTTCCTCACCTACGAGCGGAACGCGATCAAGCTGGCCGAGCAGCTGGGCATCCCGCTGGCCTACGTGACCAGCATGGACCTCGCGACCAGTTCGGACCTGCTCAAGGGAGCGAGCGCACTCCTGTCGCTCGGGCACGACGAGTACTGGACGCCACCGGAACGGGCCAACGTGACCGCGGCCCGGGACGCCGGGGTCAACGTGGCCTTCCTGGGCGCCAACGCGATGTTCCGGCGCACCCGGCTGCAGACGTCGGCGCTGGGGCCCGACCGCGAAGTCGTCTGCTACAAGACCAGCTACACCGAAGACCCGATGTACGGCAAGGACGACGCCCAGGTCACCGGCAACTGGCGGGACGCCCCGGCCGCCGATCCGGAGTCATCGCTGATCGGCACGCTCTACGAGTCGTACCCGGCCGACGCCCCGTATCGGGTGACCAGCTCATCCAACTGGGTGTTCAAGGGCACCGGCGTGCCCAGCGGGACGAGCTTCCCGCACCTGGTCGGCGTGGAGTACGACCGGGTCAACCCCGGTTACCCGGTGCCGCGGCCGATCGAGGTGCTGTCGCACTCCCCGCTGGTCTGCAACGGGGTCAGCAGCTACGGCGACTCGGCCTACTACACCCACACCAGCGGCGCCGGGGTGTTCAACGCCGGCACCATGCGCTGGGTGGAGGCGATCTACGGCGACCAGCCGCACGGGATCGGCACCTCGACCGCGGCCTTCGTCCGCCAGGTGACCTCGAACATCTTCCGCGCGTTCGCGGACGGCCCGGCCGCCAGCCGCTACCCGGCCCACGACAACCTGGAAGCCACCCGCGAGTACGCGGGCGACCGGATGAGCACCGGCAGCAACCTGTCCTGAGGCTGCCGGCAGGCCCCGCTCGCTGCCGAGGGCTCCGCGCGACACCGCCCAAACAATCACCCTGAAGCTCAGGAGTCACAGCAGTCACAGGCGTTGCGGGCCCTTACCGGTGCGATGCCGCCTTTGCACCGGCTAGAACCGGGGCGATGCCGCATTTGCACCGGTTAGCGCGGGCGCGCCCGTGCACGATTTGCATCGGTTAGCCGGAGCGCGCCCCGTGCAC
>DATDIH010000325.1:0-19761 GCA_036521155.1 Streptosporangiaceae bacterium
ACGCAAGAACCAGGCCCAGACGGTCATCAAGGAGATCAAGCTCCGGCCCAAGATCGACCCGCACGACTACGGCACCAAGAAGGGCCACGTCGAGCGGTTCCTCAAGGCGGGGGACAAGGTCAAGGTGACCATCATGTTCCGGGGACGCGAGCAGTCCCGGCCCGAACTCGGGTTCCGGCTGCTGCAGCGCCTGGCGGGAGATGTCGAGGACCTTGGCTTCGTCGAGACCTCGGCCAAGCAGGACGGCCGCAACATGACCATGGTCATCGGCCCGCACCGCCGGAAGGCTGACACCCCCCGGCCGGAGCGCCCCGAGCCAGCCCAGCGCTCCCACCCTGAGCGCCCCGAGCGTGCTCCGCAGGTCGACCGCAGGCCTGAGCCTGAGCCTGAGTCTGAGCCTGTGGCCCAGTCCCGGCCGGAGCCCGCTGCACAGCCGGAGCCCGCTGCACAGCCCGTGCCCGCTGCACAGCCCGAGCCCGCCGCCCGGACTGAGCCCGCCGCCCGGCCCCAACCTGCCGCCCGGCCCCGGCCCGCAGCGCGACCCCAGCCTGCAGCGCGACCCCAGCCCGCGGCGCGACCCCAGCCCGCTGCACAGCCCGAGCCCGCTGCTCAGGCCGAGCGGGCCCCCCAGACCACCCCGGACCGGGCGCCAGCCGCCCGGCCCGTCCCCGGCCCCCGTTCCGTCGCCGCCGCTTCCGCGACACGACGGGCCAACGGCGGATCGGGAAACCGGCAGCAGGGCGAGCAGGTCTCGGCCAACTGACGGACAGTACGAACCGCGCCTGACGCTCCGGCGCCAGGCGCGGCTCCCTGATGCACGCAGGTAAGGAACGCGCCTCCGGGCGCGCACAACCAAGGAGACGACGGCGACCATGCCGAAGATGAAGACCCACAGTGGCACCGCGAAGCGTTTCAAGCTGACCGGTACCGGCAAGGTGATGCGCCGCCGCGCTGGAAAGAACCACCTGCTCGAGCACAAGTCGTCGCGCATGACGCGGCGGCTCGCCGGGCCCAAGGTTGTCGCCAAGAACGACATCCGCGAGATCAAGAAGCTGCTGGGTAAGTAACCCCGCTCGCGAGCTGAAGGAGTAACGAAGACATGGCACGCGTCAAGCGGGCGACCAACGCCCAGAAGAAGCGCCGCACCGTCCTCGAGCGGTCCAGCGGTTACCGGGGCCAGCGGTCCCGGCTGTACCGCAAGGCCAAGGAGCAGCAGCTCCACTCGATGACCTACGCCTACCGCGATCGCAAGGACCGCAAGGGCGCCTTCCGGCGGCTGTGGATCCAGCGCATCAACGCGGCGGCCCGCGCCAACGGCATCACCTACAACCGCTTCATCCAGGGCCTGAAGGCTGCGGAGGTCGAGGTCGACCGGCGCATGCTGGCCGAGCTGGCCGTGTCCGACGAGGCCGCGTTCACCGCGCTGGTCGAGGTGGCCAGGAAGAACCTGCCGGCCGAGGCAGGCAGTGCCGCTGCCTGACGGCAGCGGGACCGAATACACGAGCGTCCGGTCGCCGCGGCTCAAAGCAGCCCGGCGGCTGACCAAGCGGGCGCTCCGGCAGCGCGCGCGGGCCTTCCTGGCGGAAGGCCCGCAGGCCGTTACCGAGGCTTTTCACAGCGGGGCTCCGGTCTCCGAGCTGTTCGTCACCGCGGACGCCCGGGCCCGGCACGCCGATCTGGTGGCAAAAATCGCGCAGACGGGTGTCCCGGTGCACGCGGTCAGCGGCGAGGTCATGGCCGAGCTGGCCCAGACCGTCACCCCGCAGGGCCTGCTGGCGGTGTGCGGCTTCGTCGACGTCCCGCTGGCCCAGGCCCTGGGCGGACCCGGTGCCGCCGCCGGGCCGCCATCCCTGGTCGCCGTGCTGGCCAGCGTGCGCGATCCCGGTAACGCCGGCACCGTGCTGCGGGCCGCCGACGCGGCGGGCGCGGGCGCGGTGCTGTTCTCCGACGCCTCGGTCGACCCCTACAACGGCAAGGCCGTGCGGGCCTCGGCCGGCAGCCTGTTTCACCTGCCCCTGGTGGCCGGGGTCCGGCTGGAGCCGGCCGTCGGCGCGCTGCGGGCCGCCGGGCTGCGGGTGCTGGCCGCGGACGCCCGCGGCGGCCGGACCCTGGACGACCTGGCCCCGGACGAACTGGCCGCGCCCACCGCGTGGATCTTCGGCAACGAGGCCTGGGGCATGCCCGAACCAGTGCTGGCCCTGGCCGACGAATCCGTGGCCGTGCCCATCTACGGCCGGGCCGAGAGCCTCAACCTGGCCACCGCCGCCGCCGTCTGCCTCTACGCCAGCGCCCGCGCCCAGCGGGCCCAGGTTGAGCAGGCCCCGGCGATCTGACGAATCGCTTACGTCTATGGCCTTTTGCGGGGCTAGGCGCGAAATTCGTGGGTGGGAGGCTCTCCCGCAAGTGCGGGCACGCTAGAGTCTCATCACATTCCGTTACACGAAACCGTAACGGGCAGGAGTGGGTGGATCAATGACGAGCCGTGCGGCGCTGGGCTGGCCCGGCGAGCCCGCGGGGACCGGCCAGCCGCCGGAATCCGGCGAGCTCGCGTCGGCGTCCGAGGCCGTGCCCGGCTGGCTGGTGATCGCCGATGAGCTGCCCGACGGGCTGGTCGTGGCCGACGAGACCGGCACCGTCACCGTGTTCAACCAGGCCGCCGCCCGGCTGACCGGGGTGGACCCGGCCGGGGCCCTGGGCAAGGAACTGCCCGCCGTGCTGCCACTGCGTGACGCCGACGACCGCGACTTCTGGGCACTCACCGACCCGTATCACGGCCTGCCCACCCGCACCCGGCACCCGGAGCGGCCGTTGTTCCTGGCCGACGGCAGCGAGGTGCTGGTCGTGGTGCGCTACGTGCGCGAGCCGCACCGCCCCCGGGCCGTGCTCCGGCTGGTGGTGTCGCTGCACGACGCCAGCCAGCGGGCCCGGCTGGAACGCAGCCGCGCCGACCTGGTCTCCACCGTGGCGCACGAGCTGCGCTCGCCGCTGACCAGCGTCAAGGGCTTCACCGCGACCCTGCTGTCCAAGTGGCACCGGTTCACCGACGACCAGAAGCGCGTCATGCTGGAGACGGTCAACGCCGACGCCGACCGGGTGACCCGGCTGATCACCGAGCTGCTGGACGTGTCCCGGATCGAGTCCGGCCGCCTCGAAGTGCACCGCCAGCTGGTCGACGTGCCCGAGCGGGCGCGCAAGCTCATCGCGGGCCGGGTCGCGGCCGGGGAGCCCGAGGACCGGTTCCGGCTCCGGGTGGGCGACGGCATGCCCGAGACCTGGCTCGACGCCGACAAGCTGGACCAGATCCTGGGCAACCTGATCGAGAACGCGGTCCGTCACGGGGCTGGTACCGTAACCGTTGTGGTAGAGCCAGCCGCCGGAGGCGACGCCGTGGCGGTATCCGTGCAGGACGAGGGCGAGGGCATCGCCCCCGATCTCGCCTCACGCGTGTTCCGGCAGTTCTGGCGGGGAAAGCGGCGCGGAGGCACCGGCCTCGGCCTCTACATCGTCAAGGGCCTGGTGGAAGCGCACGGCGGCTCGATCACCGTGGGACGCGCGCCCGGCGGCGGCGCCGAGTTCCGATTTACCATGCCCGCGGGGACTCCGCTCGCCTGAGCGAGCCGGACCGACCGCGGGCCGCCACGGCGGGATGCTCCCGGTCACCGCGACCACGCGGTGAGCGGTAAGCCGCACCACGCTTCCTTCGAAATATGAAGCGGACCCCGCCACCAGACTTGCCCTCACCACCTGACCTGTACTGATCGCACGGCCCGTAAGGGAAGGCCCGATGTCCGGACCCAGCAGCAATTACGACCCCGTGGAGGTGACCCCGTTGTCGCCCGACGAGGTCAGCCGGATGCGCGATGAGGCGATCGCCGCCTTCAGCGCCGCGCGCACCCTCGATGAACTCAAGACCGCCCGGATCGCCCACGCGGGCGACCGGGCCCCCCTGACCCTGGCCAACGCGGAGATCGGCGCGCTGCCCCCGCAGGCCCGGGCCGAGGCCGGCAAGCGGGTTGGCGCGGCCCGCGGCGCGGTCAGGCAGTCCCTGGCCGCCCGCACCGCCGAGCTCGAAGCCGAGCGGGACCAGCAGGTCCTGGTGACCGAGACCGTGGACGTGACCCTGCCCTGGGACCGGCGGCTCGCGGGCGCGCGGCACCCGGTGACCATGGCCGGCGACCGGCTGTCGGACGTGTTCGTGGCCATGGGCTACGAGGTCGCCGAGGGGCCCGAGGTCGAGGCCGAGTGGTACAACTTCGACGCGCTGAACTTCCCCCCCGACCACCCGGCCCGTGAGGCCCAGGACACGCTGTTCGTGGCCAGCCCCAAGGAAGCCGCCGGGGACGGCGGTTCCGGCCGCTCCGGAGTGGTGCTGCGCACGCACACCTCACCGGTGCAGATCCGGGCCATGCTGTCCCGCCCGCTGCCGCTGTACGTGGTCAGCCCGGGCCGCTGCTTCCGCGCCGACGCGCTGGACGCCACCCACAGCCCGGTGTTCCACCAGATTGAGGGCCTGGCCGTGGACGAGGGCCTGACAATGGCCGACCTGCGCGGCGCGATCCAGGCCTTCGTCGACGCAATGTTCGGCGAGGGCCTGCGGACCCGGTTCCGGCCGGACTACTTCCCGTTCACCGAGCCGTCCGGGGACGTGTCCATGGAGTGCCACGTGTGCCGGGGCACCTCGGCCGAGCCCGGTGGCGAGCCGTGCCGGGTCTGCCGCTCGCAGGGCTGGATCGAGATCGCGGGCTGCGGCATGGTCAACCCGCGGGTGCTGATCGCCTGCGGCATCGACCCCAGCCGCTACAGCGGCTTCGCCTTCGGCCTGGGCATCGAGCGCACGCTCATGATCGGCCACGGCGTCACCGACATCCGCGACACCACCGAGGGTGACGTCCGGTTCAGCCGGGCCTTCGGGACGGAGATCTGACCATGAAGCTTCCGCTGTCCTGGCTGCGTGAGTACGCGCCGATCGAGGCGCCGGCCGACGCGGCCGAGATCGCCCGGCGGCTGACTGCCCTCAAGCTCGAGGTCGAGGCGCTCGAGCTGGTCGGCCACGACATCTCCGGCGTGGTCGTGGCCCAGGTGCTGTCGATCGACGAACTGACCGAGTTCAAGAAGCCGATCCGGTACTGCCGGCTGGCCACCGAGGACGGCCACGAACCCGGCGGCGAGGGCAACTTCGGCGTCGTCTGCGGGGCCACCAACTTCGCCGTGGGCGACAAGGTCGCGCTGGCCACCCCGGGCTCGACGCTGCCGGGCGGCTTCGAGATCGGGGCCCGCAAGACCTACGGCAAGCTGTCCGAGGGCATGATCTGCGCCGCCGACGAGCTCGGCATCGGAGAGGATCACTCCGGCATCATCGTGCTGCCCGCCGACGCCCCGCTCGGCGCCGACTTCGTCACCTACGCGTCCCTGCGGGACGAGGTGTTCGACATCACCGTGACCCCGGACCGGGGCGACTGCGTGTCCGTGCGCGGCGTGGCTCGCGAGCTGGCCATCGCCTACGGCGTGCCGTTCACCGACCCGGCCGACGCGGGCCTGCCCGCGCACGCCGGTCTCGGCGGCGACCTGGGCTGGGAGTCCAGCGATGTGCGGGCGGCCAGCATCGCCGACCCGTCCGCCTGCGACCGGATCGTGCTCCGCTCGGTGCACGGCTTCCAGCCCGGCGCGCCCACCCCGCTGTGGATGCGGGTCCGGCTGGCCCGGTGCGGCGTCCGGACCGTGTCGCTGGCCGTCGACGTGACCAACTACCTCATGCTCGAGCTCGGGCAGCCGCTGCACGCCTTCGACGACGCCAAGGTCACCGGGCCCATCGACGTTCGCCGGGCCCAGGCTGGGGAGCGGCTGGAGACCCTGGATCACGTGACCCGGGCCCTGGAGCCGGACGACATCGTCATCGCCGATGACACCGGGGCGGTCTCGCTGGCCGGCACCATGGGCGGGCTGAGCACCGAGATCAGCGACGAGACCACCGACGTGCTGATCGAGGCGGCGCACTTCTCCCCGGTCGGGGTGGCCAAGATGGCCCGCCGCCACCGGCTGCACAGCGAGGCCTCCTACCGCTTCGAGCGCGGCGTCGACCGCGAGCTGCCGCTGCGCGCCTCGGCCAAGGCCGTGGCGCTGCTCGGCTCGCTGGGCGGCGGCACGATCGTGCCCGGCTGCAGCCACGCCTCGGTGGAGGTGGCGCCAACCCAGGTGACCATGGCCGAGGACTACCCGGACCGGGTGGCGGGCGTGGTCTACGGGCTGGACACCGTGGTCCACCGGCTGCGCCAGCTGGGCTGCGGCACCGAGCACGACCGGGCCGAGCGCACGGTCACGGTCACCGCCCCGTCCTGGCGGTCGGATCTGAACGACCCGGCCGACCTGGCCGAGGAGGTCATCCGGCTCGAGGGTTACGAGAACGTCCCGGTCCGGCGGCCCCGCGCCTTCGCCGGGCGCGGGCTGACCACCCGCCAGCGGCTCCGCCGCGCGGTCGGCCGCGGCCTGGCCGGCGCCGGGTACGTAGAGGTGCTGGCCGCGCCGTTCGTGTCGGCGGCCGACGCCGACGCCCTCCAGCTGCCGCCCGAGGACACGCGGCGGCAGACGCTGGCCGTGGCCAACCCGCTCAGCGACGACGAGCCGCTGCTGCGGACCACGCTGCTGCCCGGCCTGTTCCGGGTGCTGAACCGCAACATCGGCCGCGGTTTCGCCGACACCGCCCTGTTCGAGCTGGGGCTGGTGTACCTGCCCCGGCCCGGCGGCCGGGCCGTGCCGCCCGCGCTGCGGGTGGACCGGGCCCCGAACTTCGAGGAACTGGCCGCGCTGGAAGCCGCCCTGCCCGACCAGCCGCTGCACGTGGGTGCGGTGCTGGCCGGGGACCGGGAGCTGCCCGGCTGGTGGGGTCCTGGCCGGCCCGAATGCTGGGCCGACGCCATCGAGGCGGCCCGCGAGATCGGCCGCATCTGCCGGGTCACCGTCGACGTCCGTGCCGACCACCAGGCCCCCTGGCACCCGGGCCGCTGCGCCGCCATCTTCGTCCAGGCCAATGACGGCTCCCAGCAGACCGAATGGCTGGCCGGGTACGCCGGTGAGCTGCACCCGCGGACCATCCAGGCCTTCGGGCTGCCCGCCCGCACCAGCGCGCTGGAGCTGGACATGTCGACCGTGCTGGCCGCGGCCGAGCGCTCCGGCCCGGTGCAGGCGCCGGAGCTGTCGTCCTACCCCCTGGCCACCCAGGACGTGGCCCTGATCGTGGCCGGCGATGTGCCGGCCGCCGCGGTCGAGGCCGCGCTGCGGGACGGTGCGGCCGCCGCGGGCGACGGCGCGCTGCTGGAAGACGTGCAGCTGTTCGACGTCTACACCGGCGAGCAGGTCGGGGAAGGCCGCAAGTCGCTGGCCTACACGCTGCGCTTCCGCGCCCCCGACCGCACGCTCACCGCGGCCGAGGTCACCGAGGTTCGCGACGCCGCAGTCGGCGCGGCCGCCGAGCGCGTCGGCGCCGAGCTGCGGGCAGGCTGAGCGCTCCTCACCACGAACCCCACAGTTCCCACCAACACCACCAGCCACGCCACCACCAGCAGGACGTACAGCACCACGGACCAGTCCTGCAGGAAGGTGGCGTGGCTGCGGGCGGCCAGGGCGATGGTGCCGGTCACGCAGGTGCCGACCGGGAACGTGAAGCTCCACCAGGTCAGCGCGAACGGCAGCCGGCCCGGGGCGCGCGCGGTGTGCAGCGTGATCGCGGCCGCCAGCACCAGCCACACCATGGCGAACCCCCACACCGGGATCCCATACAGCAGCGCGGCCACGGTGGCGCCGGTCCCGTACGGGGCGGGCAGCACGTGGGCGGCCACCTTGCCCAGGTTGCTGGCCGCGGTCACCGACTGCCCGAGCGGGCCGAGCACGATCCACAGCGTCGGCACCATGGCGGCCGGGCCGACCTTGTGCTGGACCAGCCGCGACCAGATCTGCGGAATGATGATCAGCGAAGCCAGCAGGCTGATGCCGAACATGGCGTAGCAGGCCACCAGCAGGCTCAGCCGGGCCTGGCCCGCGGGCGCGTGCGGGATCAGCAGCGCCCCGGTCGCCGCCGACACCATGGGCGGTACCACCGGCATCAGCCAGCCGCCGAACGCCGCGTCGGCGCCGATCTCATGCCGGGTCATCATCAGGTAGGGAATCCAGGCCGTGGTGACCAGCCCGAGGCCGGTGCCCGCGATCCACAGCGCCCAGTCCACGCCCACCGCGGCTGGCCCCAGCAGGCCCCGCCCGAGCAGCAGCGCTCCCGCCCCCACCACCATCAGCGCCATCGGGGGCGCACCCCAGAACTGGGCCATGACCGGGTTGTTCGCGTAGCCCCGGGCCTGGGCCGGATACCGGGCCCAGTGCACGGCCCAGCCGGCGATCAGCCCGATCAGCAGCAGCGAGGCCAGGCCCCAGACCACGGTCGCGAACACGTGCAGGCCGGGCAGGTGCAGCGGCAGTTGCGTGCCCGCCACGGCCACGATGCCGGTCCCCATCACCGACGCGAACCAGTTCGGGCCGAACTCGCGGGCGGTGGCCCGGCCCGCGGCCCGGGGCGGATTGTCCAGTTCTTCCAGCAGCATCTGCGCCATGGCTCCACTGTGGCCCGGCACGGCGCCGCCCGGTAGCGGTCAATCCTCTATGAGGTCATAACCTGTACTTATGACCTTGCCGGCCCGGGTGTCCGACCTGACCGCGTTTGACCTGCTGCTGACGGTCGCGCGGCAGGGCAGCCTGGGCCGCGCCGCCGCCGAACACGGCATTTCCCAGCCCGCCGCCAGCACCCGCATCCGGCGGCTGGAGGGCCAGCTGGGCCTGGCCCTGATCGAGCGGTCACCGCGCGGATCCCGGCTCACCCCGGCCGGCGCCCTGGTGGCCGGCTGGGCCCAGACCGCGGTCGACGCGGCCGCGGCCCTGGACGCCGGGGTCACCGCGCTGCGGCGCGAGCACGAGTCCCGGCTCCGCATCGCGGCCAGCATGACCGTGGCCGAGTACCTGCTGCCGGGCTGGCTGACCGCGCTGCGGGCCCTGGACCCAGGGGCGGCCGTCGCGCTCACCGCGGTCAATTCGGCGGACGTGGCCGAGGCGGTGCTGACCGGCCAGGCCGAGGTGGGCTTTATCGAAGGCCCCGACCTGCCTCCGGGTCTGCGCACGGCCCAGGCCGGCCGGGACGAGCTCATCGTGGTGGTCGCCCCCGATCACCCGTGGGCCCGGCGGCGGCGCGGTATCGCCGCCGCCGAACTGGCCGTCACCCCGCTGGTGTCCCGCGAGGCGGGCTCCGGCACCCGCCGCGTGCTGGAGCAGGCCCTGGCCCGGCTGGGCCTGGCCCCGGTGCCAGCCCAGGCCGAGCTGTCTTCCACCACCGCGATCAAGGCCGCGGTGGCGGCGGGCGCCGGCCCGGCCGTGCTCAGCTCGCTGGCGGTGGCGGCCGACCTGGCCGGCGGCTCGCTGCGCCCGGTCCGGGTCATCGGCCTGGACCTGCGCCGGGACCTGCGGGTGGTCTGGCCCGCGGGCCGCCCGCTGACCGGCCCGGCCCGGGACCTGGTCGCCATTTCCACCCGATGAATTCCGGCCCGGGCTAACGTCTACGGTCCATGAGCCTTGTCCGCTGGAACGCTGCCATGTCCCTGGACGGCTTCATCGCCGGCCCCAACCACGCCATGGACTGGGTGTTCGGGTACGACGACCCGAACCCGCTCATCGACGAGATCATCGCCTCCACCGGGGCGCTGCTGGTGGGGCGGAACACCTTCGACGCCGGCCGCATGCCGGATCAGGTCGAGCCCGCCACCGAGCCGTTCGGTGGTGCCTGGAGCGGCCCGCAGTTCATCCTGACCCACCGCCCGCCCGCGGACGAGCCGGACCCGTCGATCACGTTCTTGTCCGGCGACATCACCCAGGCGGTGGCCACCGCCCAGGAGGCCGCCGCCGGTAAGAACGTGCTCGTCCTCGGGGCCGCCATCGGCCGCGAGTGCCTGGAGGCCGGCCTGATGGACGACATCATCGTGATCGCGGTGCCGATTTTGCTCGGCGATGGTGTCCGGCTCTTCGGCTCCCCGCCGGCCTCGCCGGTCCAGCTGGAACTGATCGACTCCACGCGGGTGGGCCAGCTCACCAACCTGCACTACCGCGTCCCGCGCTAGCCCGGCCGAGGCCGGGCCCGCCCGCCCGGCTGGCCCGCCTGCCCACCGGTTTGTTGTATAATTTCTCGCAACACTGCATAATTTTGCAGAGAAGCTCGGCGGCCCGGTCGCTCTCCGGGGCACGTGCCAGGATGCATCCCAGCCAACCCCAGGAGGCTAGCGCGACATGGGTGCTCGAGTCGCGGTCGCAGGGGCCAGCGGTTACGCGGGCGGTGAACTGCTCCGCCTGCTGGCGGGGCATCCGGACCTGGAGATCGGCGCCCTCGGCGCGGGTTCCAACGCCGGAGCCCCGGTCACCGCGGTCCATCCCAACCTCATCACGCTAGCCGATCGCAGGTTCGGGCCGACCACCGCGGACAGTTTCGCCGGGTCGGACCTGGTGTTCATGGCGCTGCCGCACGAGGAGGCGGCCCGCCTGGCCGCCGAACTGCCCGAGCAGACCAAGGTCGTCGACCTCGGCGCCGGGTTCCGGCTGGCCGACCCGGCCGCCTGGGC
Organism: Streptosporangiaceae bacterium; assembly: GCA_036521155.1. Lineage (GTDB taxonomy): Bacteria > Actinomycetota > Actinomycetes > Streptosporangiales > Streptosporangiaceae > Bog-532. Next base: position 10,641 of record DATDIH010000325.1, read on the forward strand.
CCGGTTCTACGGTGGCGACCACCCCGGGACCTGGACCTACGGCCTGCCTGAACTGCCCGGAGCCCGCGCCCGCATCAGCGCGGCCAGCCGGGTGGCCTCACCCGGCTGCTACGCCACCGCCTCGATCCTGGCCCTGGCCCCGCTGCTGGCCAGCGGGGTGGCCGAGCCCGCCGACATCGTGATCGTGGCCGCGTCCGGTACCTCCGGCGCGGGCCGGTCGCCCACCGTCAGCCTGCTCGGCAGCGAGGTCATGGGTTCGGTGTCCGCCTACAAGGTCGGCGGCCTGCACCGGCACACCCCGGAGATCGAGCAGGCGCTCCAGTCGGCAGCGCCGGACCACGGTGCCCCGGTGACGATCTCCTTCACCCCGACGCTGGCCCCGATGCCGCGCGGCATCCTCGCCACCTGCACCGCCCGCCTGGCCGGGGACCCAGCCGCCAGCGCCGCCGAACTGCGCGCCGCGATCACGACGATGTACCAGAACGAACCCTTCGTCCATATTTTGATCGAAGGTCAATGGCCGGGCACCAGCGCCACCTTCGGCTCCAACGCGGCTCAGCTCCAGGTTGCCGCCGATCAGCACGCGGGCCGGGCCGTGGTGGTCTCCGCCCTCGACAACCTCGGTAAGGGCGCCGCCGGCCAGGCCGTCCAGAACGCCAACCTCATGCTCGGCCTGCCGGAGACGGCCGGCCTCACCGCCCAGGGAGTCGCGCCGTGAGCGTCACCGCACCGCTCGGGTTCCGCGCGGCCGGGGTCACCGCCGGGCTCAAGGCCTCCGGCGACCGTGACGTCGCCGTGGTCATAAACGACGGGCCCTCCCGCGCCACGGCCGCCGTGTTCACCGCCAACCGGGTCAAGGCCGCGCCGGTGCTGTGGACCCAGGAGGTGGTCCGCGGCGGCCGGGTCCGCGCGGTGGCGCTGAACTCCGGGGGTGCCAACGCCTGCACCGGCCCGCTCGGATTCCAGGACACGCACGCCACCGCCGAACGCCTGGGCGCGGCGCTGAACGACTCGGCGGGGGAGATGGCCATCTGCTCCACCGGCCTGATCGGGGAGCGGCTGCCCATGGACAAGCTCCTCTCGGGGGTGGACGCCTGCGTGACCGAGGCGGCCCGGGGCGGCGGCCTGGCCGCCGCCGACGCGATCCGCACCACCGACACCGTGGTCAAGATCAGCTTCCGCCGGGAGAACGCCGACCGCGAAACCCAGGGCGCCAGTCAGGAAACACCGGGCTATGCCATCGGCGGCATGGCCAAGGGGGCCGGGATGCTCGCGCCCGCCCTGGCCACCATGCTGTGCGTCCTGACCACCGACGCCGACCTGCCCCCGGCCGATCTGGACGCCGCGCTGCGCGAGGCCACCCGGGCCAGCTTCGACCGGCTGGACACCGACGGGTGCATGTCCACCAACGACACCGTGCTGCTGATGGCCAGCGGCGCCTCCGGGGTCACGCCCAAGCTGGCCGACTTCACCCTGATGCTGACCGAGGTCTGCGCCGACCTGGCCCGCCAGCTCCAGCTGGACGCCGAGGGCGCCAACAAGATGATCATGGTGGAGGTCATCGGGGCGGCCAGCGAGGACGACGCGGTGCAGGCGGGCCGGGCCGTGGCCCGCAGCAACCTGCTCAAGTGCGCGATCACGGGGGAGGACCCGAACTGGGGCCGGGTGGTCTCGGCGGTCGGGACGACCCGCGCGGTCTTCGAGCCCGACCGGCTCAACGTGGCCATCAACGGCATCTGGGTCTGCCGCAACGGCTGCGCCGGTGACGAGCGGTCCAAGGTCGACATGACCCCGCGCGACGTGACCATCACCGTTGACCTGTCGTCCGGCCCGCACGCCGCCACCATCCTCACCACCGACCTGACCACCGAATACGTGCACGAGAACTCGGCCTACTCGACGTGACCGAGAACCACGCCAACGGGGCTGCCCCCGCGGCCAAAGCAGCCACGCTGATCGAGGCGCTGCCCTGGCTGATCAAGTTCCACGACCGCACCGTGGTCATCAAGTACGGCGGCAACGCCATGACCTCGGAGGAACTGCGGGCCGCGTTCGCCGAGGACCTGGTGTTCCTGCGCTACGCCGGGCTGCGCCCGGTGGTGGTGCACGGCGGCGGCCCGCAGATCACCGAGCACCTGGACCGGCTCGGCCTGGAGACCACGTTCACCGCGGGCCTGCGGGTCACCACTCCCGAGACCATGGATGTGGTCCGGATGGTGCTGACCGGCAAGGTGAACAAGGACATCGTCCGGCTGATCAACCGGGACGGCCCGTTCGCGGTCGGTATGTCCGGCGAGGACGCCAACCTGTTCACCGCGAGCCGCAAGGCTGCCATCGTGGACGGCGAGCCGGTCGACATCGGGCTGGTCGGCGAGATCAAGACCACCGACCCCGGCGCCCTGCGCGCGCTCATCGCCGACCGGCGCATCCCCGTGGTGTCCAGCGTGGCCCGCGGTGAGGACGGCGAGGTCTACAACGTCAACGCCGACACCGCCGCCGCCGAGCTGGCCGTGGCCCTGGGCGCGGTCAAGCTGATGATCCTCACCGATGTGCCCGGCCTGTACCGGACCTGGCCGCCCAGCGGCGACGTGATCAGCCAGGTCGAGGCGGGGGAGCTGGCCACCATGCTGCCCGGCCTGAGCAGCGGGATGATCCCCAAGATGGGCGCGTGCCTGACCGCGGTGCGCGGCGGCGTGCCCCAGGCCCACGTGGTCGACGGCCGCCAGCCGCACGCCGTACTGCTGGAAATCTTCACCGACTCCGGGACCGGGACCATGGTTGTTCCTGACAAGGAGGCAGCAACTCTATGAGCGCCACCGACGTACTTCAGAAACGATTCGCGGCTGCGCTGATGCCGAACTACGGGCTGCCCACGGTGGCCCTGGCCCGCGGCCAGGGCTGCCAGGTCTGGGACGTCGACGGGCGCGAATACCTGGACCTGTTCGCCGGCATCGCGGTCAGCGCCCTGGGTCACGCCCACCCGGCCCTGACCGAAGCGGTGACCAGACAGGTCACGACGCTGGCCCACACCTCGAACCTGTTCATGCACGAGCCCGGGATCGAACTGGCCGAGCGCCTGCTGGCCCTCCTGGGTGGCGGGGACCCCGCGGACGCCCGGGTCTTCTTCGCCAACTCCGGCACCGAAGCCAACGAAGCCGCGATCAAGCTGGTCCGCCGTCACTGGCAGAAGCAGGGCCAGAACCTGGCCCGCCGTACCTTTGTGGCCACCGAGAACGGGTTCCACGGCCGCACCATGGGCGCGCTCGCGCTGACCGGCAAGGCCTCTATCCGCGAGCCGTTCGCCCCGTTCGGGATCGACGTGCGGTTCGTGCCGTTCGGCGACGCCGACGCGCTGCGGGCCGCGGCCGGCCCGGACTGCGCGGCGGTGTTCGTTGAGCCGTGCCAGGGTGAAGCGGGCGTGATCCCGCCGCCGCCCGGCTACCTGCGGGCCGCCCGCGAGATCTGCGCTGCCTCCGGGGCCCTGCTGGTCGTGGACGAGATCCAGAGCGGCATCGGCCGCACCGGCCACTGGTTCGCCCACCAGGCCGAAGGCGTCACCCCGGACGTGCTGACCCTGGCCAAGGGCCTGGGCGGCGGGCTGCCGATCGGCGCCTGCGTCGGCTTCGGCCCGTACGGCAGCGTGCTCGGCCCGGGTGACCACGGCTCCACCTTCGGGGCCAACCCGGTGTCCTGCGCGGCCGCGCTGGCCGTGCTGGCCACGATCGAGTCCGACGGCCTGCTGGCCAACGCGACCACGGTGGGGGAGCAGCTGAGTAACGGCGTCGCCGCCATCAGCCACCCGCTGCTGGCCGGGGTCCGCGGTCAGGGCCTGTGGCTGGCCGCGATCCTCACCGAGCACGCGGCCCCCCCGGTGGAGGCGGCCGCCCGGCGGGCCGGGTTCCTGGTCAACCCGGTGCAGCCGGATGCGATCCGGCTCGCCCCGCCGCTGATCATCAGCGCCGGGCAGGCCTCGGCGTTCCTGGACACGCTGCCAGCGATCCTCGACGACGCTACGGTTTTGGCTGACACCGCCACGGGGGCATCATGACCGGTATGCGGCACTTCCTGCGTGACGACGACCTGAGCCCGGCCGAGCAGGCCGAGATCCTCGACCTGGCCGACCTGCTCAAGGCCGACCGGTTCGCCCGCAAGCCGCTGGCCGGACCGCGCACGGTGGCGGTCATGTTCGACAAGCCGTCGCTGCGGACCCGGGTCTCGTTCGCCACCGGCATCGCCGAGCTGGGCGGGAGCCCGCTGGTCATCGAGTCCGGCTCCACCCAGCTGGGCCGGGGCGAGACGATCGAGGACACCGCCCGGGTGCTCAGCCGCCAGGTGGCGGCGATCGCCTGGCGGACGTTCGGCCAGGACCGGGTGGCCGCGATGGCGTCGGCCAGCCAGGTGCCGGTCATCAACGCGCTGACCGACAGCTTCCACCCGTGCCAGATCCTGGCCGACCTGCAGACCATCCGGGAAACCAAGGGCGGCCTCTGCGACCTGACCCTGGTCTTCCTGGGCGACGGGTCCAGCAACATGGCCCAGTCCTACCTGCTGGGCGGGGCCACGGCGGGCCTGCACGTGCGGATCGCCTCGCCCGAGGCCTACCGGCCCGACCCGGCCGTGCTGGCCACCGCGGCCGAGATCGCCAGCCTGACCCGGGGCAGCGTGCGCTGGTACGCCGATCCCACCGAAGCCTGCGCCGGGGCCGACGTGCTGGCCGCCGACGTGTGGACGTCGATGGGCCAGGACGCCGAGCGGGCCGAGCGGACCGCCACCATGGCCCCGTATTCGCTGGACAAGGCCAAGCTGGATCTGGCCACCCCGGAAGCCATCGTGCTGCACTGCCTGCCCGCCCACCGCGGGGAAGAGATCAGCGCCGAGGTGCTGGACGGCCCGCAGAGCCGGGTCTGGGATCAGGCCGAGAACCGGCTGCACGCCCAGAAGGCCCTGCTCACCTGGTTGCTGGGGCCGGGGCAATGACGGTGACCAGACCCGGGACCAAGGCGTCGCGCCAGGCCTGGGTCGCCGCTATGCTGGCCGACCGCCCCGTGCGTTCCCAGGAGGAACTGGCCCGGCTGCTGGCCGAGCGGGGCATGCCGGTCACCCAGGCCACGCTCTCCCGCGACCTGGAGGAGCTGGGCGCGGTCCGGGTCCGCGGCGCCGACGGCTCGCTGGTCTACGCGCTGCCCACCGAGCCCGGCGGCCCCGGCTCCCGCCCCGGTGGCGTCGGGCCTGGCAGCGGCGGGGCCCCGGTCCCGGCCGCGGGCACGGAGCCCGATCCCGTCCGCACCCGGCTGTCCCGTACCGCCGCCGAGCTGCTCATCTCGGCCGAAGCCAGCGCCAACATGGTCGTCCTGCGCACCCCGGCCGGGGCCGCGCAGTTCCTGGCTTCCGTCCTCGATCACGCGGCCTGGCCGTCGATCCTGGGCACCATCGCGGGCGACGACACCGTGCTGGTCATCTCGCGCGACCCGGCCGGCGGCGACGCCCTGGCCAGCCAGCTGCTCGCCCTGGCCGAACGCCGCCACTGACCGCCGCCCCTGACCGCCAGCCGTGCTGAGCCGATAGCCTGTGCCGTCGCAGCACAACATGAGGGACTGAGACAAACGTGACAGAAGCTTCAAGCGCGCCGCCGACCCGGCTGTGGGGCGGGCGGTTCGAGTCGGGCCCGGCCGACGCACTGGCCCGGCTGTCGGTGAGCGTGCAGTTCGACTGGCGGCTGGCCCCCTACGACCTGCTCGCGTCCCGCGCCCATACCCGGGCCCTGTTCGGTGCCGGGTTGCTCACCGAGGACGAGCGGGACGCCATGCTGGGTGCCCTGGATGACCTGGACCGGGCTTGCCGGGACGGCAGCTTCCGGCCCACCGCCGCCGACGAGGACGTGCACACCGCCCTCGAACGCGGGTTGCTGGAGCGCCTGGGTGCCCTGGGCGGCAAGCTCCGGGCCGGGCGCAGCCGCAACGACCAGGTCGCCACCGACCTGCGGCTGTACCTGCGGGACCAGGTCCGGAACATCGTTTCCCGGCTGGCCGAGCTGGAGACCGCCCTGCTCGGCCAGGCCGAACGGCACGCCGACGTGGCCGCCCCTGGCTTCACTCACCTGCAGCACGCCCAGCCGGTGCTGTTCGCGCACCAGCTGCTGGCCCACGTGCACGCGTTCGCGCGCGACGCCGACCGGCTCCGCGACTGGGACAAGCGGGCCGCGATCTCGCCGCTGGGCGCGGGCGCGCTGGCCGGCTCGTCACTGCCGTTCGACCCCCGTGAGCTGGCCAAGCAGCTCGGGTTCGCCTCGGCCACCACCAACTCCATGGACGCCGTCAGCGACCGCGACTTCGCGGCCGAATTCTGCTTCGCGGCCGCGCTGATCGGGGTGCACCTGTCCCGGCTCGGTGAGGAGATCGTGCTGTGGTCCTCGCAGGAGTTCGGCTGGATCGAGATCGACGACGCCTACGCCACCGGCTCGTCGATCATGCCGCAGAAGAAGAACCCCGACGTGGCCGAGCTGGCCCGGGGCAAGGCCGGCCGGCTCATCGGCGGCCTCACCGGGCTGCTGACCACGCTCAAGGGCCTGCCCCTGACCTACAACCGTGACCTGCAGGAAGACAAGGAACCGGTGTTCGATGCGGTCGACACGCTGCTGCTGGTGCTGCCCGCCGTGGCCGGGCTGGTCAGCACGTTCCGGCTGCACGCCGAGCGGGTCACGGCCAGCGCCAGCGCCGGCTTCACCCTGGCCACCGACCTGGCCGAATACCTGGTGCAGCGGGGCGTGCCGTTCCGCGAGGCCCATGAGATCGTCGGCCACCTGGTCGTCTGGTGCCAGGTACACGACGCCGAGCTGGAAGACGTGGACGACGAGGACCTGCAGCGGGTCTCGCCGCACCTGACCCCGGACGTGCGCCAGGTGCTGACCGTGCGCGGCGCTCTCGAAGCCCGCAAGGAGCACGGCGGCACCGCCCCCGCCCGGGTCGCCGAGCAGCTGACCGCGCTGCGGACCCTGGCCGACCAGCACGCGGCGTGGGCGACCAGCTGACCGGGGCTCTTGGGCCCTCGGGGTCCCTGCTACCCCGGCAGTTCTTCGACGGGCCGGCCCTCGACGTGGCCCCGGCCCTGCTCGGCTGTGTCCTGGAGGCCGACAGCGCGGCCGGGCTGGTGGCGGTGCGGATCACCGAGGTCGAGGCCTACACCGGCCAGACCGATCCCGCCTCCCACGCCTACCGGCGCAAGTCCGGGCGCAACCAGGTCATGTTCGGGCCGCCCGGATACGCCTACGTGTACCAGATCTACGGTCTGCATTTCTGCATCAACCTCGTCTGCCGCCCGGCCGGAACCGCCGAGGCTGTTCTGCTCCGGGCCGGCCAGGTGGTCGAGGGAGAAGAGGTGGCCTGGGAACGCCGCCCCGCGGCCCGGTCCGAGCTCCAGCTGGCCCGCGGCCCGGCCCTGCTCTGTCAGGTGCTGGCCATCGACCGCCGCTTCGACGGCACCGACGTGTGCGTCGAGGACTCGCCGGTGCGGATACGCGGCTCCCGGCCCGGCGGCGCCCCCGCCCCCGGCGCAATCCGTACCGGGCCCCGGGTGGGCGTGACCCAGGCCGCCGATTACCCCTGGCGGTTCTGGCTCGACGGCGACCGCAGCGTGTCCGCGTACCGCCGGGCCGTCCCCCGCAAACGGGCCGAAACGCAAACGGTTACCGCTCCGGCACCGGAAAGTGGCACCATTCAGCCGTGACCGACATCATCGACGAGCTGACCTGGCGCGGCCTGATCGCGCAGTCCACCGACATAGACGAGCTCCGCGAGGCGTTCGGCACTGGTGTGGTCACGGTCTATTGCGGCTTCGACCCGACCGCACCCGGCCTGCACATCGGGAACCTTGTGCAGTTGCTGACGCTGCGCCGGATCCAGCTGGCCGGGCACCGCCCGATCGGACTGGTCGGCGGGGCCACCGGGCTGATCGGTGATCCGAGCGGCAAGTCCGCCGAGCGGGTGCTGAACCCCCGGGATGTGGTCGCGAAGTGGGTCGACCGGATCCGTTCCGAGGTCGGGCGGTTCCTCGACTTCTCGGACACCCCGAGTGGCGCGACGATCGTCAGCAACCTGGACTGGACCGCCCAGCTGCCGGTGCTGGACTTCCTGCGCGACATCGGCAAGCACTTTCCGGTCAACCAGATGCTGGCCCGCGAGTCGGTCAAGGCCCGGCTGGAAGCGGGCGGCATCAGCTACACCGAGTTCAGCTACCAGATTCTGCAGGCCATGGACTTCCTGGAGCTGTACCGGCGGCACGACTGCACGCTGCAGATCGGCGGCAGCGACCAGTGGGGCAACCTGGTGGCCGGGGTCGACCTGATCCGGCGGGTGGAGGGCGGCTCGGCCCATGCGCTGGCCACCCCGCTGATCACCAAGCCGGACGGCACCAAGTACGGCAAGACCGAGGGCGGGGCCATCTGGATCAGCCCCGACCTGATGAGCCCGTACGCGTTCTACCAGTTCTGGCTGAACCGGGCCGACGAGGAAGTGCCCGGCCTGCTCCGGGTGTTCAGCTTCCGGTCCCGGGAGGAGATCGAGGCCCTGGAGCAGGAGACCCGGGACCGGCCCGCGGCCCGGATCGGGCAGCGCGCCCTGGCCGAGGAGGTGACGACCCTGGTCCACGGCGCGGACGAGACCACGAAGGCCATCGCGGCCAGCCGCGCCCTGTTCGGCCAGGGTGACCTCGCGGAACTGGACGAGAAGACCCTGGCCGCCGCCCTGGCCGAGGTGCCGCACGTGACGGTGGTCCTCGAGGGAGCACCCTTCACGGTCAGCCCCGCGGCCCGCAGCCAGCGCGAGCAACCGCCGCTTGTCGTGAACTCCCTTGCCGGACTGCCGACGGTCGCCGAGCTGATGGCCGAAGCCTCGCTCGTGCACAGCAAGTCGGCCGCGAGGCGGGCCATCGCCGAAGGCGGCGCCTACCTGAACAACCGCAAGGTCACCGAGCCGGACGCCCGGCCAGCCCAGGCGGACCTGCTGCACGGCCGTTTCCTGGTGCTCCGCCGGGGCAAGCGCTCGGTCGGCGGCGTCTCCGTCGGCAGCGGCTGACTCACCCAAACGCCTTCCCGGGCGGCGTTACGGTCCAGCGCGGCCGCTGCTGT
>DATDIH010000326.1:0-3284 GCA_036521155.1 Streptosporangiaceae bacterium
GCTGGGTATCGAGCCGACGATGTTCCCGGGCGGGCACACGGGGTTCGCCGAGGATCCCTCCGGGTTCGCTGGCCGGCTGCGCTCGGTCCTGCGGGCTGACTAGGGGCCGATGACCGCGATCGCGTCGACCTCGATCAGGTACTCGGGCCGGGCTAGCCTCTCCACCCCCACCACCGTGTCGGCCGGCTTGTGCTCGCCGAACAGGCCTATCCGGGCCTGCTCAATCACCGGCAGGTGCTCGCGCCGGTAGTGAACGAGGTAGATCGTGATCTTGGCGACCTGTCCCGGGCCGGCGCCGGCGGCGTCGAGGGCGCGGCCGAGGTTGGCGAATACCTGGCGGGCCTGGGCGGCCAGGTCACCGGCGCCGACGAGGTTGCCGTGAGCATCCTCGGGTTCCTGGCCGGCGATGAACACCATCGTGGTTCCGGTCGCGACGACGACGTGGGTGTAGGTAGACGGAACGGGCAGGCCTTCGGGGTTGATGAGCTGGAGTGTCACAAGGGCATCATGACAAGCTTCCCGTTGGCTTGGTTCACTCACTACCACCGCGCTCACAGCGACACCGATATGCGGATCCTTTTCCTGCCGCCATCCCTGGCCCGGCTCGCACCAGGCCATCCTGCCGTGTTCATCGTCTCCGGCCTCGCCCGCGAAGTCCTGCTCACCCTCACGGGGCCAGGCAACTTCGACCGCGCCGCGCGGCCACCGAACCGGTCACCAGCGCCGCACCACCCCATGACCTGAGCTGGGGTGCCCCGCAGTCCAGGCGATCCGGATCGCCTGGGCCGACGTAGCAGCCTGACCGCGAAACACGAGAGCCTCACCTATCTCATTAGTATTTCTATTCGAAATACCCCGGAGAAGCCGGTCGTTCGAGACTATTTGCGGTATCATATTCGAAGGATAATGCTTCTTCCGAACGGATGTGGTTCATGCCTTCGGTACCGGCTCCCGCGGACCCCGGGTGGGGCGAGGACCCCGCCCGGCCGGACCGCGATCCGGTGTCCGCCGCGGAGCGGGAGGCATGGCTGGACCGGCTGTGCGCGCAGGACGACGATCCGTTCGATGACATCCAGGAGTACTGGGACCCCGAAGCCGGCGCGCCGCCGCCGGGGCAGGATGAGCTGACCGGCGAGGAGCTGGCCGGGGTCCGCGAGGCGGCCACCGATGAGATGCTCGCGCTGGACGCGGCGAGCACGGGGCGGCGGGGGCCCGGGCAGGCCGGGTCGGCGCGGGTGTTCCCGGGGGAGTCGGCGAGCCGGGCGGCCGGGTTCGGGGCCGGGATGGCGTGGGACGTGGCCCCGGGCTGCGTCCAGCTGGCGGTGGCCGCTGATGCCGTGGTGAACGGCGATGGCGATTCGGGCGACTCGTTCGGCGGGGTGGCGGATCATGAGCTGGTCGGGGTCGTGTGCGCGTGGGACCGGCTCGAGGCGCACGCCGCGGCCCGCAAGCTGGTCGCGGTCGCGGAGCTGTTCCGCCGTAACCCCGAGGACGGGTTCGAGCCGGCCCCGGGGCAGATGCCGCTGGTGGTGCACGAGTTCACCCGCGACCAGCTGGCGTTCGCGCTGGGCGAGTCCCGGGCCGCGGCGGACTGGCTGCTGACCGTGGCGTGGCACCTGGCCACCCGGCTGGGCGCGACCCTGGACGCGCTGGCCGACGGGGTTATCACCCAGGGGAAGGCCGAGCTGATCGTCCGGCTCACCCAGTTCCTCTCCGATGACGAGGCCCGGGCGGTGGAGGCCAAGATCCTGGGCCGGGCCGGGCGGCTGACCCCGGGCGGGCTGCGCTCCGCGCTGGCCCGCGCGGTGATGGAAGTCGCGCCCGAGACGGCCAGGCAGCGGCGGGAGGCCGCGGCGAAGACCGCCCGGGTGGAGCGGTGGGCCGAGGACTCCGGCAACGCCGCCCTGATGGGCCGCGAACTCCCCCCCGATGAGGTACTGGCGTGCGACCAGCAGATCAGCTGGTGGGCCGGCGAGCTGAAGAAGGCCGGGCTGGAGGGCGGCATGGACGAGCTACGCGCCCGCGCCTTCCTGGACCTGGTCCTCGGCAAAGACTCCCGCCCCCGCGACCCCCGGGCAGCCGGTACCACCGGCCAGGACGCCGCTGGCCGGGACGGCGGCGACAGTGACGGCGGCGCGGCGCAGCAGCCTCCCGGCGCGGGTCCGGACGGCAGCGGTGCGGGCGGGTTCGCCGGCCGGGTGACCCTGACCGTCCCGCTGGCTACCCTGCTCGGCCTGGACCAGCGGCCCGGCGAGATCCCCGGCATCGGGCCCATCGACCCGTGGCTTGCTCGCGACCTGGCCGACGCCGCGGCGGCCAGCCCCAAGACCACGTGGTGCGTGACCGTGACCGACCAGCACGGCCACGCCATCGGCCACGGCTGCGCCCGGCCCGAACCCACAAGCCGCCGGACACGAGCCGGGCCGCCGGGTGGCCACCAGGCCCGGGACGGCCCGGGATTCACCTTCACGCCTGCCGGGGAGGACGGCCCGGCCGGCGGGTACGGCAGATGGCGGCTACAGACCCCGGGGCCTGCGCCCGGCCTGGTGATTGATCTGGACTCGGTGACCACGGACCCGTGCGACCACCGGTTCCAGGCCCGGGGCCACGATCCCGGGGTCAGGCTGCGGCATCTCTCGCAGGTCCGGCACGCGACCTGCACCAGTCCGGTGTGCCGACGGCCCGCCCGGAACTGCGATTTTGAGCACAACAAGCCGTATGAGGCGGGCGGGCGGACGTGCCTGTGTAATGGCGGTCCGAAGTGCCGGAATGATCATCGGCTCAAGCAGGACCCACGGTGGAAGGTGGATCAGCTTCCCGACGGGACCTTCCGGTGGACCACGCCGTCTGGGCGCAGCTACGACACCGAACCGACCCGATATCCCATCTAGTCAGCCGCGAACTCGGTCGCGATGATGCGCTGATCGGTGACGCCGTCGGAGGCCCGGGAGGCGAGCCAGACGACCGGCGGACCCATGATCGCCGGGTCGAGCCAGGTCGCCTGGACCTCCTCCGGCGCCGAATCCGGTGTCATGCCGCTGCGGGTAGCGCCGCCTGGAAGCAGCAGGTTGACGTCGATGCCGGTGCCGGCCAGGTCGGCGGCCATGATGTGGGAGAGCGCGTCGGTCGCCGCGCGTGACGGCCCGTACGGCGTGAAGCCCCGGCGGCGCATCGTGGTCTCGCTGACGGCGATGTTGACGATCTTGCCGTGCCCGGCTTCAAGCATGTGCGGCACGACGGCCCGCGCGACCAGGAAGTAGCCGACAACGTTGGTGGTGAGCAGG
>DATDIH010000327.1:0-4665 GCA_036521155.1 Streptosporangiaceae bacterium
GTCGGACGGGCGGGTCCAGGACAGCACGGCGGCCAGGTTGGCCATGGTGCCACTGGGCATGAGCACGGCCGCCTCCTTGCCCATCAGCCCGGCCGCGACCGCTTCCAGCTCGTTGACGGTCGGGTCCAGGCCGTAGACGTCGTCGCCGAGCGGCGCGGACGCGATCGCGTCCAGCATCTCCTGCGTCGGCAGCGTGGAGGTGTCGTAGAAGCTGATCACCGCTGAAGCCCTGGCCCTTCGTTGAGACTCATCCGTGGCTCTTCTGGGATCCGTAATTGTCTAGGACTCGTATCTGGCCACCGCCCGCACCGGGCTCCCGTCGCCGCCGCTGATGGGCAGCGGCAGCACGGTGAGCTCGCACGCGGCGGGCAGCACGCCGAGGCCGGTCATGTTCTCCACGATGAGGCACCCGCCGCCCAGCAACGCCACGTGGACCCCGCCGTCGAGATCCACCGACGGGACGTCCACGCCGAGCAGCGCGGTGCCGGCGTCCAGCAGGGCCCGGGCGCAGTCCGGCGCCAGGTACGGCGGATGGCCGAAGTACTCGGCCTGGCCCAGGCCACGCGCGGACCAGCCGGTGTCCAGCAGCACCCGGCGCCCGGTCACCGGCCCGAGCCGGGCGGCCGTGATCACTTCCCCGGGCGTCACTCCCGCGAGGTGGATGACCTGCGCGTCGCCGATCAGCACGGCCAGGTCGGCCTGGTCCACGGTGGCTGTGTCCGCCACGAAGTGCGACGGCGCGTCCAGGTGGGTGCCGAGGTGGGAGTCCAGCACCAGCCGCCGGGCTTCCCAGCCGTGGCTGTCCAGGGTGGCGTACGTGCTGATCTCCGGCGGGAAGTGGTCAGGGTTAACCAGCATGCCGGGCCAGATGGGCATGGTCAGGTCGGCGAGCCGCCAGGTCATGCGTCCGTCCCGGCCAGCTCTCCCGCGGCCGCGCCCGGGTCGCCCGGCTCGCCGGAGTCGAAGACCTGGCTGCGCCGGGTGAACAGCTGCGGCGAGCGGCGGCGGAGCACCGCGATCCAGGTGATGCCCAGCAGCAGCCAGACCACCACCGCGATCTGCACGCTGCGGCCGTACGTCCAGCCCGCGTCCCACAGCGACGCGAAGTACGACTTGTACAGGATGTAGACCACCACGGCGATGCCGATCACCGGGACGACCCCGTTCAGCACCACGTTGAACCGGTCCCGGCGGTAGCGGAGGAAGAAGATGATGTTGGCCGCGTTGACGCAGAAGTAGGTCAGCAGGCCCAGGAACGAGGACATCGTGCCGGTCCACGCGTACTGGTTGGCCAGGCCGAGGACCTTGCCGAGGACCAGGGTGACGATCGTGGTCAGGATGATGCCGACGGTCATGGCGTTCCACGGCAGCCCGTAGCGCCGGTTCAGGCGGCCCAGCACCGGCGGGATCGAGCCCTCGCGGCCCATCGCGTACATGACCCGGCTGGTGCCGACGGTCTGCGCGATGTAGATGCCGGTGATCGAGGTCATCGCGGAAATGATGATGATGATGTCGCCCGAGTCCCAGTACTGCTTGGCGATCGGGACGATGGGCGTGAAACCCTGGCTGAGCAGGTTGTCGATCTCGGCGACCGGGGCGGCCTGCGAGAACGCCCAGGACACCACGATCCAGTAGATCCCCACCGTGACCACGGCGGCGATCGTGGCCAGCGGGATGAACTTCTTCGGCGTCCTGGTCTCCTCGGCCAGCGTGGGGATGGCGTCATAGCCCACGTTGGACTGGATCCCGAAGATCAGTGCGCCGAAGATCGCCGCGCCGCCGCCGACCGCGGTCCCCGGGTTGAACGGGGCGGTGCTGATGTGGCCGGTGTAGCCGCCCTTCGCGAAGATCGTGAAGGCCAGGGCGAGCAGCACCGCCGACTCGAACACCATGAAGATGATGGTCGCCTTGACCGTGATCGTGATGCCCAGGTAGTCCACCAGGACCACCGCGATCGTGGTCAGGAGCACTCCCGCGGCCCACGTCCCGTACCCGGTGCTCACGCCGAAGAAGTTGAGGAACTCGTTGAAGAACAGCGCGAAGATGCCGGGCAGCACGATCATGGCCAGCAGGTAGAAGCCGCCGAGGATCCAGCCGACGAACAGCCCGGCGCTGGGCCGGGTCGCGTTCCAGATCCAGGTGTACACACTGCCCGCGGACGGCATCTCCCGGGCGACCACCGCGAACGACAGGGCAGTGGGCAGCGAGGCAAGCAGCGCAATGATGAAGATGAACGGGACCACCGCGCCGGCCTTCTGCACCATCGGCCCGAAGTTGAAGTAGATGCCGCCCGCTGGCGACATGATGATGGCGCCGATCGCCGCGGCGGCGATCCAGCCCATCGCGTTGGCCCGCAGCCGTGGCTGGCCGCCGGCTGCGGTGGCGCCGGCGGCGTCCGGCTGTCCTTCGACTCTGCTCATCTGTACTCCCGGGGGATGATCACTAGCGCGGGGCGGAGCCGGCCTCGGCGACGGCGGTATCGGGAAGTTCTCCGTTGATGGCCAGCTGGCCGCCGTCGCACACCAGCACGGTGCCGTGGCAGTAGCTCGCCTCGTCGGACGCGAGGAACGCGATGCAGGCGGCGATCTCCTCGGGCTGGCCAACCCGGCCGGCCGGGATGCTGCCGAAATGATCCGTACTCTCCTGCGCCAGGATGTGCTCGATCAGCGGGGTACGGATCACGCCCGGGGCGACCGCGTTGACCCGGATGCCCAGCGGGGCCAGGTCGATCGCCATCGACTTGGTCAGCATGACCAGGCCGCCCTTGGACGTGTTGTAGTGCGCCAGCCGGGGCTCGGCGACCAGCCCGTTGGTGGATGCGGTGTTCACGATGGCCGCCGATCCCTTGGCGGCCAGCTGCGGGACCAGCGCCTGGGAGCAGAGGAACGGGCCGGTCAGGTTGACCTGGATGATCCGCTGCCAGTTCTCGTACTCGATCTCGCTGAAGCCGCGCTCGTTCCAGATACCGGCGTTGTTGACCAGGATGTCCGCGCCGCCCAGCGCCGCCGTCCGCTCGGCGAGCGCCGCGACCTGGGCCGGGTCCCCCACGTCGCATAGCACCGGGGTGACCACCCCCTGCGCGGCGAGCTCCGCCGCCGTCCGCTCGAGTTCCTCCGGCCGGTCGGCGACCGCCACGACGGCACCGCCGCCGGCCAGGAACGCCGCCGCGGTGGCCTTGCCGATTCCGGAGCTGGCCCCGGTCACCACCACGGTCTTGCCGCTGAACCGCCCCCGCGATCCTGAGTCGTCCCGGGCTGAATTGTCACCGCGTGAATCCCATCGTCGTGTAGAGAGCGAAGCTCGGTACGGCCTCCAGCCGCCCGTACTGGCAGATCACCGGGATATCGCTGCGCACCCGCAGCGCGTACTGCTCCCGGACCGGGATGGCGGACCGCCCGGCGTCGGCGGGGTCGTCGTGCCAGGGCACCCGCAGCCCGCGGACCCGCTCACCGGGCACCACGACCCGGATGCCCAGCACCGGCGGCCGGTCGGTCCAGTACAGGTCGAGGTCGACGGTCGCCGGGCGGGCGCACACGTTGAGGATCATCAGCGACTCGTGCGCCTCGGGGCCGCCGTCCGGGCCGGCGGGCGGCCGGTCACCGTCGGGGAAGTACCAGGTGCGCGACCCGGCGCCGTGGGCGGCGTCGCGGATGACCAGGTCCTCGGGGCCGGCATCCCCGGGGCCAGTGTCCTCGGGGTCGGCCGGCAGCGCCTGCGGGTCATGCACTACAGATCGCCCCCGCCGCCTGGCTGTCGGTGACCAGCACGTTGACCAGGCCGCCGGCCAGCGCCCCCGCGATCGCGGTCGCCTTGACCTTGCCGGTCGCCACCGCGATCCGGTGCGGCACCGCAAGCAGCTGGTCCGGGCTGATCGCGATCATCCGGTCGCCGGCCGCGTTGTTCAGGATCGCGCCGCCCTGGTCGTACACGTAGGACAGCACGTCTCCGACCGCGCCCTGGGCCAGCAGGCCGGTGCGGCTCTCGTCATCGATGAGCCCGCCGTAGAGCAGCCGGGAAGTTTCGCCGTAGGCCAGCGACCCGATCCCCAGCAACGCGATGGTCAGCTGCCCGAACAGCGAGAACGTCTCCTTGATCTCGCTGTCCTCGAGCAGCGCCCGGCGCACCGACCCGGCCGCCACCGCGGCCGGGGCGAACAGCAGGTGCGGCGCGCAGCGGAACCGGCGGGCCAGGTCGGCAGTGAGGATCATCGAGTTGAGCTCAGTGGCGACCCGGCTGCTGCCCCCGATCAGCTGCACCACCTCGACCCGCTTGTCGATGCGGTCGGGCAGCTGGTCCACTACAGCCTGGACGGTGCGGCCCAGCGAGATGCCGAGCACGTCCCCGTCGGCCAGCACGTCGTCCAGGTAGCGCCCGGCCGCGTCGGCCGCCCGCAGCCGCGTCTCCGCGTCGCTGGTGTCCTCGCCGTCGACCACGATCGCGGCGTTCAGCCCGAACCGCTGCTCGAGCTGGCGTTCCAGCCCGGAATGCCACCGCTCGGGCTCCAGGATCTTGACCGTGACGTAGCCGTCCTCCAGCGCGGCCCGGAGCAGCCGGGCGACCTGGAACCGGCTCAGCCGCAGCCGGTCGGCGATCTCGGTCTGGCTGAGACCGTCCCGGTAGAACAGCTGGCTGACCTTCAGCACCAGCCTGCGATCGTGACCGGAA
>DATDIH010000328.1:0-2225 GCA_036521155.1 Streptosporangiaceae bacterium
CTGGCCTGCTGACCGGGGTGCCGCCGGGGCAGACCGGGCACGGCACCATGCTGACCGCCCGGCAGGTCCTGGCCTTGTGCTGCGGCGCCCGGGTCGGCGCGATCCGCTGGGCCGATGGCCTGCCGCTCAGCGTCGGCCGCAGCGCCCGCACCGAACCTCCCGGCCTGCGGCGGGCGCTGGAAGCCCGCGACCGCGGCTGCCGGTGGCCCTTCTGCGGGGCCCTAGCCGCCTGGGCCACCGCCCACCACATCACCCCCTGGAGCCAAGGCGGCGCCACCAGCCTGGATGACCTGGCCCTCTTCTGCCATCTGCATCACCACTACTTCATCCACCTGCTGGGCTGGACCATCACCGGCAACCCCAACGGCACCCTGCACTTCACCCACCCCGGCGGCTGGCTCACCCTCGACAGCCCCCTACCGGGCACCGACCGTACGCAGCTACCGGACGCTGCCTGAGGGCTGCCCGGGCGTGTCTTACCAGACCTACCGGTGGTGTGCCCTGAGCGTGCGCCTCTGATCGTCGAGACTGACTGGCGCGTGCCCGCCTACTGGCCCAGGAGCCAGCGGCCCGGGGCGATGAGCGCGCGGGCCTCGGGCGGCCCCCAGGAGCCCTGCGCGTACGGCATGACCTTCGGCGGATTGGCCAGCAGCGGCCCGGCCACTTCCCACACGGCCGCCAATCCGTCCGGCCGGGTGAACAGCGACCGGTCGCCCAGCAGCACGTCGTGGATCAGCCGGACGTACGGCGGCAGCGGGTCCGCGCCCTTGAGGTCCGACAGCGGGATCGAGGCGCGCGCCGTATCCAGGCGGAGCCCGGGGCCGGGCTTCTTGGTGATCAGGGACAGGTCGATCTCGCCGCTGCCCGCCAGCGAGAACGACAGCACGTTGCTGTCGGTCGGCAGATGACCCGCCAGGGGGCCGGCCGGCTCCCGGAGGATCAGGCTGACCTGCTGCTCGCTGGCCGCCAGCCGCTTGCCGGTGCGCAGGTAGAACGGCACGCCGCGCCAGCGGTCGTTGTCGACCCATACCCGCGCCGCCACGAACGTGTCCTGCGTCGAGCCGGCCGCGATCCCCGGCACGTCGCGGTACCCGTCGAACTGGCCCAGCACCACCTCCGCCGGATCCAGCGGACGGAAGCAGTTGATCACCGTCTCCCGGGCGGCCTGCAGGTCCAGCGCGCCCAGGCTGGCGGGCGGTTCCATGGCCACCTCGGCCGCCACCTGGAACAGGTGCGTGACCAGCATGTCCAGCACCGCGCCGGTCGCGTCGTAGAAGCCAGCCCGGTCGGTGATCCCGAGCTTCTCGGGCACGTCGATCTGCACCGACTCCACGTGCTCGCCGGACCACATGGCCGCGAACAGGCCGTTAGCGAAACGCAGCAGGTGCAGGTCCTGGCAGGCCTCTTTGCCCAGGAAATGATCGATCCGGTAGACCTGCTGCTCGTCGAGCACCGAATGCACGACCTGGTCCAGTTTCCGGAAGCCGTCCGGTGAGGTGCCGAACGGCTTCTCGTAGACCACCCGCGCGCCCCGGGCCAGCCCGTGCTCGCCGAGCCCCCTGGTCAGCTCCGCGAACGCGACCGGGGGGACCGCCAGGTAGTGGGCCAGCTGCGGGTCGCCGCCCAGCGCGCCCCGGGCGTCCTTCAGCACGTCAAGCAGGCTGCCAGGATCGTCGGAGTTGAACCCGCCGCCCGCGAACCGCACCCGCTGCGCGAACGACTCCCACGCCGCCGCCTCCGGCTTCGGGCCGAACTGGGTCAACGCTTCGTGAATGTGCCTGCGGAAGTCTTCGTGGGCGAGGTTGCCGCGGCCGTTCCCGACCAGCAGCCACTGCCTGGGCAGCAGCCCCTCGGTGAACAGGCGGTAGAACGCGGGTAGCACCTGGCGCTTGGCCAGGTCGCCGGTGGCGCCGAAGAGCACGAAGACGGTCGGCCCGGGGCGAGGGCTGGCCGGACCGGAGCTGCCCGGTCCCGGGTTGTGCTGGGGAGAACGATTCGCTGTGGGCATGACCCCAAACTTACGTGGCTTGCCTGGCCGCGGGGTGCGCCGGCCGGCCCGTGTCTCAGGCGTGCCCGCCGATCAGGCTGCCGATGCCGTAGGTGACCGCGATCGCCAACGCGCCCAGCAGGAACTGGCGTATCCCCGAGTGCAGCATGGGGCGGCCGGTGAGCCGGCCCACGACCATCCCGCCGGTGATCAGCGCCACGGCCGTGATCACCAGGGT
>DATDIH010000329.1:0-2897 GCA_036521155.1 Streptosporangiaceae bacterium
CGGGGCCGCAGTCGGCGACGGGCTGGCCGCCGCCTGGCTGCCGGTGGCCGCGGGCGCGGCCCGAGCCACGCCCGCCCCTGGGCGCGCCCCCCCGGCGTCGCTGGCCCGCGCGGACCCGGCCATCACTCCGGCCAGCACCCCCGCCGCGATCCCGGCCGTGGCCACCAGCACCGCGGTCAGCAGCACCATCCGCCGCATGAGCGTCATCGTCATCGGTCCCCTCTCCCCCCGGAAGGCTCTGCCCGTACGGCCGCCCCGTCAAGCTCCGCCACGCAAATCGGGCCCACCCAGGTCGGCCCGCAGCTCACGCTCCAGCGTGACCTGATACCGCCCCGGCGTCTGCCCGACCGCCCGGGCGAACGCCTCGATGAAAGAACTCGGGTTGGACCAGCCACACTCGATCGCGGTGTCGGTGACGCTGGTCCCGGCGGCCAGCAGGACCAGCGCGTGATGGATCCGTAGCTGGGTCCGCCACCGGTGAAAACTCATGGCCAGCTCCCGGTCGAACAGCCGGCTGAGCGTCCGCGCGCTGGCCCCCGCCCGCCGCCCCAGCTCGGCCAGGGTGGCCGGGTTCCCCGGATCCTCGCGCAGCAGCGCGGTCACCGCCCGCAGCCGATCGTCGCCCGGTTCGGGCAGGTGCAGCGGCTGCTCGCTGGACTCCCGCAGCTGATCCAGGGTCACCCGCTCGAGCCGCCGCCGCGCCCCGTCCGGCCGGCCCTCGGCCGCCTCGGCCGCCTCAGCCGAGGTCAGGGCCAGGATCAGCTCCCGCAGCAGCCCGGACACCGCCACCACCGTGGGCTGATCCCGCTGATCCCGCTGATCCCGGGTCAGCTCAGCCGGGAACAGCAGGCCGCGGAAGTCCGTGGCCCCGTAGGCCCGGTGCTGATGCTCGGCCCCGGCCGGGATCCACACCGCGCGGTTCGGCGGCGCCATCCAGGTGCCCCGGCTGGTGGTCACCCCCAGCAACCCGTGCGCCGGGTAGACCAACTGGGCCTGATCGTGGAAGTGCGGTTCGATCGCCTCACCGGCCAGCAACCGGCGGCGGCTGGCCGGGGCGGCCTGGCGAGGTTGGCGACTTTCCGGCATCAGCTGTCACAGTACCGGTGGGCAGCCATCCCCTCGGCCGGGCACGCTGACGACCATGACCCCCAAGTCTCCCGCCACCTGGCTGCTCAGCGCGGGCCACGCGGTCGACGACCTGTACCAGGGCGCGGTCCCGGCCCTGATCCCGTTCTTCGTGGCCGCCCGCCACTGGGACTACGCGGCCGCCAGCGGGATCACCGTGGCCGCCACCGTGCTGTCGTCGGTCGTCCAGCCGCTGTTCGGCCTGCTCACCGACTACCGCCGGGCCCCCTGGCTGGTCCCGCTGGGCATGAGCGTGGCCGGGGTGGGTATCGGCCTGTCCGGGCTCAGCCATTCCTACTGGCTGACCTGGCTGGCCATCGCGCTGTCCGGGGTCGGGGTCGCCGCCTACCACCCGGAGTCGGCCCGGCTGGCCCGGCTGGCCGCGCGCGGCTCACACGTGGGCATGAGCCTGTTCTCCATGGGCGGCAACGTCGGCTTCGCCCTCGGCCCGGTCATCGTCGGGGTGGTGCTCGGCGCGCTGGGCGTCACCGGCACCCTGCCCCTGGTCGTCCCGGCCCTGGCCTGCGGCCTGATCACCCTGCTGGCCCTGCGCCGAGCGCCCTGGGCCCGCCGTCCGGCCGCGGCCCGGGCCAATGGCACGGCCGAGCCTGCCAGCGACTGGCCCGGGTTCGCCACCTTGACCGTGGTGGTGGTCGGCCGCTCGATCGTCACCTTCGGCCTGGGCACGTTCCTGGCCCTGCTGACCGAGCAGCGCCTGCACACCGGCACCGCGGCCGGCGAGGCCGCGCTCATCACCTTCTACGGCGCCGGCGCCCTGGGCACCCTGCTCGGCGGCCGTCTGGCCGGCCGCTGGGGCCGCGTCCGCACCGTCCGCGTCTCCTACTTCCTGGCCGTCCCGGCCCTGGCCGGCATCTGGCTGCTGCCCGGCCCGGCCATGTTCGCCGGCATCGTGGCCAGCGCCCTGGCCCTCTACGTCCCGTTCTCGCTGCACGTCACCCTGGGCCAGGACTACCTGCCCGGCCGGGTCGGCACCGCCAGCGGCGTCACCCTCGGCCTGGCCGTCAGCCTCGGCGGCGTGGCCTCCCCGCTCATCGCCCTCATCGCCGACCACTCCACCCTGACCACCGCCGTCGCCGCCCTCACCGCGGTCCCCGCCCTCTGCGCCCTGGCCGGCCTCCGCCTCCACGAACCAGCCCCTGACCAGCTGGTCGGCGGCGATCATCGCTTTATGCGAACGGGGCGGCGAAGTCGCAGTAGTCGTCGGGGACACTTGTCTCGGTGACGGACCCGGTCGCGAGATAGGTGGTGCGCAGGCCGAGGTCTTCGGGCTTGAGGGTAAGACGCTCATCCTCGATGCCCTGCTCCTCCTTCCAAGCCTGCAGTGACTCGATAGCGAGCTGGATGTCCGACGGCGGCGTCCCACCCGGGCCAACTGGCAGCGAGACGAACGCCTCCCGGTGCGCCGGCTCGGTCCGCAAGGTCAGATCGGGATAGCGCTCGGCGAGGGCCTGTGCCTCCGCCTGCGGAACCGGCCTGCACCATTCGACCAGGCCATCGCTGTCAGCGCTCACCATGCCCCAGTAGATGCTGAAGAACGCGCCTGCTCGTCCTTCGATCTTCGGAAGCCGGCGCTCGCGCAGGATCGCGATGAACTCCTTGCCGAACGCCCACATCCCCTGCACGTCGACGTTGCGCTTGAGACAGAGCAGGCTCCGCTCGGGCATCTCCCGGGTGGCGACTTCGTACATGACGGACCTCTTTCCGCTCAGTCGGCTGAC
Organism: Streptosporangiaceae bacterium; assembly: GCA_036521155.1. Taxonomy (GTDB): domain Bacteria; phylum Actinomycetota; class Actinomycetes; order Streptosporangiales; family Streptosporangiaceae; genus Bog-532. Next base: position 2,865 of record DATDIH010000329.1, read on the forward strand.
GAGGTAGTCGGCTAGTTCGCGCCGCGCGTCGTG
>DATDIH010000330.1:0-12232 GCA_036521155.1 Streptosporangiaceae bacterium
GGTGCCCCCAGCAGGACTCGAACCTGCGCACACGGCTCCGGAGGCCGATGCTCTATCCGCTGAGCTATGGGGGCTCAGCCACGCCGGCCCAGGTATGAACACGGGCCGAACGAACGGAGCAACCTTACCAGCCCGCACCCTCCGCCAAGACCACGCAGCCAGCACGCGCAAGACACGCGGGCCAACTGCACACACAACCGAGCATCGAGCGGATAATCTCGCGCCCGTGACGCAGGGACTGGGACGGGTACTCGTCGTGGACGACGACGAGGTGATCAGGCAGCTTATCGCCGTGAACCTCACGCTTGAGGGGTTTGACGTGGCCACCGCGGTGGACGGTCAGGACTGCCTGGACAAGGTGGGCGCGCTGGCGCCGCAGGTGATCACGCTGGACGTGATGATGCCGCGGCTGGACGGCTGGGTCACCGCCGGTGAGCTGCGCAAGAACCCCGAGACCGCGCACATCAAGGTGGTCCTCATCACCGCGCGGGCGCAGGAAGACGACAAGCAGCGCGGGCACCAGATAGGCGTGGACGCCTACCTGACCAAGCCGTTCGACCCGGGGGAGATGATCCGCGTGGTGCGTGAGCTGGCCGGCGCGCCGCCGACCCCGCTCGGCTGAAGCCCGCGCCGGGACCCATGCTCACCGCCGACCTGCGCCACGCGGTGCTGGCGGCGGCCCGCCGCCGCGGGTATCCGATCCCGCCGCCCGGCGACCCCGTCCTGCGCCCCGGCGGCGCTCCCGGTCAGTACATCACCGCGCTCCCGCCGCGCCTGGCCCCGCGTGACCCGCGCCCGCTCGCCGCGGCGATCGCGACCGATCTCCGCCGCCGCGCCTGGATCGCCAGCGCCACACCAGCCCCGCTGGGTTACCTGACCATCGCCGTCACCGACGAAGCCCTCGAACGCCTGGCCACCAGAGTCACCACGGCCGGCCCCGCCTGCGCCCGCAGCGACGCCCTGCACGACACCACGCTGCCCGCGCCCCGCACCGCCCGGGACGGCCCGTGGGCCGAAGCCCACGCCACGGTCCTGTTCCAGGTGACCGCCGCACTCGGCACCGCGGCGGGCGCGTCAGTCCCGTCTGATTTCTTTAGTCGAAGGTCGGGGGCGATTCTTACCGCTTTCGGTGACTCTGGTCCCGTCCGGGAGACCGTCGAGTTCGCCGGGCCGGACGCCATCCGCTACACCCTGGCCCGCACCCCGGCCGAACATCTCGTCCCACCCGACCCGCAGATCGCGGCGCGGCACATCGAGGCCAATCCCGCCTATGCTGTGCAGTACGCGTACTCCTGCGCTGCGACGACGCTGCGCTGGGCCGCCGACCTCGGCCTGAGCCGGGGACCGGCGGAGCAGTTCTGGCCGGGCTCGCTCGCACACCCCAGGGAGCGGGCCCTGCTCGATGTGCTGTCCTGGCTCCCCGAACAGGTGGCCAGGGCCGCGCGCCGGGGTCGGCCGCACGAGTTCACCACGTTCTGCGAGGAACTGGCGGAGACGTACCAGGTGTGCCGCGTGACCTGCCCGGCCTGGCCGGAACGGAAGCCCGTGGTTCGGGCCCGGCTGTGGCTGACCGGGGCCGTGGCCGCGAGCCTGGCCGCCGGGCTGGGGCTGCTGGGCGTGAGTGCGCCCGGCCGCCTGTGATCCCGCCAACCAGCCGAGCCCGACCACGAAGGACTGTGCATGAGCCGTGTCGCCCATCCGGCGGGACCGCGTTACGCCGATGTGCTGCCCGCCGATCACCCACCCGCGCCGCCCGCCGACCTGAACGAGCTGTCCGCCGCCATCTGGCCGCGCAGCGCGCGCCGGTCCGGCGGGGTGCTGCATGTGGGCGGGGTGGACGTGCGCGAGCTGGCCGCGGCCTACGGCACGCCGCTGTTCGTGTGCGACGAGGCCGACCTGCGCAGCCGCTGCACGGACTACCGGGACGCGTTCGGGCCCGACGCCGGGGTGTTCTACGCGGCCAAGGCGTTCTGCTCCAAGGCCGTGCTGCGCTGGGTCAGCGACGAAGGCCTCGGCGTGGACGTCTGCACCGGTGGCGAGCTGGAGGTGGCCCTGGCCGCCGGGGTGACGCCGGAAATGATCACCCTGCACGGCAACAACAAGACCGTGGCCGAGCTGACCCGCGCGGTCCAGGCCGGGGTGGGGCACATCGTGCTCGACTCGTTCGAGGAGATCGCCCGGCTGGCCCTGGTGGTCAACCCGGACGGGATGACGCCGCCCGCCCGCCGGCCCCGGGTCCTGGTCCGGGTGACCACCGGTGTCGAAGCCCACACGCACGAGTTCATGGCCACCGCCCACGACGACCAGAAGTTCGGGTTCTCGCTGTCCTCCGGGGCGGCCGACGAGGCGGTGCGCCGGGTCATGGCCGGCCAGGACCTGGAGCTGGCCGGGCTGCACTCGCACATCGGGTCGCAGATCTTCGACAGCGCCGGGTTCGAGGTGGCCGCGCACCGGGTGCTCGAGCTGGCGGTCCGGATCCGGGACGAGCACGGCGTGGAGATCGAGGAGCTGGACCTGGGCGGCGGCTTCGGCATCGCCTACACCGACGAGGACGAGGCGCCCGAGGTCAAGCTGCTGGCCCACAGCATCCGGGACATCGTGGACCGGCAGTGCCAGGCGGCCGGCCTGCCCCGGCCGCGGCTCACGGTCGAGCCGGGGCGCGGCATCGCCGGGCCGGGCACGATTACGATCTATGAGGTCGGGACGATCAAGGACGTGGATGGCCTGCGTACCTACGTCAGCGTGGACGGGGGCATGAGCGACAACATCCGCACCGCGCTGTACGACGCCAGCTACACCTGCGCGCTGGCCTCCCGGGCCTCGGACGCCCCGGCCATGCTCTCCCGGGTGGTGGGCAAGCACTGCGAAAGCGGCGACATCGTGGTCCGGCACGCCTACCTGCCGTCCGACCTGGCCCCCGGCGACCTGATCGCGGTGGCCGCGACCGGCGCCTACTGCCGGTCGATCTCGAGCAACTACAACCATGTGCCCCGGCCCGCCACGGTCGCGGTGCGGGACGGCGGGGCCCGGGTCATTGTCCGCCGCGAGACCCTGGACGATCTGCTGCGGCTGGACGTTGGATGACGCAAGTGAGCGAAGCTAAAAAGACTCTCAAGATCGCCCTGCTCGGCTGCGGCTCGGTCGGCTCCCAGGTGGCCCGGCTGCTCCGCGAGCAGGCCGATGACCTGGCCGTGCGGACCGGGGCCCGGCTGGAACTGGCGGGCATCGCGGTCCGGCGCCCGCAGCACCGGCGGGACGCGGCCATCGACCGCTCCCTGCTCACCGCGGACGCCATGGAGCTGGCCACCCGGCCCGACATCGACATCGTGGTCGAGGTGATCGGCGGCATCGAGCCGGCCCGGTCCCTGCTGCTGGCCGCGATGAAGGCCGGCAAGTCGGTGGTCACCGCGAACAAGGCCCTGCTGGCCGAGGACGGGGCCGTGATCCACGGCGCCGCCCGCGAGTACGGCACCGACCTGTACTACGAGGCGGCCGTGGCCGGGGCGATCCCGCTGCTGCGCCCGCTGCGTGAGTCGCTGGCCGGTGACCGGGTCCGGCGCGTGCTCGGCATCGTCAACGGCACCACCAACTACATCCTGGACCGGATGGACACCTCCGGCGCCGGCTTCGCCGAGGCCCTGGAGGAGGCCCAGTCCATGGGCTACGCCGAGGCCGACCCGACCGCCGACGTCGAGGGGTTCGACGCCGCGGCCAAGGCCGCGATCCTGGCCGGCCTGGCCTTCCACACCGCGGTCACCGCGGCCGACGTGCACCGCGAGGGCATCACCGCCGTCACCACGGCCGACATGGCCAGCGCCCGGGCCCTGGGCTGCGTGGTCAAGCTGCTGGCCATCTGCGACCGGTCCCCGGACGGGGTCTCGGTCCGCGTGCACCCGGCCATGATCCCGCGTTCGCACCCGCTGGCCGCGGTGGGCGGCGCCTACAACGCGGTGTTCGTGGAGGCCGAGTCGGCGGGCCGGCTGATGTTCTACGGCGCGGGCGCGGGCGGCACGCCCACCGCCAGCGCGGTCCTGGGCGACCTGGTCGCGGTGGCCCGGAACACGCTGGCCGGCACCCGCGGGCCGGATGCCACCACCTACGCGGGCCTGCCGGTCATGCCGATGGGCCAGACCCTGACCCGCTATCACGTGTCGATCGACGTGGCCGACCGGCCCGGTGTGCTGGCCCGGGTGGCCGACGCCTTTGCCCGGCACGACGTGTCGATCCGCGCCGCCCGCCAGGAGGCCCGCGGCGACGACGCGCAGCTGATCATCGTGTCCCACCAGGCCCGGGACGCGGCGCTGGCCGCCACCGTCAGCGAACTGGAATCTCTCGACGCGGTCCGCGCCGTGGCCAGCGTGATGCGGGTCGAAGGTGAGGAGGGCTCGCCATGACCGAACCCAGGCTCGAAAGTCCCACCAGTCCCACAGCCACCACCAGTCCCACCGGCACCAAAAACCCCACCGGCACCAAAAACCCCAACGATCACTCCAGTCACACCAGCCCCGTCAGCCTCGGCAGCCCCACGGGCCGGGCCTGGCGCGGGGTGGTCGCCGAGTACCGGGACCGGCTCCCGGTCGATGAGGCCACCCCGGTGGTCACGTTGTTCGAGGGGGGTACGCCGCTGCTGCCCGCGCCGGTGCTGTCCGCCCGGACCGGCTGTGACGTCTACCTCAAGGTCGAGGGGCTCAACCCGACCGGGTCGTTCAAGGACCGCGGCATGACCGTGGCCATCAGCGCGGCCGCGGGCCGCGGCGCCCAGGCGGTGATCTGCGCCTCCACCGGTAACACCAGCGCCAGCGCGGCCGCCTACGCGTCCCGGGCCGGCATGACCTGCGCCGTGCTGGTCCCGCAGGGCAAGATCGCCATCGGCAAGCTGGCCCAGGCCCTGGTCCACGGGGCCCGGCTGCTCCAGGTCAGCGGGAGCTTCGACGACTGCCTGGAGGTCGCCCGCAAGCTGTCCGCCGAGTATCCGGTGGCCCTGGTCAATTCGGTCAACCCGGACCGGATCCAGGGCCAGAAGACCGCCGCGTTCGAGATCGTGGACGCGCTCGGCGACGCTCCCGACGTGCACTGCCTGCCGGTCGGCAACGCCGGCAACATCACCGCCTACTGGATGGGCTACCAGGAGTACCTCAAGGACGGCCGGTCCACCCAGGCCCCGCGGATGTTCGGCTTCCAGGCCAGCGGGGCGGCGCCGATCGTGAACGGCGAGCCGGTGCGGCAGCCGCAGACCATCGCCACCGCGATCCGGATCGGCAACCCGGCCTCGTGGCGGCAGGCCGAGCAGGCCCGGGACGAGTCCGGCGGCCTGATCAGCTCGGTCACCGACCGGGAGATCCTGGCCGCCTACCGGATCCTGGCCCGGGACGAGGCGGTGTTCGGCGAGCTGGCCTCCTCGGCCAGCGTGGCCGGCCTGCTCCGCTCGCGCGAGGCCGGGCTGATCCCGGCCGGGTCCCGGGTGGTCTGCACGATCACCGGCAACGGCCTGAAGGACCCGGACTGGGCGCTGTCCGGCGCCCCGTCGCCCGCCACCATCTCCGCCGACTCCGGCGCGGCCGCCGCCGCCCTCGGATTGGTATGAGCAGCTGATGACCGGCCGGGGGGTACGGGTCCGGGTCCCGGCGACCAGCGCCAACCTCGGCCCCGGGTTCGACAGCCTCGGCCTGGCCCTGTACCTGCACGACGTGGTGGAAGCCTGGGTCACGGACTCCGGCCTGTCCATTGAGGTCGCGGGGGAGGGGGCCGATACCGCCGGCGCGGGCGAGGCCCATCTGGTCGTGAAAGCCATGCGCCAGACCTTCGAAATATTGGATGGACGACAGCCACCCGGTCTGGCCCTGCGTTGCGCCAACCGCATCCCGCATGCGCGGGGCCTGGGCTCGTCCGCGGCCGCCATCGTGTCCGGGGTGCTGGCCGCGCGCGCCCTGGCCGAAGGCGGCCAGCAGCGGCTGCCGGACGAGGCCGCGCTCCGGCTGGCCGCCGGGCTGGAAGGCCACCCCGACAACGTGGCCGCCTGCCTGCTGGGCGGGCTGACCGTGGCCTGGACCGGGACCGGCGGTCCGCGCGCGGTCCGGCTGTCACCCCTGCGCGCTATCGTGCCCGTCGTGATCGTCGCCCCCGAGCCACTGTCGACCAAGACCGCGCGTGGCGTGCTCCCGGACCAGGTTCCGCACGCGGACGCCGCCACCAACGCGGGCCGCAGTGCGCTCCTGATTGCCGCCCTAACCAGTGACACCGCCAGTGACACCGCCAGTGACACCGCCAGCGATCCTGGCGGCATCCTGCTGGACGCCACTGAGGACCGGCTGCACCAGCCCTACCGGGCCGGGGTGATGCCGGAGACCGCCCGCCTGATCCAGCGGCTGCGCGACGCCGGGGTGCCCGCCGTGGTCTCCGGGGCCGGGCCGTCGGTGCTCGCGTTCCTGGTCCGGCCCGAGGCCGCCGATGCTCCCAGCTCAGCCAGCCTTGACGTGCTGGATTCAACGGTGCGCGATATGGGTATTGGCTGGGACATAAGCGCTCTTGACGTTGACCGGCGAGGCGCTAGCATCCAACTCGTAACGCCGGATCCAGAAGGCGGCCCAGTTCCAGCAGGCGGCACACCGCCGTGATCACGCCTGGGAACATCCGCCTCCGGCCACGAGTGTTCAGTGCGGGCGGGTGCTGTCCAATCACGTGCGTACTGATTTTCTGACTCCGCGACACACGGATAGCAGTGAGGGAATGCGGTGGGCTCTCGGGGTGTTAGGCTTGGTGTTGTACCAGGTGCCCCATTGTGGGACAGGTGCTCATCAGCCATTTGCGACCCGGCCGCCGGCTCTGTGATGACAGGCAGTGTGGCCAGGATCAGGCAGTGGCCCCCCGGTTTTGCGTCAGCAGATTGTGTCCGCTCAAGCCCGATCGCGGGTGGCAGCGGGTTGGCAGCTTGCTTCATCCGGCTGCGGACGCACGGCACATCTCATGGAGGAAGATCCCATCCCAGCGCCAGGGCAATGACGCATATCAGGGAACAGCGAATCTACGTCCGAGCGCCGCTGGATCGCGGCGCCGGGTCGATCGGCCGCAGCGCCGGCCGAGGATCGTCACGGAAGGACCATTAGTGAGCGACACCACCGAATTCCCCGCTGGCGCAGGGGTTGCGCCGGGGGAAACCCCCCTCGGTCGTCCGGCGTCGTCGGGGAACGCCGAGCCTGAGGGTTCCCCCGCCGGCTCCACCGCCGCGGCCAAGAGCCGCCGTCGTCAGGGGACAGGTCTTTCCTCGCTGCTCCTGCCCGAGTTGCAGCAGGTCGCGCAGCAGATGGGCATTCCCGGTACCGGGCGGATGCGCAAGAGCCAGCTGATCGCGGCGATCCAGGAGAAGCAGGGCGGGGCCGTGACGCCGGCCGCCAGCACCTCGCGCTCCGCCGCCAGCGCTGGCCCCGAAGTCTCAGCCCCGCGCGCCGCGTCTGCGGGAGCCGACGCGGCCCGCCCGCTCAAGCAGGACGCCATGGAGCCACACACCGCGACGGAGACCGCGCCCCGGAGCAGCCGGGGTAGCCGTAATGGCGCACAGCGTTCCGGCCGTACGGACGGGACCCAGCAGCTCAGCTTCGACCAGCCCGGGGGTGACCAGGCCCCGCAGAGCGCCCCGGGCGGCCAGAACGGCCAGCCCGCACGGGCCGCCGCGGGCCAGGCGGCCCCGGCTCAGCCCCAGGCCGGCCAGTCCGCGCCGGACTCCGGCGACAGCACCCGCGGCGATGGCCAGCCGGGCGACGGACCCCGTGGCGAGCGCCGCCGCCGTAACAACAGCCGCGACGGGCAGCAGTCCCGCAACCGCGACGGTAACGGCCGCGATGGCAGTGGCCGCGACAGCAACCGCGGCGACAGCAACCGTAGCGAGAGCAACCGTAGCGAGAGCAACAACCGTGACGGCGGCAACCGGGACGGTGGCCGCGACCGCGACGGCGGCCGTGATGGCGGCCGGGACCGCGATGGTGCCCGGGACCGGACCCGCGAGCCGCAGGCCGCGTCCGGCGGCGATGACGGTTACGACGATGGTGACGGCAGCGGCCGGCGCCGCAGCCGCGACCGGTTCCGCAATCGCAACCGGCGCCGTGAGCGCGGTCAGGGTGGCGACTCCGAGCCCACCATCAGCGAAGACGACGTGCTGATCCCGATCGCCGGCATCCTCGACGTGCTGGACAACTACGCCTTCGTCCGCACCACCGGCTACCTGCCCGGGCCCAACGACGTGTACGTCTCGCTGTCCCAGGTGCGCCGGTACGGCCTGCGCAAGGGCGACGTGATCGAGGGTGCGGTGCGCCAGCCCCGCGACGGCGAGCGCCGGGAGAAGTTCAACGCGCTGGTTCGCCTGGACAAGGTCAACGGCCTCGACCCCGATGAGTCCAAGTCCCGGGTCGAGTTCAACAAGCTGGTCCCGCTCTACCCGCAGGACCGGCTCCGCCTGGAGACCGAGCCCGGCATCATGACCACCCGGATCATGGACCTGATCTGCCCGATCGGCAAGGGCCAGCGTGGTCTGATCGTGTCGCCGCCCAAGGCCGGTAAGACGATGATCCTGCAGGCCATCGCCAACGCGATCACCAAGAACAACCCCGAGTGCCACCTCATGGTCGTCCTGGTCGACGAGCGTCCTGAGGAAGTCACCGACATGCAGCGCACGGTCAAGGGTGAAGTGATCCACTCCACCTTCGACCACCCGGCCGACGACCACACCACGGTCGCCGAGCTGGCCATCGAGCGGGCCAAGCGCCTGGTCGAGATGGGCCACGACGTGGTCGTGCTGCTGGACTCGATCACCCGGCTGGGCCGCGCCTACAACCAGGCCGCCCCGGCCAGCGGCCGCATCCTGTCCGGTGGTGTGGACTCCACCGCGCTGTACCCGCCCAAGCGGTTCTTCGGCGCGGCCCGCAACATCGAGAACGGTGGCTCGCTGACCATCCTGGCCACGGCGCTGATCGAGACCGGCTCCCGGATGGACGAGGTCATCTTCGAGGAGTTCAAGGGCACCGGCAACATGGAGCTCCGGCTGCGCCGCGAGCTGGCCGACAAGCGGCTGTTCCCGGCGGTGGACGTGGACGCCTCCAGTACCCGTAAGGAAGAGATCCTGATGCCGCCGGACGAGCTGAAGATCATCTGGCAGCTCCGCCGGGTGCTGCACGCGCTCGACCCCCAGCAGGCTCTGGAACTGCTGATGGAGCGGATGCGCGAGACCAAGAGCAACGCGGAGTTCCTGCTCCAGGTCCAGAAGACCACGCTCAGCAGCTAACCCCACCGCACCGTTGATGCCCGGCTCCCCCCGGGAGCCGGGCATCACGCATCCCAGCCCCAGCCCTCCACCCCAGCGCGCGCGGCCCCAGCCCCAGCGGCCGCGCCAAACTCCCCTAGCCCCACCCGCCCCACGCCGCGCCCAGGTCCTTCCAACCCCACGCACCCCCAGCCCCCGGGGTTTGTGGGCGGTAACTGTCGGCAGGGCAGTCGGCAGGGCAGCAGAAATCGCCCACAAAACCGAAGCCGGGGGAGCGGTCCGCGCTCCTCAGCGGCGCATTTCGGCCACGCCCTGGGCGACCGCGCAGGGGGCGCAGATCGGCACGCTGGCCGCGCTGCTGGCCGTCCCCAGCCGCCGGGTCAGCACGGCCTTGCCGTCGCACACGCCCTGGTCCTGGGGGTGGGCCGTCGTGCACGGGCACTGGCAGGCACCCCAGTGCCCGGCCACCGCGGCCCGGGCCGCCTCCAGCGCGGCCCGGACGGCCGGATCGAGTTTGTCCAGGGCCTCGGAGGTCGCCGCCGTCACCTGCTTGCGCCACTGGTCCATCGCGTCCGTGGCCGCGTGCCAGGCCGCGGTGAACTGCTGCTTCGGGTCGCCTGGGTAATCCCCCATGGGGTTATTTTCGCACCTAATTCCAGTGACGCCAGTCTTGGCCCCTACGCAGTCCTGAATTTCCGGGCTGAAGTTCGCTCAATTCGCCTATAATCGGCCGGATCGCCCAAATCAGAAAATTCTGTGCCCGGAATCGGGCAGGAAACTTGCTGTTCCGCCAGTCACGCTGGCACATTGGAGCCATGCCGGACCCTCTGCCGGTGGCGGAGCCCGACCTCGTCCGTCACGTGATCGCCACCACCGGGCTGTCCCCGGCCACCGCGACCAGGGTGATCGCCGACGTGGTCGCGTACTTCGACGAGACCGTCGAGGAGTACGTACGGCGCCGCCACCGCGAGTTGCGGCTCCGGCAGGTCAAGAACGCGCAGATCTGGTCGGCGATCGCCGGCGAGATCGGCACCCGGAGGTTCGGCGCGCCCGCGATGACCGAGCGCCAGCTCCGCCGCATTGTGTACGGCTGACACACAGGCCCTGACGGGCCCCCCGGAGGGAGACGCACCATGTGCGGGATCGTCGGATACATCGGCCGCCGCGAGGCCATGCCGGTGCTGCTGGAAGGGCTGCACCGGCTGGAGTACCGCGGCTACGACTCCGCGGGCGTCGCGGTCGTGTACCGGGGCAAGCTGCAGGTCACCAAGACCGCGGGCCGGGTCCAGGACCTGCGCGACCAGATCAGCGACAAGGTCCGGTCCAGCGTGGGTATCGGCCACACCCGGTGGGCCACGCACGGCGAGCCCAACGAGATCAACGCCCACCCGCACCTGGACGCCGAGGGTCATATCGCGGTGGTGCACAACGGCATCATCGAGAACGCCGAGCAGCTCCGCGCCCAGCTGACCGCGGCCGGTGTCACGCTGGTCTCCGACACCGACACCGAGGCGCTGGCCCACATGATCGCGGCCGAGCTGAAGGCCAAGGGCGGCTCGCTGGAGGACGCGGTGTGCGGGACCCTGAGCCGGGTCGAGGGCACCTACGGCCTTCTGGTCATGGACGTGCGCCGTCCCGACGAGCTGGTGGTGGCCCGCAACGGCAGCCCGATCGTGCTCGGCGTGGGCGAAAGCGAGATGTTCGTCGCCTCCGACGTCGCCGCGCTGGTCCGGCACACCCAGCGGGTCGTCTACCTGGACGACGGCGAGGTGGCCACGGTCCGCGCCAGCGGGTACCAGACGCGCACCCTGGACAACCAGCGCACCAGCAAGGAGCCGACCACGGTCGAGGCCGAGGACGGCGACTACGAGCTGGGCGCCTACGAGGACTACATGCGCAAGGAGATCCACGAGCAGCCCGAGGCGCTGCGCCGGGTCCTGCGCGGCCGGCTGGACGAACGGTTCGCCACCGCCCGGCTGGGCGGCATCAGTCTGGACGCCCGCGAGCTGCGTTCGATCCGCCGGGTCAAGTTCCTGGGCTGTGGCTCGGCCTACTACGCCGGCCAGATGGGCGCGGTGCTGGTCGAAGAGCTGGCCCGGGTCCCCACCGACGCCGAGCCAGCGTCGGAGTTCCGCTACCGCAACCCGGTCGTCGACCCCGACACCCTGTACGTGGCCATCAGCCAGTCCGGCGAGACGCTGGACACGCTCATGGCCGTGCAGGAGCTCAAGCGCAAGGGCGGCCAGGTGCTGGGCGCGGTCAACGTGGTCGGCAGCGCCATCGCCCGTGAGTGCGGCCACGGGGTGTTCCTGCACGCGGGCCCGGAGATCGCGGTGGCCTCGACCAAGGCCCTGACCAACATGGCCTCGTCGTTCGCCCTGCTCGGCCTGCTGCTGGGCCGGGTCCGGGACATGTCCTCAGCCGAAGGGGCCCGCCTGGTCGAGGGTCTGCGCGCGCTACCCGGGCAGATCGAACAGATCCTGGCCCAGGAGGACAACATCGCCACCATCGCCGGCCAGTTCGCCGGGGCCGATCACATGTTCTTCATCGGCCGGGTGCGCGCCTGGCCGGTGGCCCGCGAGGGGGCCCAGAAGCTCAAGGAGATCTCCTACGTGCACGCCGAGGCGTACCAGGCTTCGGAGCTGAAGCACGGCCCGCTGGCCCTGATCGACTCCAGCATGCCCAGCGTGGTCTTGGTCCCCAAGGACGAGCTCTGGTCGAAGAACATCTCCACCATCGAGCAGATCCGTGCCCGGGGCGGCCCCGTCATCGCCGTCACCAGCGGCGACCTCCCCGCCGACCTGGCCGACGCCACCATCAAGGTGCCGCACAACACCCCCGAGCTGGACCCCATCCTGCTCACGATCCCGCTGCAGATGTTCGCTTACCACACCGCCGCCAAACTGGGCCGCGACATCGACAAGCCCCGCAACCTGGCCAAGAGCGTCACCGTCGAGTAGGGCCGGCCCTTCCCCGCCGGCT
>DATDIH010000331.1:0-30438 GCA_036521155.1 Streptosporangiaceae bacterium
CCATCGAACAGATGTTCACCGCGGTGCCCAGGTCGTTGGGGATCCGCTCCTGGCGGCGGTAGAGCTTGGCGCGCTCGCCGTTCCAGGACTCGAACACGGCGCGGATCGCCAGGTCCATCTGCTCGCGCGGCTGCTGCGGGAAGTCCCGCCCGGCGTGCTCGCGCACGATGCCCTTGAACGTCTCGACCAGCCCGCGCAGGTCGGTGGCGTCCAGGTCGAGGTCGTTCTTGGTGCCCTTGGCGTTCTTGGCCTCGTCGATGGCATGCTCGAAGGCCTCGCCCTCGATGTCCAGCACGGTCTTGCCGAACATCTGGATCAGCCGCCGGTAGGAGTCCCAGGCGAACCGCTCGTTGCCGGACTGCTTGACCAGGCCGTGCACGGATTCGTCGGACAGGCCGATGTTGAGGACGGTCTCCATCATGCCGGGCATGGAGAACTTGGCCCCGGACCGCACGCTGACCAGCAGCGGGTCCGACGGGTCGCCCAGCTTGCGGCCGATGGCCGACTCGAGCTGGTTCAGGTGCTCGGTGACCTCGTCGTCCAGGCCGGCCGGTACGTCGCCGTCCTTGAGGTAGGCCCGGCAGGCCTCGGTGGAGATGATGAACCCGGGCGGCACCGGCAGCCCCAGGTTGGTCATCTCGGCCAGGTTGGCACCCTTGCCACCCAGCAGGTCCTTCTGGTCTTTGTTGCCTTCGGTGAAGTCGTAAACGAGCTTCGGCACTGAAACGCTCCTCGTGCGGCGTGGCTTTTCATCGTTATTTTTGCTTGGGACTCTACCGGTCCAGGGACTGACGCGGGACTCCGCCGCTAGGCCCCGCACGGAAATGGTCTAGTCCGCCGTGGCACGGTAGACACGATAGAAGCTTCCGCCCCATTGACGTTGCGAGGAAACGATGCCGGGAACCACGATCGGCCTGCTGCATCCGGGTGAGATGGGCGCGGCCGTGGGCCGCTGCCTGGTGGAGCAGGGTCACACCGTGCTGTGGGTGCCGCAGGGTCGCGGCCCGGCCACCACCCACCGGGCGGCCGCGGCCGGGCTGACCGAGGCGGGCTCCCTGGACGATCTGGCCCGGCGGTCCGAGGTCGTCTTGTCCGTGTGCCCGCCGCAGGCGGCGCGGGCGGTGGCCGAGAGCGTGATCGGGGCCAAGGGCGGGTTCGGCGGCCGGTACGTGGACGCCAACGCCATCGCCCCCCAGACCGTCCGGACCCTGGCCGAGGCGGTGACCAAGGCCGGGGCCGGCTTCACCGACGGCGGGATCATCGGGCTGCCCCCGAGGCCAGGATCGGCCGGCCCGTCGGCAGCGCCGGGGTCGCCCGGCGGGCCGGGCTTCTACCTGTCCGGCGACGGCGCGGCCGAGGTGGCCGCCCTGTTCGACGGCACCCCGGTGCGGGCCGAGGTGGTGGACGGCGGGGTGGGTGCGGCGTCCGCGGTCAAGCTGGCCTACGCGGCCTGGACCAAGGGCTCGGCCGCGCTGCTGCTGGCGGCCCGGGCGCTGGCCCGGGCCGAGCGGGTCGAGGGCACGCTGATGGCCGAGTGGGGCGTGTCCCAGCCCGCGCTGGGTCAGCGGGCCGACGCGGCGGCCCGGTCGGCCGCGACCAAGGGCTGGCGGTGGGACGCGGAGATGACCGAGATCGCCACCGCCATGGCCGGGGCCGGGCTGCCGGACGGCTTCCATCAGGCGGCGGCGCAGATCTTCCGCTGCGCCCCGACCGCGGACCCGGCCGAGCTCGGTGACATAGCGCCCGGGGACGTGACGGAACTGGTGCTGGAGGCGCTGACCGGCGAGCACCTGAGCTGACCGGCGCGGCCGGGCCGGGGCCCAGCCGCGCCGCAACCCGGTCAGTAGATCGGCAGACGCTCGCCCAGGTAGGCCTCGATCTGGTCGATGGCGATCCGCTCCTGCCGCATCGAGTCGCGCTCCCGCACGGTCACGGCCTGGTCGTCCAGGGTGTCGAAGTCGACGGTGACGCAGTACGGGGTGCCGATCTCGTCCTGGCGGCGGTACCGGCGGCCGATGGCGCTGGCGTCATCGAAGTCGGTGTTCCACCGCTTGCGCAGCGTCGCGGCCAGATCCCGGGCCTTGGGCGACAGGTCGGCATTGCGGGACAGCGGCAGCACCGCCACCTTGACCGGGGCGATCCGCGGGTCGAACTTCATCACGGTCCGCTTCTCCAGCTCGCCCTTGGCGTTGGGCGCCTCGTCCTCGGAGTAGGCGTCCAGCATGAACACCAGCGTGGCCCGGTCGATGCCGGCCGCGGGCTCGATCACGTACGGCACGAACCGCTCGCCCGACTCCTGGTCCAGGTAGGACAGGTCGGTGCCGGACGCCTTGGCGTGAGTGGTCAGGTCGTAGTCGGTGCGGTTGGCGATGCCCTCCAGCTCACCCCACTCGCTGCCGGTGAACCCGAACCGGTACTCCACGTCCACGGTCCGCTTGGAGTAGTGAGCCAGCTTCTCCTGCGGGTGCTCGAACAGCCGCAGGTTCTCCTTCTTGATGCCGAGGTCGACGTACCAGCCGAAGCGGGTGTCGATCCAGGTCTGGTGCCACTCCTCGTCGGTGCCGGGCCGGACGAAGAACTCCATCTCGGCCTGCTCGAACTCACGGGTGCGGAAGATGAAGTTGCCCGGGGTGATCTCGTTGCGGAACGACTTGCCGATCTGCCCGATGCCGAACGGCAGCTTCTTGCGCGAGCTGCCCAGCACGTTCTTGTAGTTGATGAAGATGCCCTGGGCGGTCTCCGGCCGCAGGTAGGCCAGCCCGGACTCCCCACCCGCCTCCCCGTCCCTCTCCACTGCTCCGAGGTAAGTCCGCAGCAGCCCGCTGAACATCCGGGGCTCGGTGAACGTGCCCTTGTTGCCGCAGTTGGGGCAGGTCACGTCGGCCAGGCCGTGCTCGGGCTCGTGCCCGTGCTTCTCGGCGTAGGCCTCGGTCAGGTGGTCGGCCCGGAACCGCTTGTGGCAGGACATGCACTCGACCAGCGGGTCCACGAACTCGGTGACGTGGCCGCTGGCCTCCCAGACCTCGCGGGCCAGGATCACGCTGGAGTCCAGGCCCACGATGTCGTCGCGCTCCTGCACCATCGAACGCCACCACTGGCGCTTGACGTTGTTCTTCAGCTCGACGCCGAGCGGGCCGTAGTCCCAGGAAGCGCGCAGACCGCCGTAGATCTCGCTGGACGGGTACACGAACCCCCGCCGCTTGGAAAGGCTGACGATCGTATCCATACGGTCACTGCGTGCTGCCATAACAGGTCTCCATCCGGCTGGCGGTCGGCGTCGTTTTCGTGCTGAGTCATTGCCGTGGGACAGCACCACCAAGGGGCGTCCCGGGAATCGCGCGGGCACGGTCTACACCATGCGAAAGGGCGCGGTAGCTCTCAGTTTAGAGCCACCACGCCCCTCGCCAGACCAGAACCAGCCCTTCCCCTGACCAGTTCAGGCGGTGTGCAGCACGGTGTGGATCATGGGGCCGACACGGCGCCTCCGACCCGGTCGGCGTCGATGTTGATCGTGTACCCGCCGACCTTGACGTTCTGGTTGCCCTGGAACTGCTTGACGCGGTCCGAGGCCCAGTTGCCGGCGGGCAGGTACGGCGTGCCGGTGAGGTTGCTCTTCTTGTCCCACAGCGCGAACCACATGGCGTCCGGCTTGTTCATCAGGTGACCGTTGACCTTGCCCGCCGCGACCAGGTCGGCGACCCCGCTGGCGGCGCTGGAGTACACGCCGGAGAAGTAGCCGCGGGCGTGCACCTCCTTGGTCCAGGCGTCCAGGAACTGCAGCACGGTGCTGCGGCAACTGCTGTTGGAGTTGTTGTAGGACTCCATGTCGAAGTAGACGGGCGACCCCTTGCCCAGGCCCAGGTTGGCCGCGTCGCCCACCGCGGTGTCGGCGGCCTGGGTGCCCTGGGCCACGGCCTTGGTCGAGCTGATGTCGGCGAACGAGTTGCACGGCGCCTGCAGCCCGACGTACAGCGGCAGCAGCGACCAGCCCAGGGCATGGGCCGACTTGACCCAGGACGAGGAGAGGTTGCCGTAGTTGCAGGCCATGTTCTGGCCGCCGATGTAGATCCCGATCGCCGAGTACTTGCTCTTCCAGGCCTTCATCGCGTTCAGTGACGGCGCCGTGCAGGTGTCGAAGCCGTTCAGGGGGCTGGACGGGATGCTGGGCTTGAGAGTCGAGGCCAGCGTGCTGGACGGCTTGCTGGTACTCGAGGTCTTGGTCGTGGGCGTCTTGGTCGTGGGCGTCTTGGCCGGGGCCGGAGTCTTGGCCAGGGCCGGAGTCTTGGCCGGGGCCGGGGCCGGGCTCTTGACCGGGGCCCGCGCGGTCGTCCCCGACGGCGAGCCGGCCCGCAGCGGCTGGTCCCGGTGCAGGCTGCTCAGGTACCGGGTCACCGGCGCGGGGTCCGATCCGTAGGTCGCGGTCACCGACAGGTTGTCGCCGGCGACCGTCCCGCGCAGTTCGTTTTCCTGGCTGTACTCGCTCATCCGGCTGAACGAACTGGCCTTGGCCGAGATCGCACGACCGGCCTCGCTGGGCGGCGGAGACTGGACCAGGCCCCCCTGCGCCGCCGCGCTCTGCTCACCCGCCTGGCCCCCTCTGGCCTGCGACGATGAACCCGACACACCGGCCGGGGTGATCGTAATGGTTTCCGCCCGGCCCATAAGATTCGAAGGACAGTTCTGATTGGCCCCGGGACTGCCGAGGTAGACCGCATTGATGTCGTACCTGACACACTGACCTGGATCGGAATCGAGATGGAACACCTGCCAGCTGGCGGGGACGGTGACCGAATACCCGTCGTAGGTCACCGTCTGCATGCCGCTGGCCGCACTCGCGCTGGCCGGGCTCAGGCCCCCGGCGAACACTCCTATCACGCACCCAAAGCCCGTGACGGCCACTGCTGTGCGACGCATCAACACCCCCCGTTGTGCTGACTCGTTGAGATAGCCCAGCACTGATGACTGGGGCTAACTGACTGGCCATTGGCGCCTTGCCGTTCCCCCGGCTCGCCAGTACCTCCATCGTGTAATTACCTTGACGCCACTTTCCTGTGTTCCCCGCCGCTCACCCAGCTACCCCTGTCTTTTCTGGGCTGCCCGCAATTTGCCACGGTCAAAACGGGACGGTTGCTGACACACCGGAGAATGTGCGGAGCGCCTGCCCCGAGAAGTGACAACATCGGATTTATCGAAGGACACTAAGTAGCGTTTTTCGATATAAATCGAGCTTGGCTCACGGGCGGAAAATAGTTCCGGCGAAACGTGGCCAAATTTGGCCGTACGGGGCCCCGAAACCGGTAGCCTCACAGGTTTTCGCAGGTCAGAGAGCTAGAGCTGGCAATGCCCGATCAGCTGGCCGGGATCGGGCTCTCCGGGGCGGGGCTGACCACGTTGGGGATGGCCCCGCCGTACCGGCGGTCGCGGCTGGCGTAGATCTCGCAGGCCTGCCAGAGGTGACGGCGGTCGAAATCAGGCCAGAGCGTGTCAAGAAAGACCAGCTCGGCATAATGGGACTGCCAGACCAGGAAATTCGACGTGCGATGTTCACCGGACGAGCGCACAAAAAGGTCGACGTCGGGAATTTCAGGTTCGTAGAGATAACGGGCGAGCACTTTTTCGTCGACCTTGTCGGCCCGGAGTTTGCCCGCGGCCACGTCGGCGGCCATGGCCGCGGCGGCGTCGGCGATCTCGGCCCGGCCACCGTAGTTCACGCAGAACTGCAGGGTGAGCACGGAGTTGCCGGCCGACATCCGCTCGGCCTCCTCCAGCTCAGAGATCACGCTGCGCCACAGCCGGCGACGGCGGCCGGCCCAGCGGATCCGGACCCCCATCTCGTTGAGCAGGTCCCGGCGCCGGTGGATGACGTCGCGGTTGAAGCCCATCAGGAACCGGACCTCGTCCGGGGACCGGCGCCAGTTCTCGGTGGAGAACGCGTACGCCGACAGGTACGGGATGCCCAGCTCGATCGCACCCATGATCACGTCCAGCAGCGATGACTCGCCCTGCTTGTGGCCTTCGGTGCGGGCCAGGCCGCGCTGCTTGGCCCAGCGGCCGTCGCCATCCATGACGATGGCCACGTGCCGTGGGACCAGGTCACGGGGGATGCCAGGCGGGCGAACACCACTCGGATGAGGATCGGGCGGCCGGACCGTCACACACGCTCCACATGACGCAGCGAACGGATGGAATGCTCCAGGTGCCACTGCAGATAGGCGGCCACCAAGCCACTGCACTCTACCTGGTGACGCCGGTCGCTTTGGTCCGCCGTGTCCCAATCTCCCCGGAGCAGGGCCCCCATCAGGCCCACGGTGGCGGGGCCGGGTGACGCCGCGCCGTTCGGGCGGCAGTTGCTGCAGACCATGCCGCCGGCCGCGAGGGCGAAGGCGGACAGCCGGTCCTTGCGGCCGCAGCGAGCGCACTCGTCCAGCACCGGGGCGTAACCGGCCACGGCCAGCGACCGCAGCAGGAAGGCGTCGAGGACCAGGCTGGCCTCGTGCTCCCGCTCCCCCAGTGACCGCAGCCCGCCAATGAGCAGCAGGAACTGGCGGAGCGTGGGCTCCCGCTCTTCCGGAGTGAAGCGTTCCGCGGTCTCCAGCATGGCCACCCCGGCCGTGTACCGGGGGTAGTCCGCGGTCAGCGGGGCCCCGTACGGGCGGATCACCTCGGCCTGGGTGATGGTGTCCAGCGAGCGGCCCTGGTACAGCAGCAGGTCGACGTGGGTGAACGGCTCCAGGCGGGCCCCGAACCGGGACTTGGTGCGCCGCACGCCCTTGGCCACCGCGCGCACCTTGCCCGTCTTGCGGGTCAGCACGGTGACGATGTGGTCGGCCTCGCCGAGCTTCTGCGTGCGCAGCACCACGCCATCGTCCCGATAAAGCTGCATGTAGGTATTGTCGCGCACCGCGCCGACAGCGGCGGACATACGCGCCGTAGGGTGGGCGCTGATGAGCGGATTCGGGTTCGGCATCGTGGGGACGGGGACGATCGCGGGGTTCCACGCCGAGGCGGTGGGGCTGGTGCCGGAGGCGCGGCTGGTGGCCGTGGCCGACGTGGACCAGGAGCGGGCGCGGGAGTTCGCGGCCAAGCACGGATGCGCGGCCGAGCCGGGCCTGGACCAGTTGCTGGGCCGGGCCGACGTCGACGTGGTGGCGGTGTGCGTGCCGAGCGGGCAGCACGCCGCGGTGGGCGTGCGGGCCGCCGCGGCCGGCAAGCACCTGGTCATCGAGAAACCCATTGACGTCAGCCTGGACGCCGCCGACCGGCTGATCGCGGCGGCCGGCGATGCCGGGGTGGTGGTCACGGTGATCTCCCAGCACCGGTTCGACCCCGGCCTGATCGAGCTGCGCGGGCTGATCGACAGCGGCGCCCTCGGCCGGCTGCTGCTCGGGCAGGCCAGCACCAAGTGGTGGCGGGGCCAGGACTACTACGACAGCGCCGGCTGGCGCGGCACCTGGGCCATGGACGGCGGGGCCCTGATGAACCAGGGCATCCACTACGCCGACCTGCTGGCCTGGTGCCTGGGCCCGGTGGCCGAGGTCAGCGCGGTGACCGTGACCCAGGCCCACCAGATGGAGGCCGAGGACTGCGCCCTGGCCACGGTGCGGTTCACCTCGGGCGCGGTCGGGACGATCACGGCTACCACGTCGGTGGTTCCGGGCTTCCCGCAGCGGCTGGAGATCAGCGGGACGGAGGGGTCGGCGGTCGTCGAGGACGGCGTGCTGGTCTACCGGGAGGTCCGGAGCGAGGCCGGAGAGGCGAAAGCTGCGGATGGGAACGATGGGGAAGTTGGGGCTGGAGGTGCCGCTGGGGCTGCGGCGGGGGCCGGGGGTTCCGCGGCGGCCAATGCGGCCGATCTGGAGGTTGGCGCCCATGCGGCGCAGCTGGCTGATTTTGTGGCCGCTATCGAGGAGGGCCGGGAGCCTGCGGTGACCGCGGCCGACGCGCGGGCCACGCTGGAGCTGGTGTGCGCGGTGTACCAGTCGGCCCGGGAAGGACGGCC
Organism: Streptosporangiaceae bacterium; assembly: GCA_036521155.1. Taxonomy (GTDB): domain Bacteria; phylum Actinomycetota; class Actinomycetes; order Streptosporangiales; family Streptosporangiaceae; genus Bog-532. The sequence continues at coordinate 8,000 of DATDIH010000331.1, forward strand.
GGTGAGACTGGCATGACGGTGATACTCAGCGGGTTCGCGGACGAGATCGCCGCGGATCTGGACACGCAGCTGGCGGTGCTGGCGGAGCAGTCCATCACCCACCTGGAGCTGCGCAGCGCCTGGTCGGTGAACGTCGCGGACTTCGACGATCAGCAGGTAGCCCGGATCCGGCGGGCCCTGGACGGAGCGGGGGTGGCGGTGTCGGCGATCGGCTCCCCGATCGGGAAGATCGCGGTCGACGCGCCGCTGGGCCCGGAGCTGGACCGGCTGCGCCGGGTGGCCGACATCGCGGCCGCGCTGGGCACGCGGCTGGTGCGGGTGTTCTCGTTCTTTCTGCCCCCGGGGCGCAGTCCGGCGGAGTTCCGCGGGCCGGTCCTGGACCGGATGGCCGCGCTCACCGGGATCGCCGAGGAGCGCGGCCTGGTCCTGGCCCACGAGAACGAGAAGGAGATCTATGGGGACACCCCGGCCCGCTGCGCGGAGATCATCCGCGAGGTCGGGTCGCCGGCGCTCCGGGCCACGTTCGACGCGGCCAACTTCGTGCAGTGCGGGGTGGCCCCGCACACCGAGGCCTATCCCCTGCTCGCCCCGTACCTGGAGTACCTGCAGGTCAAGGACGCCCTGGCCGCCACCGGGGCGGTGGTGCCCGCCGGTGCGGGTGACGGCCAGGTACGTCTGACCCTGGCCGCGCTGGACGAAGCCGGGTTCGCCGGTTTCGTCTCGCTGGAACCGCACCTGGCGGTGGCCGGGCGGTTCGGTGGCTTCAGCGGGCCAGAGGATTTCGCCCGGGCCGCCCGCGCCCTCAAGGGGCTGCTGGACGGCCTGGGCATGTCCTGGTGTTAGGCGCCTGGTTTCAGGCGTCCCGGGTCAGCGGGTGCGGTTGACCGCGGAGAGCACGGCCCGCATGGAGGCGCTGGTGGTGTCGGCGTCGACACCGACCCCCCACAGGGTGCGGCCGTCGATCTCGCACTCCACGTAGGCGGCGGCCTGGGCGTCCGACCCGGCCGACATCGCGTGTTCGGTGTAGTCGAGGACCCGGACCTTCACGCCGACCCCGCCGAGGGCGTCGCAGAAGGCCGAGATCGGCCCGTTGCCGGAGCCTTCGATCAGCCGGGCCTCGCCGTCCACGCTGACCTCGGCGGTGAGCACGTGCTTGGACTCGACCACCGAGGAGGCGCGGTGGCCGAGCAGCGCCACCGGCCCGGGGGTCAGGTACTCGGCCGAGAACTTGGCCCACATCTCGGCCGCGGTGACCTCGCCACCCTCGTCGTCGGTGGCGACCTGAACGACCCGGGAGAACTCGATCTGCAGCCGGCGGGGCAGGTCGAGCTGGTGCTCGGCCTTCATGATGTAGGCCACGCCGCCCTTGCCGGACTGGGAGTTGACCCGGATCACGGCCTCGTAGGAGCGGCCGACGTCGTGCGGGTCGATCGGCAGGTAGGGCACGGCCCACGGGTAGTCGGCGAAGGGCACGCCGGCAACCTTGGCTTCCTGCTCGAGGGCCTCGAAGCCCTTCTTGATCGCGTCCTGGTGCGAGCCGGAGAACGCGGTGTAGACCAGGTCGCCCGCGTACGGGTGCCGCGGGTGGACCGGGAGCTGGTTGCAGTATTCGACGGTGCGGCGGACCTCGTCGATGTCGGAGAAGTCGATCATCGGGTCGATGCCCTGGCTGAACAGGTTCAGGCCCAGCGTGACCAGGCAGACGTTGCCGGTCCGCTCGCCGTTGCCGAACAGGCAGCCCTCGACGCGGTCGGCGCCGGCCATCACGGCCAGCTCGGCGTCGGCCACCGCGGTGCCACGGTCGTTGTGGGTGTGCACCGACAGGCAGACGTTCTCACGCCGGCTGAACTGGCGGCTCATCCACTCGATCTGGTCGGCGTACACGTTGGGGGTGGACCGCTCGACCGTGCAGGGCAGGTTGAAGATGATCTCCCGGCCGGGCTCGGGCTGCCACAGATCGGACACGGCCTCGCAGACCTCGATGGAGAAGCCGAGCTCGGTGTCCATGAAGATCTCAGGCGAGTACTCGTAGCCGAAGGCGGTGCCGTCCAGGAGGCGCTCGGAGTGCCGGAGCACGGAGATCGTGCCGTCGGTGGCCAGGGCCCTGGTCTGCTCGCGGCTGGCGTGGAAGACCACCTTGCGGAACAGCGGGGCGCAGGCGTTGTACAGATGCACGGTGGCGCGGGGCGCACCAACCAGGGACTGGACGGTCCGCTCGATGAGGTCGTCGCGGGCCTGGACCAGCACGGAGATCTGCACGTCATCGGGGATCTTGTCACCCTCGATGAGCTCGCGCACGAAGTCGAAGTCGGTCTGGCTGGCCGACGGGAAGCCGACCTCGATCTCCTTGTAGCCCATGCCGACCAGGAGGTCGAACATCTTCCGCTTGCGGGCCGGGCTCATCGGGTCGATCAGGGCCTGGTTGCCGTCGCGCAGGTCGGTGGAGAGCCAGCGCGGGGCCCGGGTGATCGAGTTGTTCGGCCAGGTGCGGTCGGCCAGGTCGACCGGCTGGAAGGGCTGGTAACGCCCGATCGGCATGCCGCTGGGCTGCTGCCGGATGTCCCCGGTACCCACCGAATGGGCGCGGGGATTAGGTACGTCGTTCGGCACGCCGGACGCGTGCGATTGCTGCGAAGTCATGGGAAGTGCTGCTCCTCGTCGAGGCTGCTGCGAAGGACCCGGCCGGTAGGTCGGCCGCGATCTGGCCAGCGGTCACGCGAAACTCCGCGACGAGGGAGCAGGCCGTTACCGGCCCTCGCCGCGGCGGCTAAGCAGAAGCAGCCCGCGCATGATGCAGCCAGCGTAGCAGGCCGAATAATGAGTCGCGATTCGGTTACCGGAGTGTTTGGCTGGCCAGGTGCTGATCGAACGGTTTGATCCCGAGGCTGATGAGGCGTTGACGCGGGCCTGGTATGCCTTGTATGCGGCGGGGGTGCCGGTGGACCAGCCGGGTGGACCGGCCATGTCGTTCGGGGTGTGGGGCGGTCTCAAGGCGCGCGGCTGGTGCGATGAGCCGCGGGAGAACTGGCTGGCTCTGGCCGAGGCCGGAGGCGAGGTCCTGGGCGGGTACTCGCTGGAGCTGCCCGACCGGGAGAACCGGGCCCGGGCCAATCTGAACCTGCTGGTGGACCCGGAACGGCGCCGGGCCGGTATCGGCAATGCGCTGCTGCGGCACGCCCTGGCCCGCGCCGCCGAACTGGGGCGCCGCACCACGACCAGCCTGATCTTGGCGGACACACCAGCCGACAGGTTCTTCCGGGCCCACGCCGCGACCGCCGAACTGATCGAGGCCCGGCGGACGCTGGACCTGCGGGCCGTTCCGGCCGGGCACCTGGCCCGGTTGCGGGCTTCGGCCGAAGGCCCGGCGGCCGGGTACCGCCTGATCAGCTGGGAGGGCCCGACGCCGGAGGAATGGCTGGACCCGGTGGCTGAGCTGAACGAGGCCCTGGCCGACGCCCCGCGCGGCGCCGAGGAAGAACCGCAGGTCTGGGACGCGGACCGGGTCCGTCGGGTCGATCAGCTGAGCGCCGACCACGGGCTGCGCCGCCACTCGATGGCCGCGGTCGCCTCCGGGACCGGGGACCTGGCCGCCCTGACCCAGCTGAGCCTGGAGGAGCCCAACCCCGGCTGGGGCTTCCAGGAGCTGACCGCGGTCGTCCGCGCGCACCGCGGTCACCGCCTGGGCCTGCTGACCAAGGTGGCCATGCTGGAGCTCATCGCGGCCCGCGAGCCCCAGGTCGAGCGCGTCGAGACCTGGAACGGCGAGGACAACGCCCACATGGTGGCCATCAACGAAACGCTCGGCTTCCACCTCACTGGGCGCGTCACCGCCTGGCTGCTCCGCACCGGCCCGGAGCCGGCTTCCGCTCAGGAAACGGGGCTCAGGTCAGTCGTAGAAGCCTAGGCGGCGCAGCTCCTTGGGGTTGCGCTGCCAGTCCTTGGCCACCTTGACCCGCAGGTCGAGGTAGACCCGGGTACCGAGCAGGGCCTCGATCTGCTTCCGGGCCCGGCTGCCGACGTCCTTCAGGCGGGCCCCCTTGGTCCCGATCACGATGGCCTTCTGGCTGGGGCGCTCGACGTACATCTCGGCGTAGACGTCGGTCAGGTCGTCCCGGCCGTCGCGCGGCTTCATCTCCTCGACCACCACCGCGATCGAGTGCGGGAGCTCCTCGCGCACGCCTTCCAGGGCCGCCTCCCGGATCAGCTCGGCGACCAGGAACTGCTCCGGCTCGTCGGTCAGCTCGCCGTCGGGGTACAGCGGCACGCCCTCGGGCAGGTGCTTGATCAGCACGTCGGCCAGCACGTCCAGGTTGTAGCCGGTGACCGCGGACACCGGGACCACGTCGGCCCACTCCCCCAGTTCAGCCACGGCCGTCAGCTGGGCCAGAACCCGTTCGGGGGGCACCTTGTCGGTCTTGGTCACGATGGCCACCACCGGGGTGCGCTTGATCCCGGCCAGCTCGCGGGCCAGGTAGCGGTCGCCGGGACCGACCGGATCACCGGCCGGGACGCAGAAGCCGATCACGTCGACCTCGGTCAGGGTGGAGCGGACCAGGCTGTCCAGCCGTTCCCCGAGCAGGGTCCGCGGCTTGTGCAGGCCGGGGGTGTCGACCAGGATCAGCTGGGCGTCCGGCCGGTGCACGATGCCGCGGATGACCCGCCGGGTGGTCTGCGGCCGGCTGCTGGTGATGGCCACCTTGGTACCGACCAGCGCGTTGGTCAGGGTGGACTTGCCGACGTTGGGGCGCCCGGCGAACGCCGCGAAGCCGGAACGGAACGGGCCGGGAGGCATGGCGCTCAGGGCTTCAGGGTGTCGCGCACGGACCCGTCCGGGCCGGCCAGGAACACGGTCGCGGCCGGGCCGAGATCGCGCACCGCGGCCAGGTCGCCCGGGTCGGGCTGGTACACGTCGCTGACCAGGGCCGCCGCCTCCAGAGCGGACGCGCCGCTGGAGACCGCCATGGCCACCGCCAGCCGGAGCGCGGACAGCTGCAGCGAGGGCAGGGCCACCGCGGCGGCGGCGTAGGTGCGGCCGGTTTCGTCCCGGACGGCCGCCCCTTCGGCGGACGCCACCCGGGCCCGCGTGGAACGGGCCAGCGTAATGATCTTCAGGTCCTCGGGACTCAGTTCCGCGTCGCTCACCTGTCGAGTGTAGGCGGCCGGGACGATCAGGAGGCCGACCGTTCGGCTTCGTCGCTCGGCTGTGCAGCCGCTGGCACCCGCTCCACCAGCACGGTGCCGATGCGGTTGCGCCGGCCGGACAGGTTCTCGGCGGTCAGCCGGAGCCCGCCGACGGTGCCTTCCGAGCCGGCGATCGGCACCCGCCCCAGGGCGTGGGCCAGCAGGCCGCCCACGGTCTCCACGTCTTCGGCCTCGATGCTGACACCGAAGATCTCGGCCAGCTCGTCCACTGACAGCCGGGCCGCGACCCGGGCCACGTCCGGGGACAGCCACTCGACCGGCGGCCGTTCCTGGTCGTACTCGTCGGTGATCTCCCCGACGATCTCCTCCAGGATGTCCTCGATGGTGACCAGGCCGGCCGTGCCGCCGTACTCGTCGATCACGATGGCCGCGTGGATCTGCTGGGACTGCATCTGGCGCAGCAGCTCGTCGATGGGCTTGCTGTCCGGCACGTAGGTGGCCGGGCGCATGACCTCGGTGACCGGAGCCGGGTCCGCGTCCGGGTGCTCATGGGTCCAGGCCACGATGTCCTTGAGGTAGGCGATGCCGATCACGTCGTCTTCGTTCTCGCCGGCCACCGGGATGCGCGAGAACCCGCTGCGCAGGTGCAGGGACAGCGCCTGGTCCACGGTCTTGTCCCGGTCGATGAAGACCATCTCGGTCCGGGGCACCATGACCTCGCGGACGATGGTGTCACCCAGCTCGAACACGGACCGGACCATTTCCCGCTCGCCGGGCTCGATGACGCTGCGCTGCTCCAGGAAGTCGACCAGGCCGCGCAGCTCGGACTTGCCGGTCAGCGGGCTGGCCGCGGCGCCGCGGCCGCGGGTGAGCACGCTGCCCGCGGCGACCAGCATCCGGGGCACCGGACCCAGGATCACGCCCAGCGGGTAGAGCACGGTGGCCGCGCCCAGGGCCACCCGCTCGGCACCCCGGCGGCCCAGCGGCGCCGGGCTGATCCCCACCACCAGGTAGCCGACCCCGATCATGACCGCCAGCGCGATCAGGAAGCCCTTCCAGCCCGCGCCGAACCAGTGCACGAACGCCGCCACCACCAGCACGGTGGCCGAGGTTTCACAGGTGACCCGGAGCAGCAGCAGGATGTTCAGATAGCGGGGCAGGTCGGCGAAGACCGCGCGGAGCCGCCGGGACGCCGGGCGGCCGGACCCGGCCAGCTGCTCGGCGCCGGCCGCGGACAGCCGGGCCAAGGTGGCCTCGGCGCTGGCCCACCAGCCAGCCATCAGCACGAGCACGATCGCGGCGGCGATCAGCCACCCCTGGTCGGACATTACCCGGACGAGCCTTCCTGCGGCCGGGCCGCCTCGCCCTGACCAGCCTGGCTGGCCAGGTCATCCGGGCCAGCCTGGCCGTCCTGACCGGCCCGGTCGCCTGGGCCAGCCTGGCCAGCGCGCCAGGAGGCCAGCAGCCGGTCCTGCAGGCTGAACATCTCGGCCTTCTCCTCGGGCTCGGCGTGGTCGTAGCCGAGCAGATGCAAGATGCCGTGCACGGTCAGCAGTTCCAGCTCGGCTTGGGCGCTGTGGCCGGCCTCCCGGGCCTGCGCGGCCGCGACCGGCGGGCAGAGCACCACGTCGCCGAGCAGGCCGGGGTCCGGGCCGGGCTCCTCGGCACCCGCCCGGCCCGCGTTGCCCGCGCCCAGGTGCGGCGGGCGCAGTTCGTCCATGGGGAAGGAGAGCACATCGGTCGGGCCGGGCTCACCCATCCAGCGCTCGTGCAGCTCGGTCATGGCCTTCTCGTCCACCACCAGCACGGACAGCTCGGCCAGCGGGTGGATGTGCAGTTCGTCCAGGACGTAGCGGGCGATCGCGGCCAGCGCGACCTCATCTACTTCGACGCCGGACTCGTTGGCGATGTCGATGCTCACCGGGTACACGCGGTCACTGACCGCGCTTCCCCCCTCCGCGTGCGGACCCGCGCGGGGATGGTGGGCGACGGCTGCCACCGGCCGCGTCCTCGGCCTGGCGCTGCTGGGCGTCGTAGCGCTCGTAGGCGTCGACGATCTCCCCCACCAGCCGGTGTCGCACCACGTCCTGGCTGGTGAGCCGGGCGAAGTGGATGTCCGGGACGCCGTCCAGGATGTCCTGGACCACGCGCAGGCCGCTGGTCTGCCCGCTGGGCAGGTCGACCTGGGTCACGTCGCCGGTGACCACCACCTGGGACCCGAAGCCGAGCCGGGTCAGGAACATCTTCATCTGCTCGGCCGAGGTGTTCTGGGCCTCGTCCAGGATGATGAACGAGTCGTTCAGGGTCCGGCCGCGCATGTACGCCAGCGGGGCGACCTCGATCGTGCCCGCCGCGGTCAGCCGCGGGATCGAGTCCGGGTCGAGCATGTCGTGCAGCGCGTCGTACAGCGGCCGCAGGTAGGGGTCGATCTTCTCGTACAGCGTCCCGGGCAGGAAGCCGAGCCGCTCCCCCGCCTCCACCGCGGGCCGGGTCAAGATGATCCGGTTGACCTCCTTGGCCTGCAGGGCCTTCACGGCCTTGGCCATGGCCAGGTAGGTCTTGCCGGTGCCGGCCGGCCCGATCGCGAACACGATCGTGTGGTTGTCGATCGCGTCCACGTAGCGTTTCTGGTTCAGCGTCTTGGGCCGGATGGTGCGGCCGCGCGAGGACAGGATGTCCAGCGTCAGCACTTCCGCGGGCCGGACCCCGCGTTCGCGGCGCAGCATCCCGGCCACCCGCTCCACCGCGTCGGCGGACAGCTCAGCCCCGTTGGCCTGCAGCTCGAGCAGTTCCTCGAACAGACCGGAGACCAGCGCGGTCTCCTCGGGGCGGCCGGTCACGGTGATCTCGTTGCCGCGCACGTGGATGTCGGTCGAGAACTCGCGCTCGATGACCCGGAGCAGCTCGTCCCGCGAGCCGAGCAGGCCCACCATGGAGCGCTCGGCCGGGATCACGATCCTGACCTGGGACCGCCCGTTATTTCCCGCGGCGCCGGCGGACGGCCGGCCATCGCCACGGACGTCATCTGAAATGTTGGTCAATTAGTCGCTCTCGCATGTTCGGCGGATCGGCCGCCGACCCCTGATACCAGCACTGTTTCAAGACCAGCACTGTTCTGCCTGGCTCTCTCATGGTATCCGCCGGGACCGGCCATGGTTCATCATCCGGGCGGCCACTCCAGCGGGCGGCCCCCCAGCACGTGCGCGTGCACGTGGTGCACGGTCTGCCCGGCGTCGGCACCCGTGTTGAACACCACCCGGTACCCGGAGCCGGCCACGCCGCCCTCCTGGGCGACCTGGTCGGCCAGCGTGGCCACCTCGTCGAGCAGGCCGTCACCGGCCGCGGCGAGCGCGGCCAGGTTCGGATAGTGCTCACGCGGGATCACCAGCACGTGGGTCGGCGCCTGCGGGTTGATGTCGCGAAACGCGATAGCTCGTGAGCTTTCACGGACAGTTTTGGCCGGTATCTCGCCAGAAGCGATACCGCAGAACAGGCAGTCGGGCACACTGGAATCCTAGCGCCGGGCGGCCTTCCGCACCGTCTTCCCAGGTCTCGCCGCCCCGTTCCGGGTCTGGACTGATTTTTTAGCCCGAAATGTCGGAATTGGGACCTAGGTCCCCAGTCCTCAGTGGTTAGGTCCCCTAATCGCCTCTGGCTGTGTTTTCCGCCGAGCCCCACGGATAGGCTGGCAACGCGATCCGGGCGCTTTTGCGTGACAGTCCCGAGAATGGCCGGTTCTGCGGCTTCGGGAAGTGGCACAATGCGCGTGGATCGTTGGCCGTCAAGGCGTCGGGGAGGCGCTGGGGGGCGGTCACGGGATTCGCCAACTCGGGTGGGGTGGGCAAGTTGGGCAGTCAACGCTGTTCAAAGATCGAGATGGGCGGGAACTTGGCGGTGAAGATCCTTGATGGCCGTGGGTGATTTGATGGCCGCGGGTGAACCGGCCAGGGGACGTGCGCGTCCTACTGCTGTGACCGAGACCCTGGTGGCCGGCGCCGTGGTCGGGGCGGCACCTGCGAAGCTGGACATGACCGCTGATGAGGCGGTCACCCAGCTCTACAGCAACCACTACCGTTCGCTGGTCCGGCTGGCAGGTCTGCTGGTGCGGGACGAGCCAACGGCCGAAGAAGTGGTGCAGGAGTGCTTCATCGCCATGCACGACGGCTGGCTCCGGCTGCGGGAGGAGGACAAAGCGCTCTCCTACCTCAAGCAGGCCGTGGTGAACCGGGCCCGCTCGGTGCTCCGGCACCGCAGCGTGGTCGACCGCAACGCGCCCAAGCCCGCACCGGACATGCCCAGTGCCGAGCAGGGCGCGATCACGTTGCTGGAACGCAGTGCCGTGATCTCCGCGCTGCGGGCGCTGCCCGACCGGCAACGGCAGGCGCTCGTCCTTCGCTACTATGCCGACCTGTCAGAAGCCCAGATCGCCGAGATGATGGGCATCAGCAAGGGTGCGGTCAAGAGCCACACCGCGCGGGGGATGTCTTCCCTCCGGGCGGTCCTGGAGCAGACTGCATAACGGAGAACTACCACGATGACATCGTCCGACGACGACCTCAGCTGGGTGCTCCGGCGTGAACTCAACGCCGAAGCGGCCCGGCTGGCGGCTGCCCAGGATGGCCTGAGCCAGATCCGCGAGCAGCTGAGGTCGCGACCCTCCGTCCCGGTGTGGGGCCCGCTGTGGGGCGGCCTCCGCGTGGACGCGGAGCGGTACGGCCTGCGCGCGCGGCATCTGGCCGCCGAGGGGGCGGACTGGATCGTGGGCATGACCGGCCGGATCCCGCTCCCCGGCCGGCGGGACCGCGCCGAGGGCCGGACCGGCGCCCAGCCCGGTGTGGCCTGGCTGCGGCCGGTACTGGCCGTGGCCGCGGTGTGCATCTTCGCGGGTACGGCCGCGGCCGTACCGGGGCTGCGGCACGCGATCACCAACATCGGCTCGTCCGGCTCAGGCAGCACCACCTCGGTGACCGGAAAGGGCGGCGGCAGCGGCCTGGGCACCGGCCAGCGGTCGTCCGGCGGCAACGGCGCGCCGGGCGCGAACCCCGCGGCCAGCACCACGGCCACCCCGAGCCCCACCGCCACCTGCACCACCCCGGCCAAGTCGCTGCCGTCGGCCAAGGCCAGCCCGGCCAGCTCCGGCGGCGCGGCGGTGAACCCGACCGTGACCCCGGCTCAGAGTTCGCCCGCGGCCACGCCGACGTCCGAGCCGGCCTCGCCGACCCAGGCGCCGACCTCGCCCACCGGGTCTTCCGGCCCCACCCCCACGGACACGTCGGGGGCGCCGCTGGGCACCAGCGGGCCACCCACCGAGAGCACGCACCTCAGCAACCTCAAGCCGTGCCAGGGCCCGACGCTGAAGGGTTCGGCCGCGGCGGCGGCCGCGTCGCAGATTCCGGTCGCGATCCCGACTCCGCTCCAGACCAGGGCCCAGGTCGAGCAGCCGGCCGTCACGCCCGCTTCGTCAGCGCCGACGACCCCGTCCGCCAAGGCCAGCAACAGTGACGCCAAGGCCAGCAGTGACGCCAAGGCCAGCAGCGGTGACCCGGCCACGCCGTCGGCCACCAGCACCAGCAGTTCCGGGTCGCCCTGGAGCCAGGGCTTCGAGACCGCCCGGGCCTGCCGGCATCATCCGCACGCCGGGTGCCCCGGAGCCTAACCCCGGAGACTCCTGGGCCTGCAGGAGCGCCTGAGGTTTGCGGGCGTCTTGGGGTTGGCGAGTGAGGCTGGGTGAGTTCAGGCCGGCTTACCAGCGGCCGGTGCGGGCCATCAGGACGGCGGCGGCCGCGGCACCCGCGGTGGAGGCGCGCAGGACCGAGTCGCCCAGCCGGGTCTCGACGGCACCGGCCGCGGTGAACTCGGTCAGCTCGGCCGGGCTGAGCCCACCTTCGGGGCCGACCACCAGCACCACGTCGCCGTGGGCGGGCAGGTCCAGCCGGGACAGAGCCTGCTCGGCCCCGGGCTCGAGCACCACCCCGCGGGCCGCGGACTTCAGGCGGGTCGCCACTTCGGCGGCGGACGCCAGCCCGGTGACCTCGGGGATGCGGGCCCGGCGGGCCTGCTTGGCCGCTTCCCGGGCGGCCGAACGCCAGCGGGCCAGGGCCTTGGCCGCGCGATCCCCGGCCGGCCAGCGGGCCACGCAGCGTTCGGCGGCGAACGGCACGATCACATCCACGCCAACCTCGGTCATGGTCTCCACCGCCAGTTCGGCGCGGTCACCCTTGGGCAGGGCCTGAACCACCACGATCCGCGGGTCGGGCGCGGGCACCTCGCGCCGGGCCCGCACCCGCAGCGTCACCGAGCCCGGGCCCGCGTCGGTGACCACGCACTCGGCGATCAGGCCCGCGCCGTCGGCCACGTCCACCCGCTCCCCCGGCCTGATCCGGCGCACGGTCGCGGCGTGCCGCCCCTCGGCCCCGGTCAGGGTGACGGTGTCCGCCCGCAGGTCCGCCCCGTCGGCCAGGAAGACCGGCGCGGTCACCTAACGGCCGTTGAAGGCGTCGCGCAGCCGGGAGAAGAACCCGTGCTGGCCCGGCGAGAACTTGCCCGGCGGCGATTCCTCGCCGCGCAGCTTGGCCAGCTCGCGCAGCACCTTCTCCTGCTCGGGGTCGAGCCGGGCCGGGGTCTCCACGGTCACGTGGATGATCAGGTCACCACGGCCCGAGCTGTTCAGGTGCTGAATGCCGTGGTTGTAGAGCGGGATGACCTGACCGGACTGGGTCCCGGGCCGGATGTCGATGTCGGCCGGGCCGTCCAGGCTCTCCACGTTGAGGGTGGCGCCCAGCGCGGCCGCCACCATCGGGATCGTGACCGTGCAGTGCAGGTCGTCACCCTGGCGCTCGAAGATCGCGTGCGGCCGCTGGGCGATCTCCAGGAACAGGTCGCCGGGCGGGCCGCCACCGGGGCCCACTTCGCCTTCGCCGGCCAGCTGGATGTGCGTGCCGTCCTCGACGCCGGCCGGGATCCGGACCTTGATCGTGCGGCGGGTGCGGACCCGGCCGTCGCCGTCGCATTCCGGGCAGGGCCGGGGCAGCAGCGTGCCGTAGCCGCCGCAGCGCGGGCACGGCCGCGACGTCACGACCTGGCCCAGGAAGGACCGGGCGACCTGGCTGACCTCACCCCGGCCGCCACAGACGTCGCAGGTTTCCGGGTGGGTGCCGGGGGCGGTGCCCTCACCGGAACAGGTCGGGCAGACCACGGCCGTGTCCACGGTCAGCTCACGGGTGGCGCCGAACGCGCACTCGGACAGGTCAAGCTCGACCCGGATGGTGGCGTTGCGGCCCCGCCGGGCCCGGCTGCGCGGGCCGCGGGCGGTGCCCCCGGCTCCGGCACCGAAGAACGCGTCCATGATGTCGCTGAACGGGAACCCAGGCCCGAACCCGCCGGCCCCGGCCGCCCCCGCGCCGGCGTCGGCCCGGGCGAACGGGTCGGCGCCCATGTCGTACATCTGGCGCTTCTCCGGGTCGGAGAGCACCTCGTACGCCTGGGTGATCTCCTTGAACCGCTCCTGGGTCTGCGGATCCGGGTTGACGTCGGGATGAAGTTCCCGGGCGAGCCGCCGGTACGCCCGCTTGATCTCCTCCGGCGCGGCGTCCCGCCGGACTCCGAGAACGGAGTAATACTCGGTCGCCACTAGCTCTCCATCAGGATTTCGCCGACATACCGTGCCACCGCGCTTACCGCTCCCATCGTCCCGGGATAATCCATCCGTGTCGGGCCCAGCACGGCGAGTTTGGCCAGGGTCTCACCGCCCGAACCGTAGCCACTGGACACCAGCGACGTAGTCCGAAGTCCCTCGACCGGGTTCTCCCGGCCGATCATCACCGACAGCAGCGACTCATCGGTCGCGTCGCCCAGCACCCGCATCAGCACGACCTGCTCCTCCAGGGCCTCGAGCACGTCACGCAGACCCTGGGAGAAGTCGGGCGCGGCCAGGTTGGCGGTGCCGCCGAACACGATCCGCTCCTCGTTCCGCTCGGCCAGGTTGGCCATGATGACCGAGAACACCGCGGCCGCGTTGGCCCGCCCGGCCGGTGGCACGCTTTCGATCAGGCCGGCCACGATCTTGACCGCCTCGGTCAGCCGCCGCCCGTCCAGGCTGGCGTTGAGCAGGGCGCGCAGGTGCGCGACGTCGTCGTCCTCGCACCGGTCCGGCAGGTCGACCATGCGCTGCTCGACCCGGCCGGTGTCGGTGATCACCACGACCAGCAGCTTCTCCGGGGCCAGCCGGACCAGCTCGATGTGCCGGACCACGGACCGGGTCAGCGACGGGTACTGCACCACCGCGACCTGGCGGGTCAGCTGGGCCAGCAGCCGGACCGTCCGCATCACCACGTCGTCCAGGCCGTAGGCCTGGGCCAGGTAGGTCTGGATGGCCCGGCGCTCGGCCGAGGACAGCGGCTTCATGTGCGACAGCCGGTCCACGAACAGCCGGTAGCCCTTGTCGGTCGGCACCCGCCCGGCGCTGGTGTGCGGCTGGGTGATGTACCCCTGCTCCTCGAGCACGGCCATGTCGTTACGGATGGTGGCCGGGGACACGTCGAGGTTGTGCCGGTCCACCAGTGACTTGGACCCGACCGGCTCATTGGTGGACACGTAGTCCTCCACCACGGCGCGGAGGACGGCAAGCTTGCGCTCATCCAGCACGTGCTCACCTCCCTGTGCCCATAACCAACCAAGCCCTGGCACTCACGCTTCCTGAGTGCCAAGTCTATTGCCCCTCAGGACCAGCGTGATGGCAAGCGGCAAGAGGGATTCCTCGCGAGGAGCTGCCCCGCGTGGCGTCCGGCCGGGCCGGGGGACGATCCGGTACGGTCCGGGCATGCGAAGCCACGACTACGGCGGCGACGTGCTGGCCGCCAGGCGGCGTCAGCGCCCGCAGACTCCGCAGCTGGAAGCCGAGTACGGGCTGGTCGTCGAGGACATCGAAGGCCGTTTCTGCGGCGCGGTCGTGGGCTGCGACAAGGGCGCGGTGACGCTGGAGGACCGGCACGGCAAGCGGCGGGTGTTCCCGCTGAACCCGGCGGCCTTCATGGTCGACGGACGGCCGGTGACGCTGGTCCGGCCGGCCGCGGCCGGGCCGCCGGTGCCCGCGCGGCCCACCCGCACCGCGTCCGGCTCGGTGGCGGCGCCGCAGGCGCGGGCCCGGGTGGCCCGGGCCAGCCGCATCTACGTCGAAGGACGGCACGACGCCGAGCTGGTCGAGAGGATCTGGGGCGACGACCTGCGCGACGTCGGCGTGGTGGTCGAGTACCTGGAAGGCGTCGACAACCTGCCGGAGATCCTGGCCGAGTTCCGGCCCGGGGACGGCCGGCGGCTCGGCGTGCTGGTCGACCACCTGGTGCCGGGCTCCAAGGAGAGCCGGATCGCGGCCGGCCTGGCCCAGCCCGGCCTGCTCATCGTCGGGCACCCGTACATCGACATCTGGCAGGCGGTCAAGCCGTCCGTGGTCGGCATCAGCCGCTGGCCGGACGTGCCGCGCGGCCAGCCGTGGAAGGAAGGCGTGCTGGCGGCCATCGGCTGGACCGGCAGCACCGCGGCGGCCTGGCAGCGCATCCTCGGCTCGGTACGCACCTTCGCTGACCTGGAGCCGGAGTTGCTGGGCCGCGTCGAGGAACTGATCGACTTCGTCACTGAGTTATCTGGCCTCGTTGACGGCCTCGTTGCCGGGGACGGTTACTCCAGGTGGAGTAGGGCGGCACCAACCGCGGGGGGACGACCGGACGGGGGCGGCGGGCTTACGCTGGGCGGCATGGACGGCCAAGCGGTGCTGCGCTGGTGGCGCGGTGGCGGCCGGGACGTGGTGTACGCGCTGGTCATGACGGCAGTCACGGTGTTCGGCGCCTACGGTGAAGCGCACCCGCAGCAGGTCAGCGACCAGCTGCCGCCCGGTTCGGCGGCGGCGCACACCCCGGACTCGGCACTGATCCTGGTCGTGGTGGCCGGGCTGGTGCTGATCGTCCGGCATCGCTGGCCGCGGGTGGTGCTGGCCGTTTCGGCGGGCTCGGTCGTGGTGTACTCCCTGCTCGGATACGAGAACGGGGCCGCCGTGCTGGCCCCGGTGGTGGCCCTCTACACGCTGGCCACCCTGCTGTCCGCGCGCCGGGCGCTGGCCTGGGGCGTGCTGATCACCGCGGTGCTGATGGGCGCGACCGCGGCCCACAACCCGTTCGGGCCGACCGGGGCCGGGTTCTGGCTGCTGCCCGGGCTGACCGCCGCGGCCACGCTGGGCGGGATCGCGGTGGCCAGCCGACGGGCCTACATCGCCTCCATCCAGGACCGGGCCGAAGCCGACGCGCGGCGCACCATCGACGAGGAGCGGCTGCGCATCGCCCGGGAGCTGCACGACGTGGTGGCCCACACCATGGCCACCATCAACGTGCAGGCGGGCGCGGCCGCGCACGTGCTGCGCGACCGGCCGGACGCGGCGGCCGAGGCGCTGGCCACGATCAAGAGCGTGAGCAAGGACGGCCTGCGTGAGCTGCGCGCCATCCTGGACGTGCTCCGGCAGGCCGACGAGGCCGACCCCACCCGGCCCACGCCGGGCATGGGGCAGCTTCCCGGGCTCATCGACCGGGCCTGCCGGGCCGGGCTGGAGACCACCTTGACCGTGCACGGCTCGTCCCGCCGGCTGCCGGCCGCGGTCGACCTGGCCGCCTACCGGATCGTGCAGGAGTCGCTGACCAACACCATCCGGCACGCCGGCCCTTCCACCGCGGCGGTCACGCTGACCTACGCCGACAGCGAGTTCCTGGTCGAGGTGACCGACACCGGGCTGGGCGGGGCCGGGCTGGACGGTGCCGGTCCAGGTGGGCCGGACACCAGCGGGGGGCACGGGCTGATCGGGATGCGGGAGCGGGCGTCGTCGGTGGGCGGGTCGCTGGCCGCGGGCCCGCGGCCGGACGGCGGGTACCGGGTCATGGCCCGGATGCCCGCCGCGGGCCGGGCCGTGAGCGACCAGAGCCGCACCAAGGACGAGACGGTGACGGCGGACAGGGGGCTGGGTTGATCCGGGTGCTGCTGGCCGACGACCAGGCGCTGATCCGGGCCGGGTTCCGGGTGCTGCTGGAGGCCGACCCGGAGCTGGAGGTCGTGGGCGAGGCCGTGGACGGGCGGCAGGCGGTAGACCTGGCCCACCGGAAACGGGCCGACGTCGTGCTGATGGACATCCGGATGCCGGAGATGGACGGGCTGGAGGCGACCAAGCGAATCGCGGCCAACGAGGACCTGGCCGGGGTCAAGGTCATCATCTTGACCACGTTCGAGACCGACGAATACGTGTTCCAGGCCATCCGGGCCGGGGCCAGCGGGTTCCTGGTCAAGGACACCGAGCCGGCCGATCTGCTGCAGGCCATCCGGGTGGTGGAGCGGGGCGACGCGCTGCTGTCGCCCAGCGTGACCCGGCGGCTGATCACCGATCTGGCCACCCGGCCGGCCGGGCCCGCGCCCGCCGCGGGCAAGCTGCTGGCCGCGCTGACCGACCGGGAACGGGAGGTGCTGGCGCTGGTCGCGACCGGGCTGTCCAACGAGGAGGTCGCGAACCGGCTGTACCTGAGCCCGCTCACGGCCAAGACCCACGTCAGCCGGATCATGACCAAGCTGAGCGCGCGGGACCGGGCCCAGCTGGTGGTGCTCGGCTACGAGACCGGCCTGGTCACCCCCGGGCAGCAGGCGCAGCTGCCCTAGCCGGTCAGGTCGCGGATGACGGCGTCGGCGAGGAGGCGGCCGCGCAGGGTCAGGATCACCTGGCCGGTGGCCAGGGCGGCGGGGTCGGCCAGGCCGTCGGCGGCGGCCTTGGCGGCCGCGTCCCGGCCCGCTTCGTCCAGCTCGGTCACGGGGCAGCCGCCGGCCAGCCGGGTCAGCAGCATGATCCGCTCCAGCTGCTGCTCGGCCGGGGTGAGGGTCTCGCGGGCGTAGCCGGGACTGACCCCGGCCGCGATCCGGCCCGCGTAGGCCGCGGGGTGCTTGACGTTCCACCAGCGGGTACCGCCGACGTGGCTGTGCGCGCCCGGGCCCACGCCCCACCAGTCGGCGCCGGTCCAGTAGAGCAGGTTGTGCGCGCAGCGATCGGCCGGGGAGGCGGCCCAGTTGGACACCTCGTACCAGCTCAGGCCCTGGGCGGTCAGGACCTCGTCGGCGATCAGGTAGCGGTCGGCCATGGCGTCGTCGTCGGGGGCGGGCAGTTCGCCGCGCCGGATCCGGGCCGCGAGCCGGGTGCCGTCCTCCACGATCAGCGCGTAGGCCGAGATGTGGTCCGGCCCGGCGGCCAGGGCGGCGTCCAGCGAGTGGCGCCAGTCGTCGTCGGTCTCCCCCGGCGTCCCGTAGATCAGGTCCAGGCTGACGTGCTCGAAGCCCGCCTCCCGGGCCCAGCGGGCGCACTGGGCCGGGCGTCCCGGCTGGTGCACGCGGTCCAGCACGGCCAGCACTCGCGGCTCGGCGGACTGCATGCCGAACGAGATGCGGGTGATGCCCTCGGCCCGCAGCTGGGCCAGGACCTGGGGGGTGATGGTCTCGGGGTTGGCCTCCACGGTGACCTCGGCCCCGGCCGCGAGCCCGAACTCGCCGTCGATGACCCGGAGCAGGCCACCCAGCTGGCCGGGGGCCAGCAGCGTGGGCGTGCCGCCGCCGAAGAACACCGTGCTGACCGGGACCTCGGGCGGGCTGGCCGGGCCGGGCGCGCCGAGGACGCGGCGGGCGAACCGGATCTCGGCCGCGGCCTGATCCGGGTAGGTGTCCCGGGAGGCCCGGTGCCCCCCGCCGGCGCCGAGCTCGGTCGCGGTGTAGGTGTTGAAGTCGCAGTAACCGCAGCGGGTGGCGCAGAACGGGACGTGCACGTAGAAACCGAACGGCCGGTGCCCCAGGCCCGCCCGGGCACCAGAAGGCAGCGACCCGTCGGCGGGAACCGGATCGCCATCAGGCAGGACGGAAGGCACGTCCGCAGGTTAATCGACATCGCGGGCCGCGTTATCCCGGGCGCGGTCGGCTACTATCGAAGTGTCGGACCCGCGGGAGGTTCTGGTGGCAGACGACCAGTCATACCGTGCACGTCCCGGTTATTTCGACCCCGGCGGCGCGGCGCACATGCATGCGTCACTGCGAGCGTCGGACACCGATCGTGAGCAGCTGGTCGATGTGCTCAAGGCTGCGTTCAGCGAGGGACGGCTGGACCAGGACGAGTACACCTCCCGGATGGAGCAGGCCTACTCGGCCAAGACCTACGGGGAGCTGCGGGGCCTGGTGACCGACCTGCCCGGGCCGGCCGGGCCGCCCGCCCAGGTGCCGTACCAGTACACCCGGTACCCGGTGGTGAAGCCCGCCAACTCGATGGCGGTGGCCTCGATGGTCCTCGGGCTGGCCACCCCGCTGTTCGGCCTGACCGCCATCCCGGCCGTCATCCTGGGTCACAAGGCCCGGCGGCAGATCCGGTACACCGGCGAGCGCGGCAACGGCATGGCCCTGACCGGGCTGGTCATCGGCTGGGCCGCGATCGGCCTGTTCGTGCTGCTGGTCACGGCGGGCATCCTGGCCGCCATCGCCAGCACCGGTGGCACCTCGTACACCACGACGCCCAGCTTCGGGGCCCCGAACGTGCAGACGGCGCCGTTCGTCCAGCCCTTCGGCGGCCACCACCACCATCCCTAACGGGGCTTCTTTTCCCCGCCCTGCTGGGTGGACAGGGCGGCCACGAACGCCTCCTGGGGCACGTCCACCCGGCCGATGGTCTTCATCCGGCGCTTGCCTTCCTTCTGCTTCTCCAGCAGCTTGCGCTTCCGGGTGATGTCACCGCCGTAGCACTTGGCCAGCACGTCCTTGCGGATGGCGCGGATGTTCTCGCGGGCGATGACCCGGGAGCCGACCGCGGCCTGGATCGGCACCTCGAACTGCTGGCGCGGGATCAGTTCCTTGAGCTTCGCGGTCATCGACAGCCCGTACTCGCGGGCGTTGTCGGCGTGCACGATCTGGCTGAAGGCGTCGACCGGCTGGCCCTGGAGCAGGATGTCCACCTTGACCAGGTTGGCCTCCTGCTCGCCTTCCGGCTCGTAGTCCAGCGACGCGTAGCCGCGGGTGCGCGACTTGAGCTGATCGAAGAAGTCGAAGATGATCTCGGCCAGCGGCATCGTGTAGCGGATCTCGACCCGGTCCGCGGACAGGTACTCCATGCCCAGCAGCGAGCCACGGCGGGCCTGGCACAGCTCCATGATCGTGCCGATGTAGTCGCTGGGGCTGATGATGGTGGCCCGGACGATCGGCTCGTAGACGTGGGCGATCTTGCCGCCCACCGCCTTGCCCTCGGCGTTGGTGGCGTTGCCGGGCAAGCTGGCGCTGGGCGCGCCGGTGCCGCCGGGGAAGTCGCTCGGGTTGGTCACCCGCAGCTCGACCCCGGACTCCATCACCACCCGGTAGACCACGTTGGGCGCGGTGGAGATCAGGGCCAGGTCGAACTCGCGCTCCAGCCGCTCACGGACGATCTCCATGTGCAGCAGGCCCAGGAAGCCGCAGCGGAAGCCGAAGCCCAGGGCGGTCGACGTCTCCGGCTCGTAGATCAGCGCCGCGTCGTTCAGGCGCAGCTTGTCCAGGGCGTCGCGCAGGTCCGGGTAGTCGTCGCCGTCCACCGGATACAGGCCGGAGAACACCATCGGCCGGGGGGTGTCGTAGCCGGCCAGCGCCCTGGTGGCCGGGTGGGCGGCACTGGTGACGGTGTCACCGACCCGGGCCTGGCGGACGTCCTTGACCCCGGTGATCAGGTAGCCGACCTCGCCGACGCCGAGCCCGGCCGACGGCAGCGGCTCGGGTGAGATCACCCCGACCTCGAGCGTCTCGTGCACGGAACCGGTGGACATCATCAGGGTGCGCTCGCGCTTGGACAGCCGGCCGTCCACCACCCGGACGTAGGTGACCACGCCGCGGTAGGTGTCGTACACCGAGTCGAAGATCATCGCCCGGGAGGGCGCGTCCGGATCCCCGGTCGGCGCCGGGACCTGGGCCACGATCTCGTGCAGCAGATGCTCGACACCCTGGCCGGTCTTGGCCGAGACCCGGAGCACGTCACCGGGGTCGCAGCCGATGATGCCGGCCAGTTCCTCGGCGTACCGCTCGGGCTGGGCCGCGGGCAGGTCGATCTTGTTCAGCACCGGGATGATCTGCAGGTCGGCCTCGAGGGCCATGTACAGGTTGGCCAGGGTCTGAGCCTCGATGCCCTGGGCCGCGTCCACCAGCAGCACCGCGCCCTCACAGGCGGCCAGCGACCGGGACACCTCGTAGGAGAAGTCGACGTGCCCGGGGGTGTCGATGAGGTTCAGCACGTACGGGCTTCCGTCCGCGCCGGTCCACGGCAGGCGCACCGCCTGGCTCTTGATGGTGATGCCGCGTTCCCGCTCGATGTCCATCCGGTCCAGGTACTGCGCGCGCATGTTGCGGTTCTCGACCACGCCGGTGAGCTGGAGCATGCGGTCGGCCAGGGTGGACTTGCCGTGGTCGATGTGCGCGATGATGCAGAAGTTCCGGATCACCGAGGGGTCGGTGTGCCCGGGTTCAACATCGGTCGCAGGCGACGTCGTAGATGACACAGACATCCGTTTGAGGTGAGAAGTTGGGGTGACGATCCCTTAGCCTATGCGGGACTGCTGGCCTGGGAGGTCCGCATGCCACCTGGCAAGCCCGGCGACATGGCCGGCTTCGTCCTGACCCGGGTGCTGGCGGCCGCGGCCGCGATCCTGATCGTGATCGTGGTGGCCGGGCTCGTGCTCGCCCACCAGGCCAGCGGGCCGGCCGCGGGCTGGGCCGGCTCCACCGGGCATGACGGGCTGTGGCTGGGGCCGGGCTGGGTGAACGCCAGCGGGACCGGCCCGGCCGACACCACGGCGGGACGGGCCCGGCTGGCGACCCGGATCCGGGCGTCCGGGGTGGCCGACGTGTACGTGCCGGCCGGCCAGGTCGATGCCACCGGCCAGCTGGCCGCGGTACCGCGGGCCGCGTCGTTGCTGGGCTGGTTCCACCGCACGTTCCCGCGCGTGACCGTCTGCGCCCGGCTGACCGGGGCGGTCGGCCGCGGCCACCTCGACCTGGACGACGGCGCCACCCAGCAGCACCTGGCGGCCAGCGCCCAGTCGCTGCTGAAGGCCGGTTTCACCGGGATCAGCTACGACCTGAGCCCGGTGGCCAGCGGCGACACCGGGCTGCTGACCGTGCTGGCCAAGACCCGGGCCCTGCACCCGGCCGTGCTGTCGGTGGACACCCCGAAGCTGGAGCCACTGGCCGGGATGGGGCTGCCCGCCGCGCTGCTCATGCGCCACCCGGTGTTCTGGACGTCCGGTTACCTGAGCCAGGTGGCCAGCCGGGTGACCCAGGTCGCGGTGCTGGGCTTCGACACCGGGGTGCCGTTGTCCTCCTGGTACAGCGGGTACGTCAAGCACGAGACGTCGGTGGCCCTGAAGGCCGTGCCGGCCTCGGTCAGCCTGATCATGGCGGTCCCGGCCAACGGCGGCAGCAACGAATCGGTGGCCGCCACCGTGCACGGCGCCCGGGTGGCGCTGACCTCGGCGGGCCGCCAGCGGGCCGCGTCCTTCGGCCTCGGGCTGTACACGGCGGGCACCGCCACCACCGGCGACTGGTCCGCCTATCAGGCAGACTGGGTGCGGAAATGAGCGACTGGACCGTTCCGCCGGTGGCGCGGACCCACGAACCGGTGACCGCGGGCGAGCGGGAGACCCTGGACGGCCTGCTGGAGTGGCACCGGGCGACCCTGGTGTGGAAGTGCGCCGGGCTGACCGGTGCCCAGCTGGCCCAGCGGCCGGTGCCCGCGTCCAGCCTGTCCCTGCTCGGCCTGATCCGGCACCTGACCGACACCGAGCGGGCCTGGTTCCGGCGCCGGGTCGGGGGACAGGCGCTGCCGGACGTGTACGGGCGGCCGGACCGGCCGGAAGCGGCGTTCGAGGACACCGACCCGGCCAGCGCCGACGCGGATCTGGCCCGGCTCGCCGCGGAGTGGGACCTGTGCCGCCAGGCCGCGGCCCCAGTGCCGCTGGACCAGACCTTCGAGCACGAGCGGTGGGGCACACTGTCGGTGCGCTGGGTATACGGCCACATGATCGCCGAGTACGCCCGGCACCTCGGGCACGCCGACCTGCTGCGGGAATCCATCGACGGGGTCGCTGGGGAGTAGACGCCGGGAGCAACCGGGCCCGTGGCCCCGGCCGGACCGCTATACTGTCCGAAGGCGGTCGTTGGCGCCTGGTTTGAGAACCGGCCGCGATCTCGGATATCCTTCGACGTCGCCTATTCGACCGTAGGCAAGACCCCAA
>DATDIH010000332.1:0-6163 GCA_036521155.1 Streptosporangiaceae bacterium
TTCCAGCCCACCACCGAGATCTGCACCCTGCCCGCCGCCGGCGGCCTGTGGTCGACCGCCGCCGACCTGGTCCGGTTCGCCCGCGGCTGGCGCGGGCTGCTGCCCGCCGGCCTGGCCGCCGAGGCGCTCCGGCCCCAGGTGACCCGGCCCGGCACCGGCGTGTCGATCGGCCTGGGCTGGGTGGTCAACCAGACCCGGGGCGTGACCGGCCATGCCGGCGGCGGCCGGGGCGGATCGTCCTCGCTGATCGTCGCGGCCGACGGTGAGCGGGTCCATGTGGCCCTGACCAACCGGCTCATCCCCATCGAGCCGGTCAATGCCCGGGTCCAGAAGGCCGCCGGAGCAGACCCCGAGTGAAACTGCCGGGGAAGCGCGTACAGACCTTGACAACACGTATCGGATGTTTGAGCCTGAGTGAAACTTTTTAGCTCTGCGGGAACGGTGCCGTGCTCGGAGGATCTCTCATGTCCAATGATCAAGCAGGCGACAGGGCAGAGTTCGCCCGGCGCTGGCGGCGACGTTGTACCTCGGGGGCCATCCTGGCGGGCGTGACCGGCCTGGCCGCCGGGCTGGCGGTGATGCCAGCGGCCGCCGCCCCCACCGCACCCAGCCGGGCCGCGGCCCGGCCGGTACTGAACGCGAAGCCGGCGGCCACCTGCCAGGGCCAGCCTGCCCCGTGGATGAACACCCAGCTCTCGCCCGATCAGCGGGCCAGCCTTCTGGTCAGCCAGATGACCTTGGCTCAGGAAGTCCAGATGACGGCGACCGTCTCGAACGCCACCGAAAGCCGGGAGGTGCCGGCCATCCCGTCGCTGTGCATCCCCGCCCTGCTGCTTACCAATGGTTCGGCCGGTATCAGCACCGGGGGCCCGGCGCAGGCGCCGTCCACCGCGCTTCCCGCTCCCATCTCCCTGGCCTCGACCTGGAGCCCGTCGGCCGCCGGCCAGTACGGGCAGGTGGAAGGCGCAGAGGCGCTGGACCAGGGGCGTAACGTCGTGGAGGGCCCGGACATCAACATTGCCCGGGTACCGGTCAACGGCCGGACATTCGAAGCCTACGGGGAGGATCCGTACCTGGACGGCCAGATCGCGGCCGGCAACGTCACCGGGATCCAGTCCCAGGGGGTCATCGCCACCCCCAAGCATTTCGACGCGAACAACCAGGAGACCAACCGCAGCACCATCAACGAGGTGATCAGCCAGCGAACCCTGGAGGAGATCTACATGCCCGCCTTCAAGGCGGCGGTCCAGGCGGGCGCGGGTTCGGTCATGTGTGCCGAGAACCAGGTCAACGGCACCTATTCCTGTGACAGCGCCGCCCTCATCGGGACCCTGGAAAAGGGCTGGCACTTCCCGGGCTTCGTGATGTCTGACTTCACCTCCATTCACAACACCGTCCAGGCGGCAGACGCCGGGACCAGCCTTGAGCTGCCCAGCGCCACGTTCTACGGTCCGGCCCTGGCCACGGCCGTGGAGAACGGCCAGGTGAGCAAGTCGACCGTGGACGAGATGGTTCACCGGATCTTTTACACCATGTTCCGCCTCGGCCTGTTCGACCGGCCGGCTCCCGCACCCAAGCCCATCCCGGCCGCCCAGGACGGGGCCACCGCCCAGTCCCTGGCCGAGGCCGGCACCGTCCTGCTCAAGAACGACCAGGCCACTCTGCCGCTCAATCCGTCCCGGCTGAAGTCGGTCGCGCTCATCGGTCCGGAGGCCAACGTGGCCTCGGCGGGTGGCGCCGGGAGCGCCAAGGTGGCCCCGATCCAGACGGTGAGCCCGTTGCAGGCCATCGGCACCGAGGCCGCCCGCCACCACGTAGCGGTGCATGACGCGGGGGAGCCACCGGTGAACCTCGGGCCGACGGCCATTCCCGCCTATGCTCTCTCTCCGGCGGGAGGCGCACCTGGCCAGCACGGCCTGCTGGCCCAGTACTTCAACAACAGCGACTGGCAGGGCACGCCCGTGGTGTCGCGGGTGGAGCCGTACATCGACGAGAACGCCCTGCCCCCGGCCGGGGTCAATTCAGGCCAGACGTACTCGGTGCGCTGGAGCGGGACCCTCACCCCCCCGGCCACAGGCTCCTACACCCTGAGCCTGACCAGTCTGGCCAGCATGACCCTCTCTCTCAACGGCCAGGTGGTAATCAGTGACGGCGGGAACTTCCCGGCTAAGACGGTGAGTAAGACCGTGACCCTGACGGCCGGCACGCCCTATGCGATCGAGGTCGACTCCAAGCCCAGCAATATGGCGGTGGCCGAGCTCGGCTGGCAGTTGCCGGCTGGGGCCGACAACCCGCTGATCGACCAGGCCGTCCGGGCGGCCAGGTCCTCGCAAACGGCCGTCGTCTTCGTCGGCGATCAGGAAAGTGAGGGCGTCGACCGGCCCAACCTGTCCCTCCCCGGCTTCCAGGACCAGCTGATCCAGGCCGTGGCGCAGGCCAACCCCCGCACCGTGGTGGTCCTGAACACCGGCGCCCCGGTGCTCATGCCGTGGCTGAGCCAGGTTCCGGCCGTGGTCGAGGCCTGGTACCCGGGTGAGGAGGATGGCAACGCGATCGCGGCCGTCCTGTTCGGCGCCGTCAACCCGTCCGGGAAGCTGCCCATCACCTTCCCGGCCTCGGAAAGCGCGGTGCCTGCGAACACCCCGGCCCAGTATCCGGGGATCAACGGCGTAGCCACCTATAGCGAGGGGCTGGATGTCGGCTATCGCTATGACGACGCCGAAGGCATCACCCCGCTGTTCCCGTTCGGGTTCGGGTTGTCCTACACCAGCTTCGCCTTCTCCCACCTGACCGTGGCCGGCCCCGGTCACGGCGGTAACCAGGGCAAGATCGTGGTAACGGCCGAGGTGACCAATACCGGCAGCCGGGCCGGCACGGAGGTCGCCCAGCTCTACGTCGGTGACCCGGCGTCCGCCCAGGAGCCGCCCCGGCAGCTACGCGGGTTCCAGCGGGTGACCCTGCGGCCTGGCCAGCACGAGGTGGTCCACTTCAGCCTGCCGGCCAGCTCGCTGGCCTACTGGAGCGACGCCACCCAGGGCTGGACCACAGCTCCCGGGACCTACCAGGTTTATGTGGGCGACTCCTCGGCTACGGCCAGCCTTCCGCTGCACGGCCAGGTCAGCCTGGGCGGATAGCCGGCGCGACCGGCCAGGCCGGCGGCGGCCGGGCGGATCGTCCTCGCTGATCAGAAGGCGGTGAGTTAGGCGGGCGGCCCGTCCTCGCCTTCGGGGGTCAGGTAGCCGATGGTCAGCAGGACGTTGGAGTACAGCGCGGCGTCGCCGGTGGCCACGCACACCGCTACGTCCGGTTCCCGGCAGGCGGCGTAGAAGTCGAACCGGCCCAGCTGGCGCAGGGTCAGACCCGCGCGCAGCATCTGCTGGTAGACCCCCCACACCTCGGGGGTGCCACCGCCGTCCGGGGTCATCACCTCCACCGCCTCCACCGGCACCGTGGCCAGCACCGGCTCCAGCACATCGGCCACGGTGACCAGCCCAGGGCGAACGTTGAGATGGATCCGGGCCGCGGCCGGGTTGACGTTGGTGCTGGCCGAGTAGTTGGCGTCGGCGAGGAGCACCTTGCCGCCGTGCCCGGCGCCCGCGAGCGCGGCCAGCAGCGGAGGGTGGATGAGTGGCGTACGCAGCACGGCTTCTCCTTCGGGGCGATGGGCGGGCGATGAGCCGCAGCGATCGTAGTACGCCCGGGTTCGCCGTCCGAGCTGTGGGTCACGTTTTCGCAGCTCAGTGGAGGTTTTCGGCGGTTCGCCGTGAGAGAACATGCACAGGAAATTATTTTGGCCTCTTCTTTCTTGAGTGTAGGTGACTCAATTTTTGGAGGTCAGATGAGCGAGCAGCTCACACTTCCGGTGCTGCCCCTGGATGACGAGGTTGTCCTCCCCGGGATGGTGGTGCCGCTTGAACTTTCCCAGCAGGAGGCACGGGCCGCGATCGACGCGGCGCGGGTTCCGGCGGCCACCCGGGTTCCGGGAATCCGCTCTGAGTCCAAGCCCCGGGTCCTGCTGGTGCCCCGCTTGTCGGACCGCGGTCTGGCCGGTGTGGGCACGCTGGCCGTCATCGACCAGGAGGGCCGCCTGCCCGGTGGCGAGCCCGGTGCCGTCGTGCGCGGTGTCTCCCGCGTGAAGATCGGCTCGGGCACGACCGGCTCCGGCTCGGCCTTGTGGGTCGAGGGCACGGTCATCGAAGAGACCGGTCACGGTCCGAAGGCCGATGAGCTGGCCAAGGAGTACAAGTCCCTGATCATCGCCATGCTGCAGAACCGTGGTGCCTGGCAGATCATCGACTCGATCCAGTCGCTCGACGACCCGTCGGCCATCGCCGACCGGTCCGGCTACTCCGCCTACCTGAGCGCCGCGCAGAAGCTCCAGATCCTGGAGACCGCGGACCTGGTGCAGCGGCTGGAGCTGATCATCGGCTGGACCAAGGAGCACATGGCCGAGCTGAACGTGGCCGAGTCGATCCGCAAGGACGTCGCCGACGGCATGGAGAAGCAGCAGAAGGAGTTCCTGCTTCGCCAGCAGCTGGCCGCGGTGCGCAAGGAGCTCGCCGACCTGTCCGGTGACTCTTCCGCCACCGAGGAGGAGGACTACCGGGCCCGGGTCGAGGCGGCCAACCTGCCCGAGGACGTGCACAACGCGGCGATGAAGGAAGTCGCCAAGCTGGAGCGCACGTCCGAGCAGTCCCCTGAGGTGGGCTGGATCCGGACCTGGCTCGACACCGTGCTCGACATCCCGTGGAACGACCGGACCGAGGACTCCTACGACATCGCCGGGGCCCGGCGGATCCTGGACGAGGACCACACCGGCCTGGATGACGTCAAGGAGCGGATCGTCGAGTACCTGGCCGTGCGCCAGCGCCGGTCCGAGCGTGGGCTGGGCGTGATCGGCGGTCGCCGCAGCGGCGCCGTGCTCGCGCTGGTCGGCCCGCCCGGCGTGGGCAAGACCTCGCTGGGTGAGTCCGTGGCCCGGGCCATGGGCCGCAAGTTCGTCCGGGTGTCCCTGGGCGGCGTGCGGGACGAGGCCGAGATCCGCGGTCACCGGCGCACCTACGTGGGTGCTCTGCCCGGCCGCATCGTCCGCGCCATCCGCGAGGCGGGTTCGATGAACCCGGTCGTGCTGCTGGACGAGGTGGACAAGGTCGGCGCCGACTACCGGGGCGACCCGGCGGCCGCGCTGCTCGAGGTCCTCGACCCGGCGCAGAACCACACCTTCCGCGACCACTACCTGGAGGTCGAGCTCGACCTCTCGGACGTGGTGTTCATCGCGACGGCCAACCAGCTGGAGACCATCCCCGGCCCGCTGCTGGACCGGATGGACCTGGTGCAGCTGGACGGCTACACCGAGAACGAGAAGGTCGTCATCGCCCGCGACCACCTGCTGCCCCGGCAGCTGGGCAAGTCCGGGCTGGAGGCCGACGAGGTGACGCTGGACGAGTCCGCGCTGCACATGCTGGCCGGTGAGTACACCCGCGAGGCGGGCGTCCGCTCCCTGGAGCGTGCGGTCGCGCGGGTGCTGCGGAAGATCGCGGCCAAGGTGGCCCTGGACGAGGCCACGCTGCCCGTGACGGTCACCTCCGAAGGCCTGCGGGACTACCTGGGCCGCCCCCGGTTCACCCCGGAAACCAGCCTCGGTGAGTCCGAGCGGCGGACGTCGGTGCCCGGCGTGGCGACCGGCCTGGCCGTCACCGGCGCCGGTGGCGACGTGCTCTTCATCGAGGCGTCGCTGGCCGACCCCGAGACCGGCGAGACCGGCGTCACCCTCACCGGCCAGCTGGGCGACGTGATGAAGGAGTCGGCGCGGATCGCGCTGTCCTTCCTCCGCTCGCACGGCGCGGAGCTGGAGCTCCCGGTCGGTGACCTGAAGGACCGGGGCGTGCACATCCACGTGCCCGCCGGCGCGGTCCCCAAGGACGGCCCGAGCGCCGGGGTCACCATGACCACCGCGCTGGCGTCGCTGCTGTCCGGCCGTCCGGTCCGCGACGACGTGGCCATGACCGGCGAGGTCTCCCTGACCGGCAAGGTCCTGCCCATCGGGGGCGTGAAGCAGAAGCTGCTCGCCGCCCACCGGGCTGGTGTGACGACCGTGCTGATCCCGAAGCGGAACGAGCCCGACCTGGACGACGTGCCAGACGAGGTGCTGTCTCAGCTGACG
>DATDIH010000333.1:0-9098 GCA_036521155.1 Streptosporangiaceae bacterium
TGGGTACCGGCCATGCGCCGGCCGAGCACGGCGGGCCACAGCAGGCCGCCGGCCAGCCCGGTCACCAGGACCAGCCCGAGCAGCGGCAGCAGCGCGCCGGCCGGGCGGCCGTGCGCGGCGGCGGCCACCGCGACCGGCCCCCAGCCGGTCGGCAGCAGCCGGAGCGGCCACGACAGCCAGGGCACTGACTGGTGTCGCAGGGCCGGCACCAGGACCGGGAGCATGGTGCCGGCCATGGCCAGCAGGCTGATCAGGACGGCCACGATCACCGTGCCGGCGTCGCGCCCCCGGCGCGAGCCCGGCCCGAGCACCCCGGCCGCGACCGTGGCCAGCACGCTGCCCGCGGTGACGGTCAGCAGGACGGCGAACACCGAGGTCACGGCGGCGGCCGGACCCATCCGGAGGCCGTGTACCAGCACCGCGCCCAGCGCCACCAGCACCAGCAGGTTGACCGGATCGAGCAGCCCGGTGAGCACCAGCGACCAGGCCAGGCGGCGACGCGGCAGCGGCAGCAGGCTGAACAGCTCCGGGCGCAGGAACGGCTCGCCGGCCAGCGCGCTCTGGGTGACCCGGCCGCCGATCCACAGCAGGGACACCAGGGCCAGGACGTCGGTGGCCGCGGCCTCGCGCGGGAAGCTCAGCCACCCGGTCAGCAGGGTCCCGACCGCGGTCACCAGGACCAGGGCGCCGGTCACGGCCACGGCCGCGGTGGACGTCCCGGTCAGCTGGTGCCGGGCGATGGCGCGGCGCAACCCGATCAGGACCCGAACCACGACAGCCCCCGGGCCGGCGGCCTGGTCCCGATGATCTCGGCGAACGCCTCTTCCAGGCTGTGCCCGGCCCGCACCTGGGCCAGCGTGCCCGCGCGCCGGATCTGGCCGTGGTCGAGCACCGCCACGTGGTCGCAGAGCTGCTCGACCAGGGCCATGACGTGGCTGCTCATCAGCACCGTGCCGCCCGCCGCGATAAAGCCGTCGAGGATGGCCCGGACGACCGCGGCCGAGACCGGATCGACCGCCTCGAACGGCTCGTCCAGCACCAGCAGCCGCGGCCCGTGCAGCAGCGCGGCGGCCAGGCCGATCTTCTTGCGCATGCCGGTGGAGTAGTCGCCGATCAGGGTGGCCTCGGCCGCCTCCAGGTCGAGCACGTGCAGCAGTTCCCCGGTCCGGGCCGCCACCACGGCCGCGGGCATGGAGCGCAGCAGGCCGAGGTAGGTGAGCAGCTCCCGCCCGGTCAGCTGGCGCGGCAGGGCCAGCCCGTCGGGCAGCACGCCCAGCAGCTGCTTGGCCCGGTCGGCCCCGGCCCAGGCGGCCGGCCAGACCGGGTTCCCGGCCACCCAGGCGTTGCCCCGGTCCGGCCGCAGCAGGCCCACCGCCATGGACAGCAGCGTGGTCTTGCCGGCCCCGTTCGGCCCGACCAGGCCCAGGAACGTGCCCGGCGCGACGTCCAGGTCCACGTCGCGAACGGCCAGGTTCGGGCCGAACGACTTGCGCAGGCCGCGGATGGCCAGCGCGGGCGTCGAGCGGGCCGGATCGGAACCGGCCAGCTGAGCCGCGGCGGACGGCGCCGCCGGTGGAGCCGACGGGGCCGGGGTCATGACCCACCGCCGGGCACGGTGGCCAATTCGCGGTCGGCCTCCGGGCGGACCGGGCTGAGCGGCACGGCCGGGCCCCGGACCAGCCCGAACTGCACTGACTGGCGCGGCAGCACGATGTCGAGAGCCCAGTCGGTGGCGACCCGGACCCGGTTGGCCGGCAGCGACAGCAGGTGGTAGCCGCGGGTCACCAGCTTGGCCGGCCAGCCGGCCAGCGGCACCCCGAGCGGATCGGCGGCCGCGTCGGCCCCGGCCAGGTCGACCACGAAACCAAGGTCGCGGTGCCGGTAGGCGCGCCGGGTCCCGACGCCGAGGGACGCGGCGATGTTGCGGGCCGCCAGCCGGCCCTGCCGCACCGCGTGCTGGGCGGTCATGCCGGTGATCTGGCCGGGCCGGGCGAGGTCGGGCACGGCCGCGACGTCGCCGCAGCTGAACACGGCCGGATGCCCGGGAACCCCCAGGAACTGGTCCACGGCCAGGCGGCCGCCGACCGCGGGCAGCCCGAGCTGCTCGACCAGCGGATCGGGCCGGACCCCGACACACCAGATCAGCGACCGGGTCGGCACGAACTCGCCGCTGGACAGCCGCACGCCTTCGCCGGTCGCCTCGGTGATGGTGGTGCCGGTCCGGATGTCCATGCCCCGCCCGGCCAGCGTCCGGTGCGCGGCCGCCGCCAGCCGGGGGGACAGCCCGGTCAGCAGGCGGTCCGACCGGTCCACCAGCAGCCAGCGGACCGGCTGGTCCCGCAGGCCCTCCCGGCGCCCGGCCAGGTCCCGGGTCAGCAGCTGGCCCTGGGCGGCGACCTCGGTGCCGGTGTACCCGGCCCCCACCACCACGAAGGTGCACCGGGCCTGCCGTTCGGCCGGATCCGGGCTGACCTCGGCCAGCTCGAGCTGGCGCAGCAGATGATCGCGCAGGTAGAGCGCCTCGGCCACGCTCCGGAACCCGTGGGCGTGCCGGGTCACCCCCGGGATGGGCAGCAGCTTGTTGACGCTGCCCGCCGTGAGCAGGAGGCGGTCGTAAGCGAGCTCACCGCGGCCGCCCTCGGGATCGGTGAACTCGACCCGGTGGGCCGCCACGTCGACCCGGTCCACGGTGCCGAGCTGGAGCCGGGCGCCGGGGCAGGCCGTGCGCAGCGGCACCGCGACCCGGCGCGGGTCCAGGATTCCCGCCGTCACCTCGGGCAGCAGCGGCAGGTAGAGGAAGTAGTCGGTGGGGTTGATCAACGTCACCTCGGCCTGGTGGCCGGCCAGCCGGGCCAGCCGCCGGGCGGCGTGCACCCCGGCGAAGCCGGCCCCGACGATGACCACCCGTGCGGGTCTGGCCAGGGGTTGTTCAGGCATCTGAACCGTCCTTAAGATCCCGATTCCGTCCCCCGCACGCTAGGCCGCGGCACCCGGGCCTGACGTCACCCGAAGGTGCCAGTGAAGTGGAATCTTCGGCGGCTGGGAGCGGCACCGAGGTGCCCGGCGGCCGCACCGAGGCCGGGGCGCGAGCCCGTGAGCTGGGCCTATTAGCTGTCGAGCAGTCCCAGCTCCCGGCCGCGGGTCACCGCCTCGGTCCGGTTGGCCGCACCCAGCTTGCCCAGGACGTGGCTCACGTGCTTCTTGACCGTGTCCAGCGAGATGAAAAGACGGCTGGCGATGGTCTGGTTCGACTGACCGGCCGCCAGCAGGGCCAGGATCTCCAGTTCCCGGCTGGTCAGCGGCACGGCCAGGCGAGGCGCCGGCCGCCCGGGAACGGCTCCGGCGGCACCGTCGGGTGGCGGGCCGGCGGCGTCGAAGGCGCGCTGCAGCCGGGCCAGGCAGGCCAGCGGGATCGCGGCCGCCCCGCGATCGTTCCGCTGAGCGGCGATGAGCCGGCCGAGGACGGCGGCCAGGCCCGGTCCCTCGTCGGCGAAGACCCGGACGTAGCCCTGGGCACAGCCGGACTGGAGCGCGGCGGCCAGGGCCGCGGTGGCCCCGTCCTCGTCACCCAGGCCGGCCAGGGCCAGCGCCCGCAGCACGCGAATCTCGACCAGGCTCCCGGCCCGGCGCTGGGCGGCCGCGGCGCTCTCCAGCCGATCGAGCAGGGCCAGCGCCTGATCCGGGCGATGCTCGGCGCACAGGACCCGGGCCAGGACGAGATGGCCGGGCTCGCGCGGGTACTCAGGCTGGTCACCCGGGTCCAGGCCCCAGTCGCGGGCCCACTGGGCCGCCGAAGCGAGGTCGCCCTGGGCCAGCCGCAGCCGGGCTCGCTGCGCCGGCGTCGGGTTGAGCAGGCCGGGCGGGCCGGGCGAGGCCGCCTCGGCCTCGGCCATGGCCTCCGCGGCACCGGCCGGGTCGCCGGACGCCTGGCGGATCCAGGCCAGCGTGACCAGCCCCGCCGCCAGCGGCGGGGTGTGCACGAACTGGCGGCACAGGGCTATCCCCTGATCCGCGTACTCGGCCGCCCGGTCCAGGTCGTCGCGCTGGTAGGCGACCTCGGCCAGCCCGACCAGGGCCGGTCCGGCGGCGGGACGGGGCCGCTGACCCGGGCCGCCCGCCGCGGCCAGGGCCTGCTCACCGGTCCGGACCGCGGCTTCGAGGCGGCCCTGCCCGCGCCGCAGGCGGGCCAGGCAGTAGAAGCCCCAGGCGGTCGTGGTGACCTGGCCCTGCTCGCGCCACCAGCCGATGCTGGATTCGAAGATCTCTTCCGCGACATCCAGCCGCCCGCGGAGCCAGTCGGCCATGGCCACGAAGCCCTCCACGGCCGAGGCCAGCATCAGTTCGTTCTCGCCCAGCAGTTCCATGGCCTCCCGGGTCCGGGCCGCGGTGGTCTCCGCGTCGCCACGAAGCTGAGCCGCGTAGCTGCGCTGCAGCGCCAGCATGGCCGGGGCGTTCACCAGGAGGCTGCTCTCGGCGCCCCCGGCCGGCACGAACGGTTCCCCGGCCACCTGGCCGATCACCTGTTCGGCCGCGTCCAGGAGCGGCTCCATGGCGGTCAGGTCGCCGCGCATGCTGGCCATCTGGGCCTGGGCCAGCAGGAGCCGGGGGCGGGACCCGAGCACGCCGGCGGACAGCGCGGGCAGCCAGCTCTGGATGGTGGCCTGCTCGCCACGCAGGTTGAACACCGTGTCGAAGTTCTCTTCGACCAGGCGGGCCGCCCATTCCTCCTCCCGCGCGGCCAGGGCGTGCCGGATCGTGTCGTCGGGCAGCCCGTGCTGCTCGTACCAGGTGGCGGCGGCGCGGTGCAGGCGCCGAGCCCGCCCGGCGTCCTGTTCCAGCCGGGCCCGCAGCAGGTCGGCGAAGAGATGGTGATAGCGCCACCAGCCCCGGACATCGTCCAGCTGGACCACGAACAGCCCGGACCGGTCCACCTCTTCGAGCAGTTCCTGGCTGTCGTGGCGGCCCGTGACCGCGTCACACAACGGCCCGCTCAGACGTTCCAGCACCGACGTCTCGAGCAGGAAGTCCCGCAGGTCGGGGCGTTGCCGTTCGAGGATCTCCTCACCCAGGTAGTCCAGGATGTACCGGTGGCTGCCGGTGAAAGCGGTCACGAAGCGCACGATGTCGGGCTGGTTGCGCAGGGACAGCGCGGCCAGCTGCAGGCCGACGGCCCAGCCCTCGGTCCGCTCGGCCAGCGCGGCCACCGCGGGAAGGTCGAGTTCGGCCACGACCTCGCGGAGCAGTTCGGCCGCCTCATCCAGGTTGAACCGGAGATCGGAAGCGCGCACCTCACCCAGCTCGCCCCGGCCCCGGTACCGGGGCAGGGCCAGCGGCGGATCGGAGCGGCTGGCCACCGCGATACGCAGCTGAGGCGGACGGTGCTCGAGCAGGAACCTGACCGGGGCGTGCACGCTTTCCGAGTCGATCAGGTGGTAATCGTCCAGCACCAGCAGCACGTCCGGCAGGTCCGGCTCGGCCATGAAATCGTTGATCAGCGCGGTGACCAGCGCATCGTAGGCCGACGGCGGCGGGGAACCGGCCAGCGGGCCCACCCGCCCGGCCAGGCCCGGGCGCAGCCCGTCCAGCGCGGCCAGCACGTGCCGCCAGAACCGGACCGGGTCGTTGTCGCCCTGGTCGAGAGAAAGCCAGGCCACTGGCTGCCCGCTGACCCGGGCCCACTCCGACAGCAGAACCGACTTGCCGTAGCCGGCCGGCGCCGCCACCAGGACCAGCCCGCGGCTCAGGCCCTCCTGGAACTGGTCCGCCAGCCGGGGCCGGGCCACCAGGCCGGGCCGCGACCGCGGCACGTGCAGCTTGGTCCGCAGCAGGACGTCAGGTTTGGGTGACGCTCGGTCCGGGTGTCCGCCTGCCGTGGTCTCAGCCATCGGTGCACTTCTCGCCTGTTCGGCTCCGGCGACCGGCTGGAGCCATCGGGTCATCATCCGCCCCGAGGGCCACTTTAGTGCGGTATCACTCGCCACAGAAGATCAGCTCGCGCGGTCCAGAGCCAGTTTCTTCGGCGGCCGCCCGGGAGATCTCTTCTGCGCGATGACCACACCCTGCTCGAAGATCTCGCCGCCCCAGACCCCGTGCGGTTCCTCGCGGGCCATGGCCCCGGCCAGGCAGGCGGCCCGCAGGGGGCACGGCTGGCAATAGGCCTTGGCCCGCTCCAGACCGGCCGGCCGTTTGGAGAACCACAGCCTTGGGTCTTCGCGCTGACAGGGCAGCGGCGCTGAGCCCGGCCCCCGGGCCAGCCGGGCGACACTGAGAGACTGAATGGTCATGGCGCAGGTATCCCTTCATCGTCGTCTGCGTCCATCCGCCGCACAGAGATCAGGCGCATGCCCAGATCGCGGATCTTGGCCAGGACGCCGTGCAGTGCGGACTGATCGGCGAGCTGGCCGGTGATGACGGTCTGGGTGCCGTCCGCCCTGACCTGGAGGCCCTCGAACCAAGTGGACCAGCCCTCATGGAGGACCCCCTCGACCCGGATCTCGTAGTGTTCGGGCCTGCTGGGAAGGACCATCGTTTCTCCTGCCGGTACGGGTTTCCTGAAGTTGCACGTTAGGAAAACCGGGCCGGGGGAGGCGTCACCCGAAAGTGCCGAAAGGGGTGGAATCTTCTGCCGCGACCGAGGCCGGGACCGGGACGGCGTCAGAGGTCGGCGGCCCGCATCTTGGCCACCAGCTGGGCGAACATCGGGTAGGCGGCGCTGCCGCCGATCACGTCGATCGACGGCTGCCACATCTCCCACCGGTCGATCAGGCGGTGGCCGAGCATGGTCCTGATGAGCTCGAAATCGAAGGCGCCGTGCAACTCCATGGCGCCGAGCTGCTCGAAATAGTCGAGCTCGCGGAACAGCACGTAAGCCTCGGCCGAATTCTCGGCCATGAACACCCGCAGGGCATCCCGCAGCGCCGCGGGCGTCTCGAACTGGGCGACCAGGCGCCGGGTCTCCACCATCGGGCTTTCGCTCCAGCGCCGGAAGAATTCCACCGCCATCTCGGCCGTGCGGCTCATGCGGGCCTCGCGCGCCTGCCGGCCCGCGAAGATCACGGCGCCGATCGCGCTGAGCAACCCGATGGCGTTGACCGCGGTGGCGATCGCGGTGACCTGCTCGGCCCAGTCCGGCATGGGGAGCTCCTATCGGACGCCCGGTCGAGAACGCCGTGATCATAGGCCGGACCATCGGGCCTGGTCATTCCAATAATCACGGGACCAGGCGGTGGAGGCGCTCGGTATCGGTGAGGATGTCGATCTCCACGATCTTGCCGTCGCGGACGGTCATGCCGATCAGGGCGACGGGCTGGTGATCGCGAGCGACCAGGAAGCCCGGGCCCCCGTTGACCAGGACCGGCCGGGCGTGCCGGGCCAGATGCGCGAAGCGCCCGGCCTGCGTGGCCACGGCGGTGGCCCCCCTGACCAGCCGCGACGGTCCGAGCGGGCTCGAGCCCGCGTCCGCTCGCAGCACCACCGACGGGTCGAGCACGGCCAGCAGCCCCTCGAAGTCACCCTGCCGGGCCGCGGCCAGGAAGGCGTCGGCCACCTCCCGTTGCACCGCCGGGTCGGGAGCGGGCGCCTGGCCGGAGGTACCCCGGAGCCGGTGCCGGGCCCGGCTCGCCAGTTGCTTGGCCGCGGCCGGGGTGCGATCCAGGATCGGCCCGATCTGGTCGAACGGGACGCCGAACACGTCGTGCAGGACGAACGCGAGCCGTTCGGCCGGCGACAGGGTGTCCAGCACCACCAGCAGGGCGAGACCGACGGAGTCGGCCAGCACCGCTTGCTCGGCGGGATCGTCGTCCAGCATGGTGACGACCGGATCCGGGACGTGCACGTCGTCCAGCGTGTCCTCACGGCGCGTGGCCCGGGCCCGCAGCATGTCCAGGCAGATACGGGACACGACCGTGGTCAGCCAGCCGCGCAGGTTCTGCACGCCGTCCGGGTCGCTGCGGGTCAGCCGCAGCCACGTCTCCTGGACGGCGTCGTCCGCCTCGGTCAGCGAGCCGAGCATCCGGTAGGCGACCGACCGCAGGTGCGCGCGGTGCTCCTGGAACTGAGCATCCGGCCAGTCCGTGCTGTCCACTGTTACCTTCCTCCACCGTCAGCCGTCATACCGGTAAGACGATCCAGACCGGACTCAGGTAACAGACCTTCGATATATCAAACTGGGAGATGGACCAGATGATCAATCAGCCAGCACCGGGTAGTCCTGCGGCCACGGTGAGCCCTCGGGCTCAGACGTTGCCGGCGCAGGCCCTGGTGAACCGCGTGATGCGGGGTCTGCTGCGCGCACCACTGCTGTCCCGGCTGGTGGGCAGCAGGCTCGTCACGCTCTACGTGGTGGGCCGCAAGTCCGGGCGGCGTTACACCGTGCCCGTGGCTTACACCACCGACCAGGGTGACCTGCTGATCGGCACCCCGTTCGGCTGGGGCCGCAACCTCCGCACCGGCGAAGCCGTGACCATCCGGCTCCGGGGCCGCCGCCGGGTCGCCGACGTCCGGGTCATCGCCGACGAGCCCGGCGTGGCCGACGCCTACGGCCTGATGGCGCGGGACAACCGGAATTTCGCCAGCTTCAACAAGATCGGCTTCGACGCCAGCGGCGACCCGGTTCCGGCCGACCTGCACCAGGCCTGGGCGGCCGGGGCGCGCGCCTTCCGGCTGACCCCGCGCTGACCCACGAGCCAGCCGGTCGTGGGCCAGCTCGAGGCGCTGCCTTAGCTCCCGGCCGATGGGGCTTCCTGGGCGAGCTCCCAGACGTGGCCGCCGGGGTCGGTGAAGCTGGCCGTGCGCAGACCCCAGGGCCGGTTCATCGGGCCGTTGAGCAGAGCCACTCCACGCTGGGCCAGTTCGGCGCACACGGCGTCGACGTCGTTGACTTCGACGGACATGACGGCGCGGATACCTGCGCCGGCCGGGGCCACGATGCCGGGCTCGACCAGCTCGGGGGCGGCGGAGACCGCCAGCACGTTGATGACGGTCTCGCCGAACTTGAACACGGCCGAGTTCTCATCTTCGAAGATCACCGATTTACCGAAGATCTCTACGTAGAAGTCCCGGGACCGGGCCAGGTCCTCGGTGAAGATCGTGATCGCGCC
>DATDIH010000334.1:0-31457 GCA_036521155.1 Streptosporangiaceae bacterium
GCCGAACCAGACATAGCTGAAGTCGATCGGCAGCACTTCCAGCAGCGCGAAGGCGAGTACCGACACCGTCAGCCCGACGGTGGCGAACGTCCTGGCGCCGAACTTGTCTGACAGCACGCCGGCCGCGACCAGCCCCCGGTACAGGTGCGAGGGCAGGTTCGCGGCCAGGCCCAGCGTGACGATGGTGAAGAACAGGCCCATCGACAAGACGGTGGCCGAGTTCTGGAAGGTGTTGAGCATGCCGGCGCCCGCGCCGCGCTGGCTCGGCGGGAGGCTGTTCATGACCGAGGCCTGGTTGGGGGAGAAGAACAGCCCCATCCCGACCGCGAACAGGAAGATGAGCAGGGCGAACCAGATGTAGCTGAAGTTGATCGGCAGCAGTTCCAGCAGCAGGAAGGCCGCCCCGGAGACGATCAGGCCGGCCGTGGCGAACGCGCGGGCCCCGTAGCGGTCGGACAGCGTCCCGGCCAGCGGTCCGACGAGCAGGAACCCGACGGTCAGCGGGACCATCGCGATGCCGGCCCACAGCGGGGTCTGGCTGAAGCTGTAGCCGTGCTGCGGGAGCCAGATGCCCTGCAGCCAGATGATCAGCATGAACTGGATGCCGCCCCGGCCGAGCGCGCCCAGCAGCCCGGCGATGTTGCCGGCCGTGAACGCCCGGATCCGGAACAGGCTCAGCCGGAACATGGGCTGCTCGACCCGGGTCTCGACCCAGGCGAACAGCCCGAGCACCGCGATCCCGCCCACGATCGCGGTCAGCACGTAGGGATTGGTCCAGCCGGTCGGGTGCCCGCCGTAGGGAAGGAGCGAGTAGACGATCCCGGTCAGCAGCGAGATCAGGCCGATCGCGAACAGGGCGTTGCCCAGCCAGTCGATCTTGGCCGGGATCCGGATGCCGTTGTCCCGCAGCTTCAGGTACGCCCAGATCGTGCCGAACAGGCCGAACGGAACCGACACCAGGAAGACCAGCCGCCACTGAACCGGGGCCAGCACGCCGCCCAGCAGCAGGCCGAGGAACGAGCCGCTCACCGCGGCGATGCCGTTGATGCCCATCGCCTTGCCCCGCTCGTCCTCGGGGAAGGCGTCGGTCAGGATCGCGGTCGAGTTGGCGAACAGGAACGCGCCGCCGACGCCCTGGAAGACCCGCATGATGATGATCCACAACGCCCCGGCCGGGCCGGTCAGGAACGTGATCGACAGGAGGATCGAGAAGATCGTGAAGATGGCGAAGCCGAGGTTGTACATCTTGACCCGGCCGTAGATATCGCCCACCCGGCCCAGGCTGACCACCAGCACCGCGGTGACCAGCAGAAAACCCATGAACACCCACAGAAAGTAGGAGGTGTTCCCCGGCACCAGCGGGTTGAGCTTGATCCCCCGGAACAGGTCTGGCAGCGAGATCAGCAAGATCGACTGGTTGATCGTCACCATCAGGATGCCGAGCGTGGTGTTGGACAGCGCGATCCACTTGTAATTGACGCCCCGGCGGTCCGACGCAACCGGATCAGCTGACGGTTTTCCCGCCACAGACATACAACTCCCCAGATTCACCGATAAGAGGTCATGGCCAGGTGAATCGTAACGGATGTTGACGTCAACGTCAGGTCTGGGCCTTCCGCCTGCGCCCTGGCTCCGGACCTTCGGTCTGGGCCTTCGGTCCGGGCCTTCGGTCTGGGTCAGGTCTCCGAGCCCTCCGCGATGACCAGCGCTTCCGCTTCCTCCTCGCTCTCGGACGCAGACGGGGCCTTCTGAGCGGCCTGGACCCGCTCGGCCTCGCCCAGCAGCGAATGGGCCGTGGCCAGCACGGCGATCCCCGCCACCAGAGCGCCGGCCGCGATGAAGAACGGCACGTGGATGTTGAACGCCTCGACCAGCCGTCCGGCCGCGTACGGGGCCAGGCCGCCCCCGATGAACCGGACAAAGCTGTAGGCGGCCGAGGCCACCGGGCGCTCGACCGGGGCCACCGTCATCACCGCCTGGGTGGTGACGGTGTTGTTCACCCCGATGAAGATGCCGGACAGGATGACCGCGGGGATCAGCACGGCCCGGTCGGTGGTCCAGATCGCGATGACCAGCACCACGATGGCGAACAGGGACAGGTTCAGGTACATGGTGCGGGCGATGCCCAGCGCGGCCTGCAGTCGCGCCGCCCCGAACACCGCGAAGATGGCGACCAGGATGCCCCACCCGGTGAACACCAGGCCCAGCTCGATCGGGCTCAGCTTCATCGGGAACGGCGCGTAGCCCAGGACCGTGAAGAAGCCCCAGTTGTAGCAGAGCGCGGTCAGCGACATGGTGAGCAGACTGCGGTGCCGCAGCGCCCGCAACGGGGCCGACAGGCTGGTCTTGTGAGCCGGCTTGGGTATGTCTTCGACCAGGACCACCGTGGCCAGCAGGGCGATCGCCATCAGCACCGCGACCCCGAAGAACGGGCCCCGCCAGCTGATCGTGCCCAGGGTCCCGCCGAGCAGGGGGCCGATGGCGATGCCGACCCCGAGCGCGGTCTCGTACAGCACGATCGCGCCCGCGAAACCGCCGCTGGCCGAGGCCACGATGACCGCCAGCGAGGTGGCGATGAACAGCGCGTTGCCCACGCCCCAGCCAGCCCGGAAGCCGATGATGGCGCCGATGCTGGGGGAGGCGCCGGCCGCCGCGCTGAACACCACGATCAGGATCAGCCCGGCGATCAGGGTCTTCTTGGCCCCCAGCCGGCTGGACACCCAGTTGGTGATCAGCATGGCCACCGCGGTGACCACCAGGTAACTGGTGAACAGCAGCGTCACCTGGCTGGGCGAGGCGTGCAGCTTGTTCGAGATGGCCGGCAGGATCGGGTCGACCAGGCCGATGCCCATGAACGACACCACGCAGGCGAAGGCCACCGCGAACACGGCCTTCGGCTGCTTGAACGGGCTCGCGACCGGCGCGGCCCCGGGTGTGCCACTCATGCAGTGCTCCGTTCTGCTCCGTGCGGTTGTGCGGTTATGCGGGCCAGCGGCCGTGCGGGCTGAGGGTCAGGACCGCTGGCTCGCCGGGGCCAGCGGCGGGGAGGTGCTGGTGCGGTCGCGCTGACTGGTCAGCGCGTCCATCGCGGGCAGGGCGGCGGCCAGCGCGGCCTGGTCCCCGGGGCTGAGGCGGGCCAGCATCCCGGTCAGCCGCTCGGCGCGGGCCCGGCGCCGCCGGGCCAGCAGGGCCGATCCTTCGGCGGTGATCCGGACCTCGACCACCCGCCGGTCACTCGGGTCCGACGACCGGGTGACCAGGCCGGACTCCTCCAGCCGGACGGCTAGCTGGGTCATGGCCGGCTGGGTCACACCCTCCTGGGCGGCCAGCAGCGTCAGCCGGCACGGGCCTGACCGGTCCAGTGAGGCCAGCGTGGCCGCCGCCGTGAACGACAGCCCGTCCGGCGGCGTGAGCCAGCGCAGCAGGCTCAGCAACCGGTCGATCCCGGCCGCCACCCCCATGGCCAGCTCGTCATCTTCCGGCGTCACCTCGTCCTCCGACGCCGGGCCGTTCGCTCCTGGTGCCCGCCCGTCCCGCGCCTGGGATGACCCCGCCGACCGATTCATAAGCTATTTATATCACTTAGTTATGTTTCTCCAAACGAGGCGACCCCAGATTCGAGCGGGCCCAGATTCGAGAGGCTGGCGTGCCCCGAAATAAAGCCGTTGCCGCCCGGCTTACCATCAGAGAACTGGCAGTAGCGCCCTGGACCCCGGCGCCGCTGCTCCGGAACACAGCGTCACGCGGGGTGATCGTTATGTTGCGGATGAGGTCCATTCCTCGCAATGCCTGACGGGGGCGCAGGCGGCGGGGACGTGACCGGCCCACCGGAGATGTCCGGGCTTGGCCGGGACTTCGGCGCGCGCCGATTTCCCGGCCACCGGAGCTTTCACCCGCTCGGCCGCTGGGTTTCCGCCCGCGGGTTCCTGGGCCGCCCGGCGCTGATCGCGGTGGCCGTGGCCGTGCCGATGGCCGAGGCCGCCGCGGTGAACGTGACCGCGCCATCGGCCCGTGCCCTGTCACCCGAGGTGACCGCGCTCGCGCCGCTGGCGGTGTTCCACGACCTGCGCTGGCTGTTCGGGCTGGGTGGCACCTGGCCGCGGTTCATGCTGACCCTGCTCGCGGTGGTGGCCGCCCGCAGCGTGCTCGACGCCGTGCTGGCCTGGCTGGCGTGGCCCCGCGAGCTGGCCCGGCCCCGGGCCACCCTGCTGCTCGGGTCCAGCATCGTGCTCACCATCTGCGCCGTGCTCCTGCTGTCCCCGCTGGTCGCGCTGACGTTCGGGGTGGCGTTGCTGCCGTTCTCGTGGCCGTTCCTCGGGGTGCTCCCGGTGCTGATGCTGTACGGCCTGCTGCTCAGCCACGGCAGCGCGGCCAGCTGGTGGTGGCGTACGCTGCCGCCGCTGCGGGCCGCGGCCTGGCTGCTGGCCGAATTTCTGGTCCTGTCGGCGGCCGCGTTGCTGATCAGCCGGGTGCCTGTCGGCTGGGCCATCCCCGTGGCCGGCCTGGTCGGGGTGGTCAACGCGCGGGCCTGGTACGGGGTGACGACGTCGCTGACCAGCCCGCTGACCAAGTCGCTGTCCATCGCCCCGGGCGCGCAGGCCGCCGCGCTCAGCCCGCCAGCGCCCACGGCGGCACCGGCCCCGCGCTGGCGGCCCGCCGCCACCCGCCGCATCCCGGTCGCCCCCATGGCCGTGGTGCTGGCCATCGCCCTGGTCCTCGGGGTGGCCCGGGCCGGCTTCGCGGTCGCCTCCGCCCCGCACCACCCCGACAGCTCCCGGGCCAGCATCAGTGCGGAACCCGCGGCGGCCCAGCCGGCGGCGCGTCCGGCGGCCGCGGACCGGTCACCGGTCCTGGAGATCCGGGGGTTCGGCTCGACCTGCTGCTCCTCGGCCGCCACCCTGCGGGGCATCGGGGGCGGCGCGCTCGCCGAGCAGTTCTCCTACCGCGGCCTGCGCCCCGATGGGCAGCCCCTGCCGCAGGGAGCCGCCGCCAGCGACCTGCCGCTGTCCGAGCTCGGGGACCGGATCGCGGCCCAGGTCGAGCGGATGCACGCCGAGACCGGGCGCCCGGTCAACCTGGTGGCCGAGAGCGAGGGCACGCTGGGCGTGTACGCGATGCTGGCCCGGCACCCGGACGTGCCGATCGGCTCGGTGGTCCTGCTCAGCCCGATCGTCAACCCGGGTCAGGTCAGCTACCCGTCCGACGACCGCGACGCCCGCGGCGACGTGCCCGGCTACGCGCTCCAGGCCGTGGTCTGGTTCGTCGGCGGCCTGTCCCCGTTCGGCACCTCCGGGGCGGAAAAGCTGATCAACTCGGTCAACCAGGTCGGGGCCCGCTACGCCCAGGCCGCGGTGCGGGAGAACCGGCTGCACCCGAAGCGCTGGCTGGCCGTGGTGCCGCTGGCCGACAGCCTCACCCTGCCCGCCTGTCAGCTGCCCGCGCACACCATGGTGGTGTCCGCGCTGCACGGCGGGCTGCTCGGTGAGCCCGGGGTCCAGGAGACAGTGCGCGACTTCCTGGCTGGCCGCCCGGTCCGCACCGGGTCCCCGCTGCAGGACGCCGCCACGGTCGTGGCCCAGGCGGCCAGCGCGTGGCGGATGCCCCAGCTGTCGCCCCCGGCCACCCCGTGGTGTACCAGCCGGTAGCGCGGCCCCCTTGACCGGGCCTCGATCCGGTGCCTGAATAAACGCAGAGGTTCCAACTTTAGCGACCTCTTCTCATCAGGAACCGACGGCCAGATACCGGCTTAAGGGGCCAGGAATGCACAGAATCCAGCGATTGCTGGCCCAGCGAGTCTCCCTGGCTGTGGTCGCCGTGCTCGGCGCCGCCTGCTGCGTGCTGGCCGTCCCGGCCGCCGCCACCCCGGCCGCCGGGGCCACGGCCGCGACCACGATCAACGTCAGCGGGACCAGTGCCGGGCGAACCTTCGACGGAATCGGGGCCATCAGCGGCGGTGGCGGCAACACCCGGCTGCTGACCGACTATCCGGCCGCCCAGCAGCAGCAGATCCTGGACTACCTGTTCAAGCCGGGCTACGGCGCCGACCTGCAGATCCTCAAGGTGGAGATCGGCGGCGACACCAACTCCACCGACGGCTCCGAATCCAGCATCGAGCACACCTCCGGCGCGGTCAGCTGCGGCAACGGCTACGAGTTCTGGCTCATGGAGCAGGCCAAGGCCCGCAACCCGAACATCAAGCTGTACGGGCTGGCCTGGGGCGCGCCGGGCTGGATCGGCGGCGGCAACTTCTGGTCCACCGACATGATCAACTACCTGGTCAGCTGGCTGAACTGCGCCAAGGCCGACGGGCTGACCATCAACTACCTGGGCGGCTGGAACGAGCGCGGCTACAACATCTCCTGGTACGAGCAGCTGCGGTCCACGCTGAACGCCGACGGCTACGCCGCGGTGCAGATCGTCGGCGCCGACAGCGACTGGAGCATTGCCAGCGACATCGCGTCCAACTCCACCTTCGCCAGCAGTGTCTCGATCATTGGCGTG
Organism: Streptosporangiaceae bacterium; assembly: GCA_036521155.1. Lineage (GTDB taxonomy): Bacteria > Actinomycetota > Actinomycetes > Streptosporangiales > Streptosporangiaceae > Bog-532. The sequence goes on from DATDIH010000334.1 coordinate 6,502, forward strand.
CACTATCCCTGCCAAGGCGGCGACGGCGGCAACGCCGACACCTGCCCCGGCAACTCCACCGCCACCAGCACCGGCAAGCCGCTGTGGGCCAGCGAGAACGGCTCCCAGGACCTGAACTCCGGTGCGCCCGCGCTGATCCGCTCGATCACCCGCGGCTACACCGACGCCGGGCTGACCGCCTACATCAACTGGCCGGTGGTGGCGGCCATCTACCCGGACCTGCCCTACAACACCGACGGGCTGATCCTGGCCAACCAGCCCTGGTCCGGCGCGTACAGCCTGGGGGAGAGCCTGTGGGCCACGGCCCAGTTCACCCAGTTCACCCAGCCTGGCTGGCAGTTCCTCAACACCGGCTCCGGCTACCTGGGCGGAGCCGAGTCCAACGGCAGCTACGTCTCGCTGAAGTCCACCAACGGGACCGACTATTCGACCATCATCGAGACCACCACCGCCACCGCGGCCCAGACCGTCAACGTGACCGTGGGCGGTGGCCTGTCCACCGGCACCGTGCACGTCTGGGCCACCAACGTGAACACGCCCAGCGCGGCGACCAACCTGGTCCAGCAGGCCAGCATCACGCCGTCCAACGGCAGCTACTCGCTGACCGTTCAGCCCGGCTATGTCTACACGCTGACCACCACCACCGGGCAGGGCAAGGGCACCGCGGCCAGCCCGGGCCAGACCACCCTGACCCTGCCCTACTCGGACAGCTTCGACGGCGACACCGTGGGCCAGCAGCCCCGGTACCTGTCCCAGATGCAGGGCGCGTTCGAGGTCGAGCCGTGCGTCGGCCGCTCCGGGCAGTGCGTCCAGCAGCAGTCGGCCGTGAAACCCATCGAGTGGGACGGCGACTCAAACCCGTACACCATCGGCGGCAACCTCAGCTGGAGCAACTACACGGTCTCGGCCGACGCCCTGATCCGGCAGGCCGGCTCGGTCCAGCTGATCGGCCGGGCCGGGACCCAGCACGCGTTCGGGCCGGCCGGCATCAACGAGTACTACCTGCAGCTCAGCAACACCGGGGCCTGGTCCATCGTGCGCAACAACACCAATGACGCGCTGACCACGCTGGCCAGCGGAACGGTGGCCGCGCCCGGCACCGGGACCTGGCAGCACCTGGCCCTGACCTTCAACGGCAGCTCGATCTCGGCGGCCATCAACGGGACCACGGTCGGCACGGTCACCGACTCGTCCTGGGCCTCGGGCATGGTCGGGTTCGGCACGTCCGGCTACCAGACCGACCAGTTCGACAACCTGTCCGTGGCCCTGGCCGGGTCGGCCACCCCGTCCGGGCACATCGTGGCCGGCGACGACACCGCCGACTGCGTGGACGTCGCCGGCGGCTCCGCCAGCCCGGGCACCAAGGTCGAGATGTGGACCTGCGACAGCGACCCGGCCGCCCAGACCTGGACCATGAACAGCAACGGCACCGTCGGCATCAACGGCCAGTGCCTGGACGTGACCGGGGCCAGCACGGCCGACGGCGCCCTGATCGAGGAGTGGACCTGCAACGGCGGGGCCAACCAGCAGTGGCTGGCGGTCAATGGCGAACTGGTCAACCCGGTGTCCGGCAAGTGCCTGGACGACCCGGGGTTCAACACCACCGGGGGCACCCAGCTCGACTTGTGGACCTGCAACGGCGGCAGCAACCAGCAGTGGTCCGTACCCTGACGGGGTGAATTCCGGACCCACCAGCATCCGCCTCATCGAGGGCGACGATGCCGAGGCGATCTCGGCCCACCTGAGCCGGGATGAGGAGGCGTTCGAACGGTGGGAGCCGTTCCGGCCCGCGGGATTCTTCACCCCCGCGGGCCAGCACCGGCGCATCGAGCAGTTGCTGGCCCGGCACGCCAGCGGTGATATCTGGCCGGCCGTGATCCTGTCCGGTCCGGAGGTGATCGGCCAGGTCACGGTCCAGAACATCGAGTACGGCCCGGTCCGCGGGGCTTCGCTCGGCTACTGGGTGGCCACCACCCGCCAGGGTCAGGGCCACGCCTCCCGCGCCGTCGGCCTGGCCCTCGACCTCATGGCCAATGAGCTGCGGCTGCACCGGGCCCAGGCCACCACTCAGCTCGACAACACCGGCTCCCAGCACGTGCTGATCAACAACGGCTTCACCGCCTTCGGCGTCGCCCACTCCCAGATCCTCCTCGGCGGCCTCTGGCGCGACGTCATCATGTGGGAACGCATCCTCGAGTAACCCGCCCCCGGACCCCGCCCGGCCCAGTCTCCCCGGACCCCCGCCCCCTCCGCTCACCCGTCACACGCGCCCCATAAGTTTCATGATCCGTTGTGGGGGAGCGCTTTCAGCGCATACGACTGACAACGCAGCCCGGCAATGGATCATGAAAACACCCGGTGCGGCTGGGGCCAGTGAGAGTCGGGGCAGAGACCGGCTCGGCTTCACCATCCACAACGGCCCCACCCGCCACCCAGGTGTGCGCCAGAGCGCACACCTACCCTGGTTGAATACAGGCATGGACGAGACCACCACCATCGATGTGCGGGACAACCCGGAGAACCGGACCTACGAGGCGCGGGTCGGGGACAAGGTGGTGGGGACCCTGGTCTACGAGATCCAGGGGAACCGCACCGTGCTGACCCACACCTGGGTCGAGCCGGATTACCGCGACCACGGTGTTGCCACCGCGCTGTCCAAGGGCGCCCTTGACGACCTCCGCGAGAAGGACCGCAAGGTCACCGTGTTCTGCACGTTCACGGCGGAGTTCATCGAGGCCCACCCGGAGTATGCCGACCTGGTCGACCCCGACCACCCGGGCCGCGCCCGCCACATCTGAGCCGCTGGCCGGCCGTACCGACGCCGCTAGGGCAGGCGGGCGGCGATGCCGTCCAGGATCAGCTCGACGTTGCGCATGACTTCTTCCTTCTCGCTGAGGTGCTCGGCGTTGAAGATGAAGTCCATCACCCGCGGGTAGCGGCCGCTCTCCGCCATCGCCTTGATGAACGGCGCGCCCTCGTCCATGACCTGCTGCTCGGTCATGTCCAGGCGGTCCCGGTTGCGCCCCTCCAGCGCGTTGTTCAGGGCGGCCACGATCACTGCGCTCTGGACCATCCCCACGAACAGCATCTTGGTCGCGATATCCAGGTCATACCCGTCGAAGATCGACAGGCACAGCTCCAGCCCGGCCGCCCCGTTCGGGGTCAGCGGGGGCCGGACCATGATCGCCTCCGGGTACCACGGATGCTCCTGGCACGCCGTCCAGATCACCTCGGCGATCTTCCGCAGCGCGTCCCGCCAGCCCTCGGGTAGCTCGCCCCGGGCCGCCGGCCCGGACACGCCGCCGATGACCTCGTCGACCATCATGCTGACCAGCGCGTCCTTGTCCGGGACGTAGCGGTACAGCGACATCGGCCCGGTGTTCAGCCGCTCCGCGACCCGGCGCATGGTCACGGCGTCCATGCCGTCGGTGTCGGCGATCGCGATGGCGGCCCGGACGATCGTGGCCCGGTCCAGCCCGGTCCCGCGGCGCGGCACAGTCTCCGGGACGACCCCCCACATCACGTCGTAGCCGCTCCAGAACGAGCGCGCCGGTCCCTCGCCAGGAGCCGCCCGCGCCGGCCCCTCGCCAGGAGCCCCCCGCGCCGGTCCCTCGCCTGGAGCCGCCCGCGCCGGCCCCCCGTCCCCGGGATTTTTATCGGTTGACACGCGTACAGTGTATCGCTAGCGTACGAGGTACGCCAGGGTACAACGTACGCCAGAGTACGCCGTACGCGGATCGAGAGCCAAGGAGACGCCATGCCCCCCGATGCCATCCGGGCCGAAGGGCTCACCAAGACGTTCAAGAAGACCCGCGCCCTGCGCGGCGTCGACCTCCGGGTCCGGGCCGGGACCGTGACCGGCCTGCTGGGCCGGAACGGGGCCGGCAAGACCACCGCGCTCCGAATCCTGACCACCCTGCTGCTGCCCGACTCCGGCCGGGCCGAAGTCGCCGGATTCGACGTCGTGGCCCACCCCCAGCGGGTCCGGGCCCGGATCGGTGTGACCGGGCAGAGCGCCACCATGGACGAGTTGCTCACCGGCCGGCAGAACCTGGAGACGATCGGCCGGCTGTTCCACTTGCCGGCCGCGCTGGCCCGCCGCCGGGCCGACGAACTGCTGGAGCGGTTCGAGATGACCGACGCCGCCGGCCGCCTCGTCAAGACCTACTCCGGCGGTATGCGCCGGCGCCTGGACCTGGCCGCCAGCCTGGTCGCCGAGCCGCCGGTGCTGTTCCTGGACGAGCCGACCACCGGGCTCGACCCGGTCAGCCGGGGCGCGGTGTGGCGGGCGGTCCGGGCTCTGACCCGGGACGTGGGCACCTCGGTTCTCCTCACCACCCAATACCTGGAAGAGGCCGACCAGCTGGCCGACGAGGTCACCGTCATCGACCACGGCATGGTCGTGGCCACCGGCCCCCCGGGTCAGCTCAAGGCGTCGGCCGGGCAGTCCCGGGTCCGGATCCGGCTCCGCGACGGCTCCGCCGCGGCCGACGCCGTGCAGGGCCTGCTCGGCCCGGACGCCGAACACGACGGCCGGGACCTCAGCGTGCCCGCCCCGGACGGGATGGCCTCGCTGGCCGCGGTCATCACCCGGCTGGCCCCGGTGGCCGCCGAGGTCGACGACATCGGGCTGGCCCGCCCCACCCTGGACGAGGTCTTCACCGAGCTGACCGGGGGCGAGGACCCCGCCCGCACCAAGCAAGCCAACCAAGCAGGCCAAGCAGATCAAGCAGGCCAAGCCGTCCCGCCGAGCCTGGCCGGTGCCCGATGACCGCCGCGACCACCGACCCGATGACCGCCGCGACCACCGAACCGGTGAACTCGCTGGTCATCGAGCCGCACAGCGCGGCCGGGCCGCTCCGCTTCGGGCTGCGCGACCTGTACACCATGACCCGGCGGTACGTGCTGCGGGCCCGGCGCCAGGGTGACGTGATCTTCGGCAGCGTGCTGTCCCCGATCATTTTCGTGGTCCTGTTCGGCTACGTGTTCGGCAGCGCCATCACCGTCCCCGGTGGTCATTACCGCGCCTACCTGCTGTCCGGGCTGTTCGCGCAGACCACGCTGTTCGCCTCGTCGACGGTGGCGGTGGCGGTGGCCACCGACATGAGCGAGGGGGTCATCGACCGGATGCGCACCCTGCCCGTGGCCCGGTCGGCGGTGCTGGTCGGCCGGGCGGTCAGCAATTCGATCATCGGGCTGCCCGCGCTGGCCGTCATGATCACGTGTGCCCTGATCGTGGGCTGGCGGGCCGAGGCCGGCCTAGGCCAGGCCGTGCTCGGCTTCCTGCTGCTGCAGCTGTTCGGCTTCGCCATGGCCTGGGTCGGCATCTGGCTGGGCATGGTCGCGCGCAGCCCGCAGTCGGCCGATGTGCTGTCCATGCTGCCCGGGTTCCTGCTGGGGTTCATCTCCAACGTGTTCGTGCCCACCCAGGGCATGCCGGCCTGGCTGCGGGTCGTCGCCCAGTGGAATCCGCTCAGCGCGGTGGTGGCCGCCGCCCGTCAGTTGTTCGGCACCACCGAGGGCGGCCCGGTCCCGCACGTCTGGTCTTTGCAGCACCCGATCCCGACCACGCTGGCCATGACCGTCCTGTTGCTGGTCATCTTCGTGCCGCTCTCGGTCCGTCTCTACACCCGCCGCTCCCGCTGACAACAGCAACAACTGATAACAGCAAGAAGCGGCAGCAAGCCAGAAGCCGCGGCCATGAAGCGGCAGCTAGCTAGAAGCCGCGGCCAAAAGCCGCAAGCCAGGACCGCGGCCAAAAAGCCCGCAAGCCAGGAGCCACGGGCCTGGAGCCACGAGCAGATGACCGGCGCGGGGGCGCGGTCACCTAGGGACGGCCAGGAACGGGAACCTTGATGATCTCGTCCGGCCGCACCGTGCGGGTGATGGTGGGCTTGCGTCCCGGGCCCACCGTCACCCGCATATCCACGCTGAACTCGTCGAACTCCACCTTCAACGGCTCGACACCAGCACTGAGAACGGTGCCCCGGCTGCCCGCGGGCACCCTCGGCAGGAACCCCAGGGACCGGGTCGCCTCGACCCGGTCCCCGCGGTGGAAGTCCTGCCGCTGCATAACCTCAGCCTGCCACGGAAGCCGGCCAGATCAGCTGGCCGCGTGGCTGAGCTGCACGGTGACCGACGTGGTCCCGGCGGGCACGGTCACCGTGCCGGTCTTCGCGTTGGACGTCCCGGCGCTGGTGTGAGCGATGTTCCCCTCGAACGCCGGCAGCTGGAGCAGCACCGCCCCGGCCGTCTTCCCGCTGACGGTCAGGCTCACCGAGGACCCCCCGCCCGAGGAAGCACTGCCCTTGATGGTCAGGTCGATGTGGTGCCCATCGGTGGTCGGGAAGTTCTTCACCGCGATCGCCTTCCCGGAGGTCAGCCACGACGACGGGATGCCCTGGCCGACCACCAGCGAGCCGTCGGCCCGCTGGGCGGCGATCGAGTCCAGCAGCACCATGTTGGCGTTGGCGATGCCCCAGGCGTGCGGGGAGGAGCCGTTGCCGGCCTCGGGGTGGGTGCCGGTCCACGGCGACCCGGGGTTCGGGAACTGCTCGCTCTCCCACCAGGAGTACGGCCCGGCCTGCCCGTTGGACACCATGAACTGGTAGGACAAGATGCCCTGGTCACGGTAGTTGTTGCTGGCCAGCCCCCATTCGCCGTAGCCGGCGTTGTAGGCCGTCGTGTAGTACTGCGTCGGGTAGCCGCCGAAGGTGTTGGCCGGCAGCGCGCCCTTCAGCCGGTCGAACCCGTACTTGTAGGTGGCGTCGATCAGCGACACCCCGGGCCCGTTCAGCGGGGCGCCGAACAGGTAACCGTCCCAGGCCCAGCGGCCGAACAGGAACGGCGCCGCCCAGTTGGCGTCCTCGGCGTTCACGCAGCGGTTGCTGGTGTTCGGCTCGGTCATCGAGCACGGCAGGTAGTTCAGGTGATTGGCCGAGATCGTCGCGTTCAGGGTCTTGTTGGTCGCGGCCAGCAGGCTGTTGTACTGGGACAGCGCCCACGACGCCTCGGACGAGTCGCCGACCTGCAGGGCCAGCCAGTGGTAGGTCCACAGGCCCATCAGCGCCTCGTAGTTGTCGATCGTCCAGAACCCGTTGGCGTCGATGTCGTTGGTCTCTTCCATGATCCCGCCGGGTCCGGTCCGGTCGGCGGCGATCGTGTGCGCGGTGTCCTTGATGCTCGGCTCGGTCTTGCCCGCCGAGCCCTCGGTGGCGAAGTTGGCCTTGACGAAGCTCAGGTCACCGGTCTTGAGCAGGTAGATGGCCCACACCCAGGGATAGGTCCACACGCCGTCCAGGTACTGGGGCTGGTTACCGCTGACGGTCCGGGCCCGGAGCAGCAGCCCGTGCGCGTCGGTGGTGTAGCCCTGGGTGAACAGGTTGGCCAGGATGCCGATGACGTCGTGGCTGAACTCCTGGTCGTAGCCGTTGACCCCGGTCTTCAGCTCGGTGCCGGACCGGATGATCTGGGTGTAGATGAACCCGCTCTTGTAGGCGTTGATCAGGCTCGCGTCCGGCAGCTGGGTGATCTGGGCGATGCCCGCCAGCTGGCCGTTCCAGAACGACTTCATGTGGGCGTAGTGCTGGTCGAAGCCGCCCGCGGCCGTGATCGCGCTGTTGGCCGGGTAGGCGTAGCTGCCGCCGAACTTGTCCGACGGCACCACGTAGTCGTGGTTCACCGTGCCGTGGGCGGGGACCGTGTCCGAGGCCGAGTTGAGGCCGATCAGCCCGGCCGAGGCCTGCGGGTCGACCGTGATGGCCTGGCCGGTCGGGTTGGTCACCGCGACCCGGCTGTAGATGAACACGTAGTCGTGCCCGCCCACGGTGACCTTGTCGCCGAAGTTGGTGATGGCGATGTTGGCCCCGTCGCGGGAGAACTTGGTCACCAGCGCGGGCAGGTATCCGTCGGCGTTGGCCCAGGAGGTCTTGCTGTCGTCGTAGACGCCGTACCCGTAGGTGGTGCCGGTCACCGCCGAAGTGCTGCCGCTGCCGGGCCCGCCGTCGGGCCCGCTGGTGTCGACCCAGAAGCTGCCGCCCAGGCAGGCGACCACGCCCTGGCTGTTGCCGGCCCAGCCGATCGCGCTGGCGTCGCCGAACGTGCCGTACACGGTCTGGCTGCCGGTGGGCCCGTTGGGGGCGCAGCTGTAGGGCGGCGCCGTGGTCGCGGCCGCCGCCGCGGTGCTGGTGGTGGAGGCGCCCGCGGGCGCCGTCGCCGCGAACGCGAGACCGCCGAGTGACAGCGTGGCCACCGCCGCTACCGCAGCCCGGGATCGACCAGTAATCCAGCTGGTCAGACGCATAGGACTCTCCGTCTACGTTGACGTCTACCTTGATTGGGCGGTCCCGTTTTACCCCGTGCGTCCGTGTTTAAGCCGGTGCCCTCGGCTCGTCCACATATAGGCCCGAGTACCCAACCTCCGAGAATGTGTACAGAAAGCTTAAGAGTGGTCACGCATAGTGCTGGAGCGGCTAGGGTCGGCAACCGAGATAGGCAACCGAGATATCTGCCGTCCCTGAGGGGGAACACACAATGAGGAAGAGGCTGGCCATCGGCGCGATGGCCGTGGCCGCCGTGGCGGTGGCCGGATGCAGCAGCAGCGGGGGCTCGCACACCAGTGCGGCCAGCACCCCCAGCACCGCGGGCAGCGCCGCCGGCCCGGCGCAGGCCAGCACCGGGCCGGCCACCGGCACCGCCGCCTGCGACGCGATCAACCACGATCTGAACTCGATCATGGGTGACGCGGCCAAGGCCAAGGCGACCGGGACGCTGACCGTGCAGGAGGCCCGCCAGGCCCAGCTGGCCAGCAACCTGAAGAAAAACGCCCGGGTCTTCATCGACGACCAGTCGGAGTCGGGCATCACGCCCACTCTGAGGCAGGCCGAGAAGACGATCGCCGGCAACGTGGACAGCTACTACGCGAACTACCAGAAGCCCGACTCCGGCACCTACGGGATGAAGATCATCAACGCGCTGGGCCAGGTCAAGCAGGAGTGCGGCACGGCTCCCTGGCAGACGGCCCTCTGACCAGTGGCTGGCTAGCCGGCCTTCCAGCCTTCATTCATTGATATCGAAGGTCGTTCCCTGGCTCCCCGGCCCGGGTGGCGGTCACGCGGGGCCGGCGGGCTCATCACCGGCCCCGCGGTCCGCGTCGTCGATCAGCGCGATGACCCGGTGGCCCCGGGGCCCGGGGCTCCCGTCGCTGGGGCGGCTACGGCGCGGTGAGCACCACCTTGATCTGCTTCCCCGACGCGGCCGCCTCGAACGCCGCCGCCGCCTCGTCCAGCGGATACTGCGCCGTGATCAGGTCGTCGGCCCGGACCGCCCCGCCCGTCAGCAGCGCGATCGACTCGGTGTAGTCCTCCGGCAGGTAGACCGCGCTGCCCTGGACCCGGATCTGCCGGTCCTGCAGGTCGGGCAGGGGCACTGTGACCGGGCCGGCCGGCACCCCGACGACCACGATCGTGCCGCCCTTGAGCACCAGACCGAAGGCCTGGTCCATGGTGTCCTGGACGGCCACGCAGTCGAACACCACGCCGGCCTGTTCCCCGCCCAGCGCGGCCACGATGGCCTGGCCGGCCCCGGGCTCGCGCGGGTCGATGGCGGCGTCCGCGCCCAGCCGGAGCGCCTGCTCCCGCTTGCCCGCCGACCGGTTGGTCACCACGATCCGGCGGGCTCCGTGCTGGCGGGCCACGGCCAGCGTCATCAGCCCGATCGTGCCCGCGCCCAGGATGACCACGGTCTGCCCGGTCAGGTCCGGCCCGGCCAGCCGCACCGCGTGCACCGGGGTGGACAGCGGCTCGACCAGCGCCGCCTGCCGCGGGGTCATCCCGTCCGGCACCGCGACCACGTTCTGCTCCGGCACGACAAAGTACTCGGCCATGCCCCCGGCCGGCGTGCCGCACCCGTACACCGCCATCTGGCGGCACAGGTTGACCTGGCCCTGCCGGCAGCGGGTGCAGACCCCGCAGTACAGCACGGGGTTGACCACCACCGCCGTCCCCTCCGGCGTCGAGGTCCCCGGCCCGCCTTCCACCACCGTCCCGGTCACCTCGTGTCCCGGGTGGTACGGGAGCCCCACGAACGGATGCAACCCCTGCACCGCGCGCACATCCGACCCGCAGATCCCGGCCGCCGTCATGGCCACCAGCAGTTCCCCCGCCCCCGGCCCCGGCACCCCGGCCCGCTCCACCCCCACCGAGGCGTCCGCCCCCACCACCACCACCCGCATGTCTCTACTCACTAGCGTTCACCATCCCGGGGTGAGGCCGTGGGCAGTCCAGCCTCGCCCGCCGCTCGCAGCAACCGGTCGTCGTAGCTGACGAGAGCGTCCAGCTCATCGCCAAAGATTCGCGCGGTCGCCAGGTGGATGGCATCCAGCGACCGCAACCCCCGGTCCGGTTCGTTCATCGCCGCCTCCACGATGTCATCGTCGATCGAGACATAGGAAAACGCCCTTAGGAGATCTCGTGCGTCCGGCATCAGAACGGGCATCACCCGGGTGACCGCCCGGGTGAGCTCGATTTTCAGCAGCGCCGAGCTCACCCATTCGGCATCCGTGTGCTCGTCGTAGAACGCGGCCAGGGCAATGGAGTGCTTTTCTTCGGCCAGCAGTTTGATCACTGCCGAGGTATCCGCGTAGTAGAGGCTCACCAGCGCTCTTCATCCCGCAACGTGCTCAGGGCATCAGAGAGCCGGTCGGTCCCGTCGCCCGGACGCATGCGTGGGCGGTAGCCCGGCCGCTCGGCCAGTGTGGCCCGCCCGGAAGAAGCCAGGCGTGACAGAACTGGGGTTGGTTCGCGCCTGCCGGCGGGAACGATCCGGGCGATGAGGTGCCCGTGCTCGGTCACGTCGACGGTTTCGCCGTGCCGGACCCGGGCCAGCACCTCACTGGTGTGGTGGCGCAGGTCCCGCAGGCCCACGCTGTGTGTCTCCGCAGCGCTCACGCCACCATTGTAATACAAATTTGTGGCTACAAATAGTGGCCTCTTCACTGTCATGGCTGGGGAGCCACGGCGGCTGAACCACGGGATACCGGATTGACGTCAACTGCGGTTGAGGTTTTACGCTGCCCTGAGTGAGTACGGACCAGGCGGCACGGGCCGCGCAGACGCCCCCGGAGCCTCCGCCCGGAGGAACTGGGGGTATCTGGACCCCCGAACGCCGGCCGTTGACCGTCGGCCTGGTCCTGGCCGTCACGCTGGTGGCCTTCGAGGCGCTCGCCATCGCCACCGTGCTGCCGGTGGTCAGCCGCGACCTGGGTGACCTGCGCCTGTACGGCTGGGTGTTCAGCGCGTTCATGCTGTCCAGCCTGATCGGCATCGTGGTCGCGGGCACGCTGGCCGACCGGGTCCCGCTGAGCCGCCCGATGCTGGGCGGCCTGGGCCTGTTCGCCGCCGGGCTGGTCATCGGCGGCACCGCGCCCACCATGGCCGTGCTGGTGGCCGGGCGGGCCGTCCAGGGGCTCGGGGCCGGGGTGGTGCCCGCCGTGGCCTACGTGGCCATCTCCCGCGGCTACCCGGACGGCTGCCGGCCGCGCATGTTCGCGGTGCTGTCCACCGCCTGGGTCATCCCCGGCCTGATCGGCCCGGCCATCGCCGCCCTGGTCGCGACGGCGGTGGGCTGGCGCTGGGTGTTCCTGGGCCTGCTGCCGCTGGTGGTCGTGGCCGGCCTGCTGGCGGTGTTCGCGTTGCGCCGGGTGCCGCGGCCCACCGCGGCGGGGCACCCGGAACTGCCGTACCTGCCGGTGCTCGGCGTGGTGGCCGGGGCCGGGGTGGCCCTGGCTTCGATCAGTTCCGGCCGGCTGCCGCTGCTGATCGCGGGCACGCTGCTGGGCGGCCTGGCCCTGGTCTTGTCGCTGCGCCGGCTGACCCCGCCCGGCACCCTGGTCGCCCGTTCCGGCCTGCCCGCCACGATCCTCGGCCGGGGCCTGCTGACCTGTTCTTTCTTCGCCGGCGACGCCTACGTCCCGTACGCCATCACCACCGTGCGGCACGCTCCCACCGGCCTGGGGGCGCTGGCCCTGACCGCGGCCACCATGACCTGGACCGCCGGGGCCTGGGTGCAGGCCCGCTGGATCAACCGGCTCGGCCCGCGCCGCCTGGTCCGGCTGGGCGAGGTGCTGGTGTTCGCCGGGCTGGTGCTGATGGCGGTCACCCTGCTGCCGTCGGTGCCGCCCGCGCTCGGCGTCGTGGCCTGGGCCATCGCCGGGTTCGGCATGGGCCAGGCCTACGCCCCGCTGTCGGTGACCACCCTGGACCGGGCCGGGCCCGGCCAGGAGGGCCGGGCCACCTCGGGCCTGCAACTGCTCGACGTGCTGGGGCAGGCCGTCGGCACCGGCGTCGGCGGCGCGATCGTGGCCGGCTCGGCCGACGGCATCGGCCACCGGGCCGGCGTGGCCCTGGCCTTCGGCTTCGCCCTGGTCGTCAGCATGGTCTCGCTGCTGGCCGGGGCCCGCCTCCCCACCCGCCTCCTCGGCCGCGAGGCCGCCGGCCCCCAGCCCGCCGGGCCCCATCCCGCCGACACCCCATAGCCGCCCTGGCCCCCGGGACGCCGCGGGGGAGCCGGGACCCGCGCCGGCAACCTTCGGTAAATAAAAATGCTCCGCTCTTCTTCCAATAGTCAGTTGAGCGATATATAACGAAGACATGAGCAACCGTGCGATGCAGGAAGCGACGTTCCTGATCCTGACCGCACTGGCCGACGGCAGCCAGCACGGCTACGGCATCATCACCGACGTCAAGGAGATCTCCGGCGGCCGCGTCGAGTTGCGGCCCGGGACCTTGTACACGGCCCTGGACCGGCTGCGGGCCGATCGCCTGATCGAAGTCGACCGCGAGGAGATCGTGGACAACCGGCTGCGCCGTTATTACCGGCTCAGCCCCGAGGGTGGGCAGCGGCTGGCCGCTGAGGCCGCCCGGCTGCAGGCCAACGCCTCCGTGGCGCTGGGCCGCCTCAACCCGGGTCACCTCAACCCCGGGCTGGCCGGAGGGTTGATCACATGAACCGATCAGCGGACCTGGAGCGCCGGTACCGGCGCCTGCTGGCCTTCTACCCGCGCAAGTTCCGGGCCGAGAACTCCGAAGAGGTCCTGGCCGTCCTGCTCGACTGCGCCCAGGACGGGCAGACCCGGCCCGGGCGCGGCGCCACCGCCGACCTGCTCAAGGGTGCGCTGTGGATGCGGCTGCGCCCGCCGGGCACCCAGCCGCGCGCCCTGGTCGTGGCCGTCCGGCTCATGCTGGGCTGCGCGGTCCTGGAGTTCGTGGCTCTTCTCTACGTGACGGCCGGGACCTTTATCGTCCGGGACGAGTTCCGGCACGCCCTCCCGGCCGCGACCGCGGCCGACTGGCAGGCGCTGGCCAGCCGGCTGACCGCCGACCGGATCGCGGCCCCGATCCTCCTGGTGCTGTGGCTGTGGATGGCCCTGTACAACAGCCGGGGCAACGACCTGGCCCGGTTCTCCTACTTCGCCTTCTCCGCCCTCATGATCTTGCTGGCCATCGTCTCCGCGGCCGACGGCCTGCTCCGGATCGCCCCGGTGGCGGCGGTTATCGACCTGGCCCAGTGCGCGGCCGCCCTGACCGCGCTGGTGCTGATCTTCACCCCGCAGGCCAGCCGCTTCTACCAGCGCCAGGAGCCCAACCCGCTGTCCACCAGCCACTGACCGCTCGCCACGTGCGGCCGGGCCCGTCCGCGGGGGCGCCCGGCCGCATAATGGTGCCCGTGGGAGCAACGGGGAAATACGACGTCGTGGTGGTGGGCGGGGGCATCGTCGGCCTGGCCACGGCTCACGCGGTGACCAGAACCGGACGCAGCGTCGCGGTGGTCGAACGCGAGCCGCACCTGGCCCGCCACCAGACCGGCCGCAACTCCAACGTGATCCACTCCGGCCTGTACTACGCGCCCGGTGGCCTCAAGGCCCGGCTCGCCCCGGCCGGCTGCGCCGAGACGGTGGCGTTCTGCCGCGAGCACGACCTGCCGCACCGGGTCTGCGGCAAGCTGGTGGTGGCCACCGAACCCGAAGAACTGCCGCGCATGGCCGAACTGGAACGCCGCGGCCACGCCAACGGGGTGGCCAATCACCGCCTGGACCCGGCGGGCATGCGCGAGCACGAACCGCACGTGCGCGGCATCGCCGCCTTGTGGGTGCCGTCCACCGGCATCTGTGACTACCGGGCCGTGGCCGAGAAGCTCGGCGAGCTGATCGTCAAGGCCGGCGGGGAGATCCACCTCGGCCGCACCGTGCACCGCGCCATCCGGCACGCGGGTGAGGTGGTGATGGAAACCGACCAGGGCGAGCTGCTGGCCGGCCAGGCCGTGGTCTGCGGCGGCCTGCACAGCGACGAGCTGGCGGTGGCGTCCGGCGCCGACCCGGGAGTCCGGATCATCCCGTTCCGCGGTGAGTACTCCGGCCTGACCGGGCCCGCCGCCGACCTGGTCCGGGGCCTGATCTACCCGGTGCCCGACCCGGCCTTCCCGTTCCTGGGCGTGCACGCCACCCGCGGGGTGGACGGGCACGTGCACGCGGGCCCGAACGCGGTGCTGGCCCTGGCCCGCGAAGGCTACTCCTGGGGCACGGTCCGCCCCCGCGAGCTGGCCCGGTCGCTGGCCTATCCCGGCATGGTCAAGGTGGCCCGCCAGCACTGGCGTTACGGCCTGGGGGAGGTGAGCCGATCGCTGTCCAAGCGGGCCATGGTCCGGCAGATCCAGCGGATGCTGCCCGGGGTCCGGGCCCAGGACCTGGTCCCGGCCGGGGCCGGGGTCCGGGCCCAGGCGGTCCGGCCTGATGGCACCCTGCTGGATGACTTCCTGTTCGCGGAGCAGGGCCAGGGCCCGGGCGCGGTGCTGCACGTGCTCAACGCCCCGTCCCCGGCCGCCACCGCGGCCCTGCCCATCGGCCGCGAGATCCTCCAGCGCCTCACCGATGAGAAGCCGGGGCCGCTCCAGTCCGGAGCACCATGAACGATGAGACGGCCGTGCTGCAGCGTTTCCTCGACGAGCAGCGCCAGCATGTTCTCGGCATCCTGGACGGGCTGAACGAGGACCAGCTGCGCCGGCCGGTGCTGCCGTCCGGCTGGAATTGCCTGGGCATGGTCAAGCACCTGGCCCTGTCGGACGAGCACTACTGGTTCCGCTGCGTGGTCAACGGCGAATCCCAGGACTACTTTCCCGAGGGCCCGGGTGCCGACTTCCAGCTCGGGCCGGACGAGTCGGCCGAGGACGTGTTCGACCTGTACCGGGACGAGATCGCCCACGCCGACGCGATCATCGCCAGGGACTCGCTGGACCAGCCGCCCCGCCAGCCCGACCCGCAGTGGCAGCAGTGGGGGGTCAGCTTCCCGGACCTGCGCACCGTGATGCTGTGGGTGATCAAGGAGACCGCCACCCACGCCGGCCACCTGGACGCGGTCCGTGAACAGATCGACGGCCGCCAGTGGATCGTGCAGTAGCTTCCCGAACCAGCGCCGGGCAGATACGTAGTCCTAGGTATGAGACGGGGAACGAGCCTGCGAGCGGGCGGGCTGCTCGCACTGGCCCTGGGCCTCACGCTCGGGCTGGCCGCCCCGGCCCTGGCTGCGACCGATCCCGGAGCCAGCCTGCCCGGCCCGGTGGGCGACTGCCCCGGCACCCGCGGTGTCGCCGCCCCGAAATCGGTTCCCTGGGCCCAGCAAGCCCTCGGCTTCACCAGTGTCTGGCCGCTCACCCGGGGCGCCGGGGTGACGGTGGCCGTGGTCGACAGCGGGGTGGACGCCAACCCGCAGTTCGGAACCAGATTTACCGAAGGTCTGAATCTGGCTCCGGCCCCGATGGGCGTCCCGGCCGGCGCGGACTGTGTGGGTCACGGCACCTCGGTGGCCAGCATCATCGCCGCCGCCCCGACGCCGGGAGTCTCCTTCACCGGCGTCGCCCCGGCCGCCCGCGTCCTGTCCATCAAGATCACCAACTCGGACAGCTTCCCCGGCTCGCTGGCCGCCCAGGCCATCCGGGCCGCGGTCGCCGCGGGTGCCCAGGTCATCAACCTGTCCCTGGCCACCACGGTCAGCACCCCGGAGCTGGCCTCGGCCGTGAGCTTCGCCCAGGCCAGCAACGTGGTCGTAGTGGCCGCCGCCGGCAACGACAGCTCCAGCAGCGGCTCCGGCCCGTTCTTCCCGGCCGCCTACCCCGGCGTCCTCTCCGTGGGCGCCGTCGCCCCCGACGGTTCGCTGGCCACCTTCTCCGACACCCACACCCCGGTCAGCGTCACGGCCCCGGGCGTGGGCGTGACCGCGGCGTACCCGGGCGTCTTCCCCCAGGCTTACAACCCGGCCAGCAACGGCACCAGCTTCGCCACCGCCTTCGTGTCCGGCACGGTCGCCCTGGTCCGCGCGGCCCACCCCGATCTGACCCAGTCCCAGGTGGTGGCCCGCATCGAAGCCACCGCCGACGGCGGCTCCGGCCCCGGCACCGGCCACGGCCTCATCAACCCCGTCCAAGCCGTCACCGCCGTGCTCCCGGCCACGAGCCCCGGCGCGGCGACGGCCGCCCAGCCCGCGGGCCAGGTCCAGATCAACCGGGCCCCCCGCCCCGACCGGGCCGCCGCGTCCATCGCCCTCCCCGTCGCAGCCGGGGCTGGCGGCGTCGCGGCCCTGGTCATCGCGGCCGCGATCGTCATCCCGGCCGGCCGCCGCCGCCACTGGCGCCCCGGCCCCCAGCCGTAACGGGGACCCACCCGACGCTTCCAGCCGGTCCCACCAGACCATCTACGCCCTTACCGCCACAGCAGCCCTCAGGGCCTCAGGCGATGACGGGGTACTGGCCGGAGGGGTGGTCGTCGGGGTTGGGCTCCTCGTCGGCGTCGGCGTCGGCGGCCACGGCCACCTGGACCAGGCGCGAACCGTGGCGCCGGGTGACCAGGAAACCACGGCCGCAGGGCTGGGGCGCGGCCCGAACGCCAGCCAGCAGGGCACCTTCGTCCTTGCTGCCCGACATGATCAGGCCGGGGGAGCCCATCTCGCGCAGGCGCTGGATCACGGGGTCGAACATCGCCCGCCCGGCCCCGCCCGCCGACCGGGCCAGGATGACGTGGAGGCCGACGTCCCGGGCCTGGGGCAGGAACTCAGCCAAGGGGAGCAGCGGGTTGGCCGAACCGGCCACCAGGTCGTAGTCGTCGACGATGACGAACAGGTCCGAGCCGTGCCACCAGGAGCGGGACCGGAGCTGATCGGGGGTCAGGTCGGGCGGCGGCAGCCGGGTGCTGAGCGCGCCGCGCACCTCGTCCAGCAGGGTGGTGGCGGCCACCGAGGATGTGGCGTAGCCGATCTGGTGCGGCACCTGGGCCGATTCCAGCAGCGCGCGCCGGTAGTCCAGGAAGATGATCTTGGCCTGGTCCGGGGTGAACCGGGCCGCGATGCCCGCGGTGACCAGGCGCAGCAGGTTTGACTTGCCGCACTCGGTGTCACCCAGGACCAGGAAGTGCGGGTCGGTGCCGAAGTCCAGGAAGACCGGGGCCAGCGCGCTCTCGTCGATGCCGAACGGCACCCGCGACCCGGTCGCGGCCGGGGACGGGAGCCCGGCGGCCGGGAGCACGTCGGGGAGCATCCGGACCGGCGGGGCGGCGCTGCCGGGCCAGGCCGCAGCCGCCTGCGCCACCAGTTCGCGGATGGCTTCGGGCAGGCCGGCCGCGGTCGTCCGGCCGTCCACCCGGGGCATGGCGGCCAGGAAGTGCAGGCCGTCCCGGGTCAGCCCGCGCCCGGGTGCGCTGGAGGGCACGTTCCGGGCCGCGGCCCGGCCGATCTCGGACTCGTACGGGTCACCCAGGCGCAGCTCCAGGCGGGTGCCGAACAGGTCGCGCACGGCCGGGCGGAATTCCGACCACTTGTTGGTCGCGGCCACCAGGTGGATGCCGTAGCCCAGGCCCCGGGCGGCCAGCGCGGTGACGGCCTGCTCGAGTTCCTCGTAGTCCTGGCGCAGGGTGAGCCAGCCGTCGACGACCAGGAACACGTCACCGAACCCGTCCCCGGCGATCGCGCCGTCGGCCCGCAGCGCGCGGTAGGTGGCGATCGAGTCGATGCCGCGCTCGCTGAACTCCCGCTCGCGCTGCTCGAGCAGGGTGCGGACCTCGGCCACGGTGCGCCGGACCCGGTCGCCCTGGAGCCGGCTGGCCACCCCGCCCACGTGCGGCAACCCGGCCAGCGTGCCCAGCGACCCGCCGCCGAAGTCCAGCAGATAGAGCTGGGCCTGGGCCGGGGAGTAGGTCAGCGCCAGTGAGCCGATCAATGACAGCAGCACGGTGGACTTGCCGCTGCGCGGGGCGCCCGCCACCGCGACGTGGCCCGCGCTGCCGGCCAGGTCCACCCGCAAAGGTTCCCGGCGCTGCTCGAACGGCCGGTCCACGATCCCCAGCACGGCCTGCAACGGCGGCTGCTCCGCCCGACCGGACTGGTCCAGCAGCTGGTCCAGGGTGGGCGGCTCGTCCAGCGGCGGCAGCCAGATCCGGTGCGCGGCCGGCCCGGGCCCGCACAGCTGGTCCACCACCGCGTCCAGCAGGGTCTGGCCCGTCTCCCGCGGCCCATGCGCCTCCGCCCCACCAACAACGAGCGCTTCATCAGACCCAGCAGTCTCAGCGGCCACCGGAGCTTCCTCAAACCGTGGTGCCACATAGCCGGGCCCGAAGTGCGCGACCCGCGGCTTGACCCGCGGCTTGACCCGCGGCCCGGGCCGGCCACCCGGTTGGTCAGCCGGTGACCCGGCGCCCGCGACCGGGCCCGAACTGTAGGCCGCCTTGAACCGGATCAGCTCGCTGGTGTCGGCCCTGAGGTAGGCGTGGCCGGGGCGTGACGGCAGTTCGTAGGCGTCCGGCACCCCGAGCACGATCCGGGACTCCGGGGCCGAGAACGTGCGCAGCCCGATCCGGTACGAGAGCTGGGTGTCCAGCCCGCGCAGGCGGCCTTCCTCCAGCCGCTGCGAGGCCAGCAGCAGGTGCACGCCGAGCGACCGGCCGACCCGCCCGATCGTCACGAACAGGTCGATCAGCTCCGGCTTGGCCGCCAGCAGCTCGGAGAACTCGTCCAGCACCACGAACAGGCTCGGCACCGGCGGGAGTACTGCCGACTGGTCCCCGCCCTGGGCCCGGGCCGCGCTGTAGTCCCGCAGCGAGGCGAAGTTACCGGCCGCCCGCAGCAGTTCCTGGCGGCGGACGACCTCACCCTGCAACGCGTCCCGCATCCGGTCCACCAGCGGCAGCTCGTCGGCCAGGTTGGTGATCACTGCCGAGGTGTGCGGCAGCCGGTCCAGGCCCAGGAACGTCGCGCCGCCCTTGAAGTCGACCAGCACGAAGTTCAGGTCCTGCGCCGAGTGGGTCAGGGCCAGCCCCAGCACCAGCGTCCGCAGCAGCTCGGACTTGCCGGACCCGGTGGCCCCGACGACCAGGCCGTGCGGGCCCATTCCGCCCTCGGCCGACTCCTTGAGGTCGAGCTCGACCGGCTGACCGTCGGCGTCCACGCCGATCGGCACCCGCAGCCGGTCTCGCGGGGCCCGGCCCCGGCGCAGTCCGGCCACGTCCAGCTCACGCAGGCTGGTCGCCCCGAGCAGGTCGGTCAGGGTGGTGTCGGCGGCCAGCGCGTCGTCGGCCGGGCCGCCCGCGTCCGCGGGCCGCAGCGGGGCCAGCTGCCGGGCCAGCGCCTCGGCCTCCGGCCGGGACAGCAGGTCGGGCTGCCCGATGCAGGCGTCGGCCGACCCGTCCCGGCTCACCCGGTGCACCGCGTCCCACGCCACGTCCAAGGTCAGCGTGCCCGGCCCGGCGGTCTGCTCGCCGCCGTCCGGGCCGAGGTCGATGACCACCACCCCGTCGATCCCGGCCAGGTCGGCGCCGGGTTCCCGGGCCGCCCCGTCCGTCACCACCACGTGCAGCGGCAGCGACCCCGGCCCGGACGCGTCCCGGGCCGCCGGCGCCGGGAACCGGGGCCGGTCCCGCAGGCCCAGCATCGGGGCCAGGCCGCCCAGCGACGGGCTCATCAGCCGCACCGGCCCGGCCGCGTCCTGCTCGGTGGGGTGCCGGTTGTGCGGCAGCCACTTGACCCATTCCCAGCGCTGGATCCGGTCGGCGGGCGCGCACACGCTGATGCGGACGTCGGCGGGGGAGTGGGACACCGCCAGCTGGGCGATCAGCGCGCGCGCCAATGCCGGGGCGGCCGCGCGGTCGCCGGTCAGCACGATCCGGGTCACCGACCGCAGCGACACTTCGACCGGCAGCGCGGGCACCTGGCTCTGGGCCCGGATGAACCGGCGCAGCGCCCCCGCGCACAGCGGGTCGAGGTCTTCGATCGGCTTGGAGTCCGGGGGGACCAGCCGCACGGCCAGGGCCTGGGTGCCGGTCGCGAACCGGGCGCAGCCGAAGCCCTCGCCGCCCGGGGTCCGCTGCCACACCTGACCAGCGCCCGCCGCGACCAGCGACGGCAGCGACCGCGGGTCGGGCCCGCGGTACTCCAGGGCCCGCCGCTGCTGCTCGGCGGCGCGGCGGACCCGGCGCCGGAGTTGGCTGAGGTAACGCAGGTAGTCGCGCCGCTGCCCATTGATCTTGACCTTGCGGTCGCCGCGACCGCGGACGAGCTGGCCGACCATCATCCCGGCCATGCCCACCGCCATGGCCCCGCTGCCGATGAACAGCACCGGGCTGGCGTGGCCGCCGGCGATGACCGCGACCATGCCGATGGTCATCGCGCCCATCGGCAGGTACATCAGGGCCTGGCCCATCCCGTCCGGCGTCACCTCCGGCAGCTCCGGCGGGGACTCCAGCTGGATCTCGCCCCGCGGCAGCTCCGGAGCGGGCGCGCCAACAGCCGTGCTGGCGTCTTCCCCGGCGGTCATCACCATGCCGGCCCCTTTCTCCTCTCCTAATGAACCGTTCGCGGGGGCCGTTCCGTTCAATCCGGAAGACAACTAACGGGGAGTGCGCATGACCCAAGCTGTGGCCCCGGAGCTGTACCGGGTGACCGTGGTCAGCCCGCGCAAGCGGGTTGACCTGGCCCTTCCCGCCCACATGCCGTTCGCCGACCTGTTCCCGGGCATCGCCCTGTACGCCGGCCTGGACCGCGCGGCAGTAGCCGAAGCCCCCGAAGGCTGGGCCTTGCAGCGGCTGGGTGAGCCGCCGTTCGAGCCACCGGCCACTCCCGCTCAGGCCGGGCTGGCCGACGGTGAGCTGCTGTACCTGCGGCCGTGGCGCCACGCGCTGCCCCCGGTGGTCTCCGACGACATCGCCGACGAGATCGCCGGGGTGCACGACGGGCCCGGTCGCTGGAGCCCGGCGGACGGCCGCCGCGTGGCCCTGGCCGCGGCCGCCGCCGCGCTGGCCGCCGGGGCGGTGATCCTGCTCCGGTCCGGGCCGCCGTGGACCGGGCCCGCCCTGGCCGCCGGCCTGCTGGCCGTGCTCTTGCTGGCCGCGGGCGCCGCCACCTCCCGGGCCGCGGGTGACGCCGGGGCCGGGGCGGTGCTCGGCTACACCGCGCTGCCGTTCGCGTTCGCGGCCGGGGTGCTGGCGCCACTACGGGCCCACCCGCTGAGCCACGTCAGCGCCGTGGCCGTGCTGGCTGGTTTCG
Source organism: Streptosporangiaceae bacterium (assembly GCA_036521155.1). GTDB lineage: Bacteria > Actinomycetota > Actinomycetes > Streptosporangiales > Streptosporangiaceae > Bog-532. The sequence continues at coordinate 28,074 of DATDIH010000334.1, forward strand.
TGCTGCTGACCGTGGCCGCGCTGATCGCCGCCATCGCGGTCGCCCACGGGCTGGCGGTATTCGCCGGGGTCGCGGTGGCCGGCGGGTTCGGCGCCGTGGCCGCCGCGCTGGCCTGGCTGTGGCCCGGCCTGACCGCCGCGGGCGCGGCTGGCCTGGTGGTGGCGCCGGCTTTGGCCCTGACCCCGCTGTTCCCGGCGGTGGCGTTCCGGCTGGCCCGGCTGCCGCTGCCGCCCGTCCCGGCCACCGCCGACGACCTGCGCGACGAACCCCCGTCCGGGTCCGGCCGCTACCAGGACGGCGACACCCAGCCGATCGACCTGCCGGTCCGGGCCCGGTCCGCGGACCAGGTCGTGACCGGCATGGTTTCCGGCCTGGGCCTGCTGAGCGGCGGGGCCGCGGTCGTGCTCGGGCTGAGCCACGGCGGCCTGGCCCCGGTGCTGACCGCCGCCCTGGCCTGCGCCCTGCTGCTGCGGGCCCGGCTGTTCCGCGGGCGGGCCCAGCGACTGTGGCTGATGATCCCCGGCTACGGCGCCCTGATCTGGCTGGCGGTGACGCTGGCTGGGGCGTCCTCAGCTGGGGCAGCGCGGCCCGCGGCCGCTCCGGTCCTGCTGGCCCTGGTGGCCGCGGCCGCGCTGGTGGCCGGGACCGGTGTCTGGCTGCCGGGCCACCGGCCGTCGCCGTTCTGGAGCCGGGCCGCCGACGTCACCGACACGCTGCTGATCATCAGCCTGGTCCCACTGGCCCTCGGGGTGGCCGGGATCTTCGGCCTGCTGCACGGCCTCGGCGGATAGGCGGGGAGCCGTGCCGACCCACAAGGACCTGCTGCAGGCGCACCGGCTGATGACCCAGCGCTCGGCGCTGGCCCTGATCAGCGGCGAGCCCGACTCGCCCCACCAGCCGCTGCGCCGGCTGAACACCGGCCTGGTCTCCAGCCTGCTGGTCGGGGCGATCGCCGCGGCCGTGTTCGCGGTGCTGGGCCTGATCGCGCCCGCCAGCGCGAGCAATTTGACCAAGGCGGGCACGCTGGTCATCGACAGCAACAGCGGCACCGCTTACGTCCCGTGCGACCACGGCAGACTGTGCCCGGCTCTGAACTTCCCGTCGGCCCTGCTGGCCCTGGACTCGGATCAGGTCCGCCGGGTCGAAGCCAGCCCGGCCGGGCTGGCCCACTACTCCCTCGGCCCCACCATCGGCGTGCCCGGGCTGCCCCAGGATCTCCCGGCCCCGGCCAACCTGGTGACCGGCCCGTGGGCGGTGTGCGCCGCGTCTGGCGGCACCACCCTGGTCGGCGGCCACACGGTGGGCGGCACCGCGCTCGGCCCGGCTTCGGCCGCGTTGGTCACCACCGGCCAGGGGGACGTCTGGGTGCTGTGGAACGGCCAGCGCCTGGCCATCGAGCCCCAGATCGCGCAGACGCTGTTCCCGGCCATGCGGGTCCAGGCCGTCCCCCTGGCCTGGCTGAACGCGCTGCCGCAGGGTCCGGACTTCGCGGCCCCCCGGATCGACGGGCAGGGCAGCACGGTCACCGGCCCGGACGGTACCGAGGCCACCGTGGGCCAGATCTTCGCCCAGGCCGGCGCGGGCGGTGCCGTGGCCCAGTACTACGTGCTGCTGGCCGACGGCAAGCTGGCCCAGATCGACGGCACCCAGGCTCAGCTGCTGGAACGCGAACCCGGGGCCCCGGCCGAGCGGCCCGTCACCCCGTCGGCGGCCACCGCCGACCTGTCCGGCACGGCCATCCCGCGGCACGGCCTGCCCGCCACCGTGCCCACGCTGTCCGCGGTGACCTCGGATGTGTGCGTCACCTACCCACCCGACCTGCAACCGCGGATCGTCACCGGCGCCACCGTCCCCGCCGGCGCCACCCCGACCGGGGCCAGCTCACCGGCCGCCCTGGCCCAGGTCTGGCTGCCCCCCGCCCACGGCGCCCTCATCGGGGCGGCCCCCGGCCCCAGCCGCACCGGAATCACGTCGTACTTCCTGCTCACCGGCGCCACCCGCTACGCCCTCCCCGCCCAGCGCGTCGCCGCCGTCCTCGGCTACAACCTGACCACCCAGGCCACCGCCCTGCCCGCCGGGATCCTCGACCTGCTCCCCTCCGGCCCACCCCTCAACCCCACCGCCGCCACCAAACCCGCCACCGGCCCGGCCGGGTCCGGTTAGGCGCGTACCGGTCCGCCGGGATTTCTGTGCGAAACCTGCCGCTATCACCCAAAGCCCGTTAGTGTCCTGAGTCGTTAATTTCTTGGCAGCTGTTGTTGGGTATCGGCGTCATTTCAGCTCGTTGCCAGCCGCCCGGTCAGCGGGTCCTCATCGGCGTGCCGCTCTCTATCGGCTGCGGAAATACGGTGGTGCGGGTGCGGTAAGCGTGGCCATGATTACCGTGTGAGCAGGTCGCGACCCCGGCCCGACAGCGGGTACTTCAGCTGGGATGTACTGTCCTGGCTGGCCAGGCAGGCGTGCGGTGAAAGGCTTGCTGCATGCGGGAGGAACCGGGAGAGCGGCCGCGGCCGGGAGGTTCATGAGGTGGTGACCGCCTCGGGTACCAGGCTGGTGATCCGGGGTGAGGCCGATGAGGGCAATGGCCTGGACCAGGAGGCATGGTTTCTGGCCCGGGCCCGCCAGGCGGGGGTCCCGGTGCCGGAGGTCTTGTGGCTGGGGGCCGTGGACACCACGGCAGGTCAGCGGATGGTCATGGTGCAGACGGCGGCGTCAGGCCGGGCCCTGAGAGCGGCGCTGCCGGGAATGTTGGCCGGCCAGCGTTCGGCTGTGGCCCGGTCCTGCGGTCAGGTCATCGCCCGGCTGCACTCGGTGCAGGTCGGCGGGTTTTACCGCCGCCACGCCGATGGGAGCTTCGAGTTCGCCGACTGTGCCATCCTGCAGGCGGCCGACCTGGCGAACCGGCTGGATAACCTGCGCGTGCTGGCCGGGGCGGGACTGACGCCCGCGGAGGCCCGGCAGGCGGAGTGCCTGCTTCCCGAAGCGGTGGCGGCACGGGGGGACGGCCCGGCGGTGCTGTGCCACGGTGAACTGTATCCCAGCCATATCTTCGTCACCACGGGTGAGGACGCAGCGGTGACCGTGACCGGGCTGATCGACTTCAGCGATGCTTGCGGCGGCCGCCCGCTGGACGATCTGGAGGTGCTGTGCTGGAGCTGGCCTGAGGGAGACCGTGCGGCCCTGGCAGCCGGCTACGGGCCCGCGCCGTTCTGGAACGACCGCGGGCGGCGGCTCGCCCTCGGTCAGCTCCGGATGCTCATCGGCTACGCGGCTCATGACCTCCGGGCCGGCAATCCGGCCGGTGCCCGGAGTTACCTAGCCGCTCTGAAGTCCGTGCTCGCCTCCGAGGCCATTAGTGCTCGTCCTGGCATGTCCAGCTAGCAT